>CAMMJA010000036.1 GCA_946497145.1 uncultured Mycoplasmatota bacterium | reverse complement strand
TCACTATATTTGTTGAATTTTTGCCCTTTTGATGCCATAAAAATACACCTCCTTTCGGAAGTGTATTATATCACTTTATTTAAACTGCTTTTTTATTGATGTCTCCTAAACGGGGTTCACATCATTTCTCATACTGTTTTTTTGGAGCTATGAAGGAAATCGATTTACACGATCAACTGGTGCTAATAATACTTTTCCAGTTCCTCTAAAAACATTGACAAGTCCTTCGCCTGATGCAGCAGAACCAATCAAACTTTTACCAGAACGCTCTACAGTAAAAGTAAGACTTCCGCTCCACGCGATTGCCATATTTCCATCTATTTTTACGACGTCGTTTTGAAGTTCTATTTCGATCAATTCCTCTTGTGGACATGGAGATTCTAAACATAAAACTCCATTTCCTTGAATCCCTAAATTAAAAAGTCCCTCGTTTCCTGCAAGTGCAGATGATACATTGCTACGTGCAACTGCTCTTTGTTGCAATTTAGATTCACATGCTAAAAACAAACCATCATCTAGAACGATAGATCCATTCCAAGCTTCTAAATCTAACAACAAAATATGACGATAAGTCGGTTCTAATATCATGAGTCCATCACCAGTATATTCAGGTTTAATCGCAGACTCGCCTGTCACTTTCCCTCTTACTGCTTTTGAAAATAAGTCACCAACACCTTTGATTCCTGTTGTTGCATTTACATTTCCAATCATCCACTGCATCGCACCTGCTTGTACTGTAATTGGAGATACCGCTAAATTGCAAATCACTTGACGTTTTCTTACATTCATTAAATTACTAAAATAAGAAACTTGTGCAGTTGATGGAGTTACACTTAGATCCCTTACATACTCAATTACTTTAAATGGACCTAACTCATTGATCGTCCTTACGTCGTTGTTATCTGTAAAATTAGAAATTCGATACATTCTTATACACCCTTAATCTTTAATCTTTCTTTCTTCTTAAACCAAAATCAAAATTTGGATCGTCTTTCAATACGTGAATTGACATCGTTTTAAATAGATCATCCAAATCCAACGTATCATCACTAACAGTTTCTTTTTTCTCCGGTTCTTTTGGCGATTCCTCATCTAAAACAACAATCTCTATTTCTTCTTCTGGTATCTCTCTCGCTTTTGTAACGGTCTTCTTGCTCTTTTTTTGTTTCAAAAGAAGTCCAATCGCAATGAGTGCGATAACAAGTATAGAACCTACAGCAATCATAAACCACTTCATTGCGCTCCCCCTATCTTTCTTTATTATTTTATCATAACTTTCATTTTACCTCAATCACTTTTTTAAAGATTCAACGAAATTGTAACTTTCCTTTTCTACTACTCTATTTACACGTGTTTACACTTATCAAACTTTTCGTTTACATTTTTATTCTTCATTCATGATATAATAAAATCATGATGGAAAGGTGTGATCACGTTGGTGAAAGTTAAAAAATGGAAACTTTTGATGGCTATTTGTGCTTTGATCTTCTGTATCACACAAGTACAACAGACGTATGCGAAATATTTAGATACCAAAGAGGGAGATACTGACTTCAGCGTTGCTCAATGGAAAATACTCGTCAATAATCAAGACATTACAGAAGCAGCAACTATGTCCTCTCTCATCCATCCTATATACCTTGAAAATGAAAATGTCAAAGATGGTGTGATTGCTCCAGGTCAAAAAGGATATTTTGATCTTACGATCGATTCAAGTAAGACGGAAGTATCATTCTCATATGCTATTCAAATTGCTACATCAGAGCAAAGTTCCGTTACAGATCTTGCAATTACAGGATACCAGGTAAACGATAGTCCTATCGTTCCGGTCGATCAAGTAGTAAACATCATTCAAAACAACGTTTACTATAATGATCCAATTAAAGAAAACAAAGTTCGTGTCTATTTTCAATGGAAAGATGGAACTGGCGAAACAATGGATAACACTGCTGATACAAACGCGTCCATCAGTGGAGAGAGCGCAAAGTTGAAAGTAAATATTACATTCACTCAAATTGCAAATTAAAACCACAGATTTAGTTCTGTGGTTTTTTTTGACTTGCCGTAATTTTAACGACAATTTGAATCTGTTTTTCTTCCGGATGTTCTTGTTGATAGCTATAAGACTTTTTTCCCCAATACGTGTCTAAAGCATCATCTCCAGATTCGTATGGCCAATCAAGTTGGACGGCAAAAGTTGCTTTCGCTCCGATTCCAATCTCCGCTTGATCGACGTTAAAATTCATTTTAAATGGATATTTTGTCTGAAGCATTTCGATCAATTCATCATTTGTATAATCAGCATCTGTATACACTTCATCCATGATTTTAATCGACTTCAATTCATATGTAATGTAAGCTACCATCTCTCCCGAGTTGCTTATCTCAATAGAATCTTGAAATGAATCCATCCCAGGATAAATAGAATCAACTTCAAATGATACATCCTCCTCTAAGTCATTTCCATCTTGTTCAAATGTAATCTTCCACGATTTTACACCAGTAGTAATACTATTAGAAACTTTATTACTATAGATAAACCATGCAAATGAATTTGCCATAAAAGCAAGAATCAAAAAGAATAATGTACTTCGCCGTATTCTACGTTTCGTCTTTTTCATGAGCTCTTTCTTCTTCATCGGATAACTCACATTCCTTCTCTTTTATATAATCTAATATTTCTAAAAAGATTAAAATAGCAATCGGTACTAGGACGAGAAAATAAAGTCCGTAAGAATTATTTAAAATGCGACTCAAAAAGCTTAAAACAGCCGGCCTATAAACGACCGTTCCATAAGATTGATCCTCGCGAACTTCTGGATCTGGAGTATTGTTTGCTGTTCCTTGTGTCGTAAAGTAATAGACACCATTTTCCTGCCTTATTTTTTTTACTCTATGGGTAATTACCTTGTCCTTATAGTCTCCAACTTTCCCTAAATATGTGAGGTCATCTCCAACTTGAATATCTTTTGGATCCTCCTCTTTTACAATAATGACATCGTACACTTCGTATTCAGGCATCATGCTGCCGGTTACGATCGTAAACATACGATAACTACCAATGCTAACTTGATTGTTAAACAGTCTTTGCACTCCAATTACAAGTACGATTAGAATCACAAAGATCCAAACGATAACCTTCGTAAACCCAAATAGAAACTTTAAAAATGGATTATTCAGTATCTTTCTCATCGTTTTCATTTTTTCTCACCTTCAAATGATCTATTTTTTCCATATACTCACTCATCGCTTTTTTATAGATACGTTCGATCTCACTGGTATCTACCACTTTCTTATATTTTACTTTGACATATTCTTTTCCAACCAATTTCATAATTTCATCTAATGACAATTGATCACTAATATTCATAAGTTGATTTACAGATTGGCTAACGACTTGTTCTTGTATCTTTTCTTTTTCTTCCTCTGTTACATCTTTCTTATGTAATGTATCCATAATTAAACAATTTAATAAGAAAGACTGATCCATCATATCTTTTAATTTTCCTTGATCTTGATAATCTTTATTAGAATGATCTTTTTTTACACTTGGTTCCATATTAGCTTGCAAATAATTCCATAAAGATAGTGCATATTGAAAATTGACATTCTTTAGAATCAAATTTGTCTTTTTGATTGGTGATGTCACCCAAGCAACATGCAACTTCGCAATACTACGATATACTTCTGATGAACAAAGATCGCGAATTTGTTCTTCTATTTTCATAATACGCTCTGCAAGTGTCCCATT
>CAMMJA010000035.1 GCA_946497145.1 uncultured Mycoplasmatota bacterium | reverse complement strand
TTTTTAATGCTCTTCTTTGTTTTTTATTATGTAGTGATTATATCAGATTCTTTGCGAAAGATTTTTACTCTTTTTCCCTGATTCCATAGGAAATATTTGCAATTTTTTCTAAATTATGATACAGTATTGTTGCTTATGAATGGAGGATGATTATGCAGGCATTGTTGTTGATTGTATCAATTTTATTGATTGTAATAGTGTTATTACAAAGCGGAAAAGCAGAAAGTGCTTCTCAAATTATCAGTGGTGGTAATTCCGATTTGTTTAGCAAACGAAAAGAACGTGGTTCAGAACTTGCAATTAGTCGTATTACGATGTGTTTGGGTTTAGTATTTTTTGTTATTTGTTTGGTAATGTCGTTTATGTAATTAGGGCTATCTTTATGGCCTTTTTTATTTTATAATGATAATAGAAGGTGAAATGATGATAAAAGAAAAAATACTAGAAATATTAAAAAAACAAAGTGGTGCTTTGACATTGATGGAAATTGCTGATCTTTTGAGTTTGTCTAAGCCAGAAGATATTAAACTGCTTTCTACTGCTTTAAATGAATTAGAAAAAGATGTTTTGGTTTATCATACCAACAAAGATAAATATATGTTATTTGAGAATAGTCATTTAAAAAAGGGAATCTTAAGAGCCAATAAAAAGGGTTTTGGTTTTGTTGACGTGGATGGAATGACGGAAGATATTTACATTAGTAGTGAAAACATGAACGGAGCAATTCACGATGACGTGGTTTTAGTAGAAATTATCAGCAAAAAAGACGTAGATCGTATAGAAGGTCGTATTTTAAAAATTGTAAAACGAGAACTTACGACGTTCATTGGAGAGATTTATTACAAAAAAGGAATTGGTCATATTAAATTAGATGATTCAAAATTAAAAATGGATATTGAAATACCGAAAAAAAGAAATATGAATGCGGTAGATGGTCACAAAGTTTTGGTAAAAATCAATCGTAATCTTGGAAAGAATCGTTATCAAGGGGAAGTAGTCAAAATATTAGGTCATAAAGATGATCCGGGAGTAGATATTTTATCGATTGTCTACAAGTACGATATTCATGATCAATTTCCAGATGAGGTACTTCATCAATTGAACGATATTCCTCAAGAGGTTGACCCTTCCGAAATGGTAGGACGTAGAGATTTAAGGGAAGAAGAAATATTTACCATTGATGGAGATGATACCAAAGATATCGACGATGCAATTTCGATTAAAAAATTAGAAAACGGCAATTATCAATTGGGCGTACATATTGCGGACGTGAGTTACTATGTGAAAGAAGGAACGCCACTTGATGATGAAGCGATGGAACGAGGTACGAGTGTTTATTTAATCGATCGTGTCATTCCAATGCTTCCTCACGAATTATCCAATGGAATTTGTTCTTTGAATCCAAATGCGGATCGTTTGGCGATTTCTTGCGTAATGGAAATTGATGGAGAAGGAAACTTGGTAGATTATGAGATATTTGAAAGTGTGATTCGTTCTAGAATACAAATGACTTATAAGAAAGTAAACCAAATCTTAGATCACAATATTGTTTCGCCTGGTTATGAGGATTATGTGGAATCTTTAAAATTAATGTATGAATTATCTCAAATTTTACGTAAGATGAAAAACAAACGTGGTTATTTGGACTTTGATGTGGATGAGCCAAAAATTTTAGTAGATGAACTTGGGAAACCAACAGAAGTTGTATTACGGGAACGTGGTAAAGGAGAAAAATTGATTGAGGACTTCATGGTTATGGCAAACGAATGTGTTGCAACGCACATTTACTTTATGGAACTTCCGTTTATTTATCGTGTTCACGAGTATCCAAAAGAAGAAAAGATTCGTAGTTTCTTGACTTTCTTAGGAACATTAGGATATCAATTACCAGGTAATATAAAAGATACGAGCCCCAAAACGATGCAAAATTTGTTGAAATTTTTACAAGAGAAGAAGGAATTTAAAATTTTGTCTAGTTTATTGCTTCGCAATATGCAAAAGGCCGTTTATCGTCCAGAAAACTTAGGTCATTATGGACTAGCAAGTAAATGTTATACGCACTTTACTTCTCCAATTCGAAGATATCCAGATACGACAGTACATCGTTTGTTGAGAACTTATTTGTTTAAACATGATATGAGCCCGAAGACACTTCATCATTGGCAAGAAAAATTAGCTTACATTACGGAACATTCTTCTTCTAGAGAAAGAGCATCTGTCGATTGTGAAAGAGAAGTTGAAGATATGAAAATGGCAGAATATATGGAAGGTCACATCGGAGAAGAATTTGAGGGAATGATTTCTAGCGTGATGAGTTTTGGTATGTTTATACAATTAGATGATTTGATTGAGGGTTTGGTTCCTATAAAAGATATGGACGATTTTTACCATTATGATGAAGAAACGTTGACGTTGACAGGCGAAAGATCACATGAGGTTTATCGTATAGGAGAAAGAGTCGTGGTAAAAGTAATACGTGCGTCTAAACAGGAAAAGATGATCGATTTTGAAATTGTAAGAAAGGTGTAGTAGTATGGAAAAGAGAAAAAGAAAAGTGAAAAAGAACGTTAAAATTATTTTGGCGGTATTGGGTACGCTGATGATTGTATCAGGAGTTGTTTTAGCGCAATTTCATTTGGACTTTTCTACTTCAAAGAAGCAAGAAGTACCGAAGGAAGAAGAGAAAATTGAAGAAGAGCCAAAGCGAATCGAGACAGAGGCCTCTTTGATTATGGTAGGAGATGCTTTGATTCACAATAGTGTTTATAACGATGCAAAGACAGGTGATGGTGGCTATGATTTTACACCGATGCTTTCTGAAATCAAGCCAATTGTCGAAGATTATGACTTGGCGTATTACAATCAAGAAACGATATTAGGTGGAACAGAACTTGGTTTATCGAACTATCCTCGCTTTAATTCTCCGAAAGAAGTGGGCGATGCATTTTTGGATGCTGGTTTTAATCTTGTTAGTGTAGCCAGCAATCATACGATGGATAAAGGCGAAGAAGGAGTACTTAGTTCTCTTGATTATTGGAAGAGTAAAGATGCCTATGTTGCGGGTAGTTATAGTTCTTTTGAAGAACGAGACAAACCGGTAATTAAGGAAGTAAATGGTATTACGTATTCTTTTTTGGCTTATACAATGTGGAACAACGGTTTGTCGACACCAACAGGAAAAGAGTATTTAAATAACGAGTATTCGGATGAATTAGCCAAAGCCGACATTGAAAGAGTAAGAGACCAAGTAGATGTTGTAATTGTGGCAATGCATTGGGGGACGGAATATTCTTTAAATGTATCGGCAAAACAAAAGGAAGTTGCTTCTTATTTAGCAAGTTTGGGCGTGGATATTATCATTGGTGCACATCCTCATGTGGTCGAACCAATTGAATTTATTGATGATACGATGGTGATTTATTCGCTTGGAAATTTAATTTCTGATCAAGAAGGGGTAGAGCGTTTAACTGGTTTGATGGCTGCGGTAACTATCAAAAAAGTGGTAGATGATGGTGTTACTACGATCACGTTAGAAAATCCAAAAGCCGATTTGGTTTATACTTATTCTAGTATGAGTGGAAAGCGTAATTTTAAAGTTTATCCATATAGTCAATTAAATAATACAATATTGCCAAATTACATGAGTTATTATGAGAAGTACAAAAGTATTGTAACAAGTATGTCTGATAGAATAGAGATGACATCGTTAGATTTGGGGTGAAAAAATGGAAGTCGTAAACCGCAAAGCAAGACATGATTATTTTGTAGAAGAAGAATATGAGTGTGGCATTGCTTTAACTGGGACAGAAATTAAATCGATTCGTAGTGGTAGTTGTAACTTAAAAGATAGTTATGCGATCGTGCGTAAAGGTGAAGTATTTCTCTTGAATATGTTTATCGCACCTTATCATGAAGGAAATATTTTTAATCATCAAGAGACAAGAACCAGAAAGTTGTTGTTACACAAAAAAGAAATTCAAAAGTTAGATCAAAAAATAAAATTACAAGGTTATACGTTGATTCCTTTAAAACTATATTTTCATCATAATCGTGCGAAGATATTACTTGGTCTTTGTAAGGGTAAGAAAAACTTTGATAAACGTGAAGCCGTGAAAGAGGCTTATATTAACGAGGGAAGGGGT
>CAMMJA010000034.1 GCA_946497145.1 uncultured Mycoplasmatota bacterium | reverse complement strand
GATATTCATCCAAATCGATAGAATTTAACTCATCTAAATCAAATGTGGTAAACAACTCATCTGGATCTTCTGCTTGCTTGATACATCTTGTTATATTATCTTCTTTTACCAAATCAAGATCTTCTTTAAAAGTATCGGGATTCACATTGCGAATTGTACCCGATGAGATCTTCATTCCTTTATTTTTTCTTTCTTGTTCTTCGTGATATTTTTCTACATACCGATTTAACTGACGAATGCGAAAATAACCATCGTTTCCAGTACTCATTGCCTCGATCCAACGACCTATCGCATAGGTATAGTAAGTCGGATACTTTAAACGCAATCCATAATTAATTTGATTTTGACAATAATATGTCATATTGCTCTTATAGTCCTTCATTACTTTTTTTAATAACTGCGTATCTTGGGTAATTTGTCTTTTGAGATTGGCCTTGACTTGTTTGGTATTCAGTTTATTTTTGTCTTTTTTGTAATAAGATTTCAAATAGCGAAACTGTCCTGTTTCATCCGTATAAACGAGACGAATATAACCATTGTTCTGTCTTGCACATTGATTGCGATAATTTTGGTTTTCCGTCAAAAATTGTTCAATTTTACTTTGAAACTCCGGATAATTGCGGACATCTGTAGAGTTTTCAAAATTTTTCACCATGTAAGAATCAAGATCTTTTAATTCCATCGTTTTGAGTGTTCTATGAAGTTGACATTGTTCATCTAATGCGATAACCAAGCGTGCTTCCATACTACCACCTCTATTTATGGCACTATTATAACATAGAATGATACAAAAGTCAAAAAGAAATCATTATTCTTCGATTCCTTTCTCATAATCACAACTACTACACTTTATTTTTTGATTTTTTTCGACTAAATAACTTCCGCAATTGGGACAAGAACCAGAAACGGGTTTATCCCATGAAGCAAACTTGCAAGTTGGATAATGATTACAACCATAGAAAATTTTTCCTTTTTTTGTTTTTCGTTCTACGATTTTGCCATCGCACCATGGACAATCCATAATTTCTACCACTTTGCTTTCTTCTTTTTTGATGTATTTACAGTTCGGATAGTTGCTGCAAGCCGTAAATTCTCCGTACTTCCCCTTGCGGATAACTAGCGGACTTCCACATTCTGGACAAAGTTCTCCTGTTTGTGTTGGTGCTTTCTTTTCCATATTGTCAAAGGCCGTTTTGACTCTTGGCTCAAATAATTGATAAAAAGAAGATAGTACTTGATTCCAAATTTTCTTACCATCGGCGATTTTATCTAGATCATCTTCCATTTCGGCAGTATACTTAACATTGATTAAATCTTTAAAGAACTCTTGTAACTTGTCGGTTGTCTCCATACCCATTTCCGTCGGAACGAATTTCTTATCTTCTATCGTAACATAGTTTCGTTCTTTTAGGGTATCCATTGTTTTGGCATAAGTGGAAGGCCTTCCGATACCCAACTCTTCCATTTCTTTGATCAATTTTGCTTCTGTATAACGCGCAGGTGGTTTCGTGAAGTGTTGTTCCTCTTTTACTTCTTCTGCGGTTAACACAGGATGCTGTTCCTGATCGAACTGTGGCAAAATTTTATCTTCACTACTTTCATAATCATGGTAAACTTTTAAATAACCATCGTAGACGAAAACTTGACCCGTGGCTTTAAATTGATAATCGTGATTGTCTAATATTATAGTCGTTTGTAATACCTTCGCATCAGCCATCAAAGAGGCCAAAGTACGATAGTAAATGAAACGGTACAGTTTAAATTCATCGTCAGTCAAATGATTTTTTACGCTTTCTGGTGTTCGTAAAATACTAGTTGGTCGTATGGCTTCATGTGCATCTTGTACATTTTCTGTCTTTTTGCTTTGTTTTCTTACTCCAACATAATTTTTTCCAAACTGATCTTCAATATAATGATAAGTACTAGACACAAATTCATCCGACAAGCGAATGGAATCGGTTCTCATGTAAGTAATCAATCCGACTGTTTCGTTCCCCAAGTCGATTCCCTCATACAATTTTTGAGCAATCATCATTGTCTTTTTGGCAGAAAAGCCAAGTTTGGTCGATGCTTCTTGTTGTAGTGTGCTTGTAATAAACGGTGGTTTTGATTTTTTGGCTTTCTGTTTTTGTTCGATATTTTGAATGGTATAGGTATCCCCTAAAGAGGAAAGAACTTGAGCAGTTTCTTCTTTGGTCTTTAATTTGATCTCTTCTTCTCGATATTGAAACAAATCTGCTGAAAAATCAGAAAATACTGCCGTAATTGTCCAATATTCTTCTGGAACAAAATTTGCAATTTCTCTTTCACGATCGACAATCAATTTAAGCGCCACGCTTTGAACACGTCCAGCACTCTTGGCTCCTGTTTTCGATTGTAACAGTTTACTAAGACGAAAACCGATAATTCGATCTAAAATTCTTCTCGTTTCTTGGGAATGAACCAAATTATCATCGATTTTGGAAGGATGCTTCATGGCCTCTAAAACTTTATCTTTGGTAATTTCATGAAACAATACGCGGTCATAATTTTGTTCTTTAATTCCAAGTGCATCTTTTAAATGCCACGAAATGGCTTCTCCTTCACGATCCGGGTCGGTAGCAAGATAAATTCGATCGCTATTTTTCACTTCTTTTTTTAGTTCAGAAATCAACTTCTTCTTGCCACTAATTGGTGTATAGTTAGGAGTAAAACCATTTTCAATATCAACTCCTAAACCATATTTTCCAGTCGTCGCAAGATCTCTAATATGACCCTTGCTCGATACCACTTTATAATCTTTTCCTAAATATTTTTCAATTGTTTTACTTTTGCTTGGACTTTCGACAATCACTAAATTTTTAGGCACACTACCACTTCCTTTGCTTATTCATTTATACTAAGAATTTTTAGTTTTGTCAATTCTTTTCTCTTATTATATTGTACACCAAATATTTTATGCGTCTTGTATTTAAAATTTAAAAAGCACTTTGATTTTTACAAAGTGCTTATTTCACATATTTCGATACTGGTGAAAAAGTTTTACGATGTTCTTTTAAAATTCCATACTTTTCGATCGCTTCCACATGTTTTTTGGTAGGATATCCTTTATTGTGTTTAAAATCGTACATCGGATACTTACGATCCATTTCATACATCAATCGATCTCGTGTCACTTTAGCAATCACACTGGCAGCCGAAATGGTAATACTTTTTAAATCGCCTTTAATAATCGAAGTTGAGGGTATGCTAACATCTAACTTCATCGCATCAATTAAGAGATGCTCCGGCTTAATTGGACACGATGCAACGGCTTGTTTCATGGCAACTTTCGTTGCTTCATAAATGTTAATTTCATCAATTTTTTCAGGTCCTACGATTCCAATTCCAATCGCAATCGCATTTTCTTGGATCTTATCATAAAACCACTCTCTTTTCTTTTCAGATAATTTCTTAGAATCAGTTAACCCAGGCAAATCAAAATCTTCTTTTAAAATGACACACGCTGCTACGACAGGACCAATCAAAGGACCGCGTCCCACTTCGTCTATACCACCTATCAAACTAACTCCCTGTCGTTTTAAATCTCTTTCATACTGATAATTATCAATCTGCTCTTTCTTCAATTTCCTCATCTGCCTCATCTTCATCTGGTATAATCGATATTTGTTCTTTTTTATCCGTTGGTACCGTCACTACAATCGTTGTATCGTTCAATAAACCATAATTATGAAATGTTTTATCCTTAATATCTGTAAACACCATGTTTTTTATCTTTTTTAACATATTCCACTGATCGATCTCACGCATATAAAAGACGATGTTTTTCACTGGTTCGCTTTCATAATAACTATTCTCATAATGTCCAATATTTCCAAAATCAGAATAGTAAGTCACTTCCACTTTTATTTCATCTTTTAAATTATCATCTGTCTGTAATTGAATGGTTCCATCACTATTTATGATACGATAATTGCCATTTTCGACAATGGGAAACACAAAATTTTCCGTTTTCCTCTGATAAGTAGGTGCTTGATCAATATAAGAAAACTCGGTTACTTCAAACCACAAAGCACCACAACCAATGCCAAATAAAATTACACCAACCAAAAGAGGGATCCAATAACGTTTCATTTTATACCCCCTTTTTTAAAAGTCACATGATAGATGACGCCAAGGAGCGAACACCCTATCGTCAAC
>CAMMJA010000033.1 GCA_946497145.1 uncultured Mycoplasmatota bacterium | reverse complement strand
GGACCCACGTAGTCAGCTTGGAAGGCTGAGGTTCTACCATTAAACTACGTCCGCATCAAAAGTAGACAATATTAATTATAACAAAAATTGCCAAGTTGTCAATACTTTTTTTCATGATAGTTTTATTATATACTAGTGTTAGAAAAATATGCAGGAAATAAGGGATAATATGAAAATATTGGTAAGTGATTTTGATGGAACTTTGTTTACGACAGAAGAGCAGACAAGAAAAAACTGTATGGCGATTCATCAATTTCAAAAAGAAGGAAATTTATTTGTCATTGCGACAGGTAGAAATTTAGATTCTTTGTTACGTGTGACGAGGGAATATAACATTCCCTATGATTATTTGATTTGTAATGATGGAACCATGATATTTGATCATAATCATAATTGTTTATCTACTGTTTATATCCCATTAGAGTGTAATCAACAAATCATTCGCGCGATTGAAGAAGATGATCCCTATGTCATTTGGTATTTAGATACGGGACATGGTTATACCAACGATCCAAATCTTCCTGCCACCAAATGTATCGTGAAATTACAAGATCGAGAAAAAGCCAAAAAATTGCTTTCTAAAATAGAAACAGAAATTCCTGAAATACATGGTTACATTAGTGAAAATTGGTTAAATTTGTTACCGAGTGTAACAAATAAAAGCAAAGGAATCAAAAAACTATTAGATATCGTCAAAAAATCTACTAATTTGGTGGATACCATCGGAGATAATGCTAACGACGAAGCAATGTTAAAAGATTATCATGGTTATGTGATAGAGCATAGTATCATTTCTCGGCAGTTAGATTGTCCACAAGTAGAAAGTGTTGCGAAATTAATAGAAGAATTAAAAGAAGATGATTAAGTAATCATCTTCTTTTATAATATAGAATTATTTTGATCGGGTTCTTCGGGAATGTCATCTAACAAAAGTAAGTATTGTTCGTAAAAATCTTCATCATAATAAGTAAAGACATTGTTTTCAATATACCACTGATCTTGATGTTCTCTTAGAAATAACAATACTTGAATCATTTGTTGACTGGTAGAAGAGAGTTCTTGATAAGAAGAAATAACATCGTCAATACATTCAAAATAGATGGTCTCGTTTCTTAGTACATCTAAATAATAATCTTGATAATATTCGTCTGCTTTAATTTTATTCTTTTGTTGTTCGAGGTAATCGTCTGTTTTTAATGCTTCGACTTCTTTTATAATAGTAGACGCTTTGGTACCAATATCTTCTAGCAAAATAAATGAGTTTTCAAAATTAGGACCATCTTTTTGATAATTTTGATTGGTGAGTAGTTGTGTATAACGATCGTCTTCAAACAAAGCAAGCAAGTCATCCGTTTTTTCGTACAACGTTTGAAAATCTTTCTTAACTTGTCTTTCTACTTTGGCATAATCACCAGAAGAGTAAATATTCATATCGACCGTCTCTTCATATCCTAATTTTTCCCACTCACTTTTTAATTGCTCTTCTATTTTTAAATCTCGAACGATGATGTATCCAAATCCTCCTACTAGAACGACAATCAACGCAATCACAATCGTTACGATGATTTTACTACTTTTTCTCATTAACACCACTCCTATTATAAGAGTATAATAACTATCACTTTTTGTAAATGAATTTTTGTAGAAAATAGACATAAAATTTAACAAGAAAGCAAAAGAAAAGGTGATAGGGTGGATCAATACGTCGTTGACTTAATTGGTAATTTTGGCTATTTGGGAATGTTTCTTGGCATGGTGTTAGAAGCCGTCATCATCATTATTCCAAGTGAGTTGATTTTGGCAACTGGTGGTATTTTGGCTGCTCGCGGAATTTTTACGTTTTGGGGTGCTTTTTTAATTGGTCTTGTTGGTAGTGTGTTTTGTGCCGTGATTATTTATGCGATGGGCTATTTTGGTGGAAGACCTTTTGTTGAAAAATATGGCAAGTACTTTTTTATGAAAAAAGAAGATATTGAAAAATGTGATGCATGGTTTCAAAAATATGGGTTGCTAGCTGCCTTCGTCGGTCGTAATTTTCCCATTGTTCGAACACTCATTTCTCTTCCCATCGGTCTTACTCGGTTATCATTTTTCAAATTTTTACTTTATACGACGTTAGGAAGTATTCCTTGGACGTTTGCTTTTGTCTATGTCGGTTATGCATTAGGAAACAATTGGGTACTTCTTCAAAACTATACTTCTAAACTAAAAGTTCCCATTCGACTTTTACTCTTGCTTTTACTAGTTTCTTATCTATACAAGAAAATAAAAAAAAGAAGGACTGGGCATGTTAGTCAATCTTAATGCCGTAAGTGCTCGGTCCTTTTAAAACATTGCCATCAATATCAAATCGTGATCCATGACAAGGGCAATCCCAAGTCGTGGTAGTCGGATTAAATATTAAACTACACTTCATATGAGGACAGATGTTGGAAACGACGTGTTCTTTGCCGTCTTTGTCTATGTAAACACCACACTTTTGTCCATTTCTCGTAACGATTTTGGCATTTCCACCATAGAAATCATAGTTCTTTTTGACTTTTGTTTGGGCAAATATTTTAGCGGTATTCAGATCATTTACAATATCGTTTTTTAATTTAGTCATATTGATGGATCGCGTAGGTTTAAATAAGTCGATATATGGATTTTTTTGTTCTAATATGAGGTCAGCAATGATTTTTCCGGATAGAATACCATTGGTCATTCCCCAAGTGTTGAAGCCGGTTGCTAAGTACAAATTAGGATGTTTTTCATCGATTCGCCCAATAAAAGGTAAGTAATCATTGGTCATCAGATCGTAGTTAGACCAAAGATAAAGGGGTTGTTCTTGACAATGATCCTCTATTTTCTTTTTTAAATTTTGTTCTTTTTCTAAATAATCGACATCATCACTTAATTTATGTGTTTCCGATAAAAATAATAAGTAGTTTTTATGTGATCGAAAAGAGTAAACATCAGAATCTAAGTTGATCGCACTAATTTTTTCTTTTTTAGTATTTGGAACGACTCCAATGTATGATTTTTCTAGATATGTTTTAAACGGTGTGAAAAAAGGAATCACAAACGATGGATAGTGACAGCATACAACCACTTGTTTGGCTTTTATTTTGTGTTTGCCAGTAGATGCGATAAAGTAGTTATCTTTCGGTGTAATTTCTTCAATCATGGTATCTTCATAAAACGAAATACCTGCTTCCTTACAGATCTTTTTTAAAGAGAGTAAGTATTTTAACGGATGAAACACAGCCGTATTTTTTATTTGAATTGCTTTTTCAATTGGAAAAGCAATAGGAAGTTTCTCGTTTTCTTCTACCTCAGTAAATGATTGTAAAATTTCCTTTTCTTGTTCTAATTTTTTTTCATTTTTCGAATCGGTAACGAACAAATAAGAATCTAGCTCTTGAAAGTCACAGTCAATGTGATAGGTTTCAATGTTGTCTTTAGCGATTTGAATGGCTTCTTGTTGTGACTTGAAATATAAATAGGATGTTTCTTTGTCGTATGCTTTGGTTAATTTGGAGTAAATGTCGTCTTGTAAGTAGGTAAGTTTTCCTGTTGTTCTAAGCGTAACGCCGTGACCACATTGATTTTGGTCCACGAGTGTTATTTTGTATTTGCTGTTTCTTAATGAGAAAGCAACGCTTATTCCGGTGATCCCACCACCAATAATGAGAATATCAGTAGTTAAATTTTGTTCTACTGTTTTTTCTTTTGGTTGATCTTCTACTTCCCATAAATAATGTTCTTTCATATTAAAACCTCCATTTTATTTTGAGCAATTTTATCTTATTTTAAACAAAATCTAAGTAGTTCATACAATATTTAGAAAGGAGAAAAAGATGGAAGAAGAAACAAAAAAACAATTGGAATACCTTCGTCACAAAGTAGGAGTAGATTTGACGGCTGTTAATGCGACGCTTTGGATCTCTTGCTTATTTGATTTAGAAAAAGTATCACCCATTACGTTTGGCTGCTTGTCACTTTCTCTTTTTACATCTTCCATGATTTTGGTAAAAGACCATAAAGTGCAAAAAATAAAGAAAGAAAAGCAAAAGATAAAAAGTAAAAAATAGGGTAGAAAAGAAAAGAAGAATGTGATATAATCAGGGACGTATTTAAGGAAGAAGTGAGAAAAATGAAGAAGAGAAATATTGCGATTATTGCCCATGTCGATCATGGGAAAACAACGCTGGTAGATGAAATATTAAAAACTTCTGGTATGTTTCGTGACAATGAAGATGTAAGCAATGTATCGATGGATTCCAATGCATTAGAAAAAGAACGTGGTATTACGATTTTGGCAAAGACGACGGCACTTGATTATCAAGGGTATCGTATCAACATTTTGGATACGCCAGGACATGCTGATTTTGGTGGCGAAGTAGAGAGAATCATGAACATGGTAGATGGCGTGTTGTTGGTAGTAGATGCATACGAAGGACCAATGCCACAGACACGCTTTGTTTTAAAGAAAGCACTAGAAGCGAAAGTAAAGCCGATTGTGGTCATCAACAAAGTCGATAAGCCAAGTGCTAGATGTGAAAAAGTAGTAGATGAAGTTTTGGATTTGTTTATTGAATTGGGTGCTGATGAGAGTCAATTAGATTTTGATGTGGTTTATGCTTCGGCTTTAAATGGTACTTCTAGTTTGGATTCGGATATTGCAACCCAAAAACCAGGGTTCACTTGTCTATTAGACCTTATTATCAAAGATATTCCAGCACCATCTGGAGATAAAGAAAAACCACTACAATTTCAACCAGCACTTCTAGATTACAACGATTATGTGGGACGTATTGGAATTGGACGTGTACACAACGGAATGATTAAAGTAAATCAAATGGTATCATGCTTACGTCTAGATGGCAGCATCAAACAGTTTAGAATTCAAAAGTTGTTTGGCTATATGGGTTATAAACGAATCGAAATCGAAGAAGCGGAAGCCGGAGATATTGTAGCCATTGCGGGACTTGCGGATATCTCGGTAGGAGAGACGATTTGCAATGTCAACGAGCATGAAGCGCTTCCTGTTCTTCATATTGATGAGCCAACTTTACAAATGACCATTGGTACCAATACATCGCCTTTTGTAGGAAGAGATGGAAAACTGTTGACGGCACGAAAAATTGAAGAACGCTTGATGAAAGAAATGCAAAAAGATGTTAGTTTGAAAGTCGAACCAAATGATAGTGAATCTTGGATTGTCTCAGGTAGAGGTGAACTTCATTTGTCTATTTTGATCGAAAACATGCGTAGGGAGGGCTTTGAACTACAAGTATCCAAACCAGTAGTCATCATCAAAGAAATCGATGGCGTAAAGATGGAACCGTACGAAGAATTACAAATTGAAACACCAGAAGATACGGTCGGAAGTATTATTGAACAATTGGGACTTCGTGGTGCGATGATGGAAAGTATGACCAATTTTGGTACCCAAGTTCGCTTGTTATATACCATTCCATCTCGTGGCTTGATTGGCTTTATGACTGATTTTATGACGATGACCAAAGGATATGGCATTATCAATCATACTTTCAAAGAATATCGTCCTTACGAAAACGTCGTAATTGGGGAAAGAAAATTGGGTGTTTTGGTTTCGATGGAAAACGGTTCTGCAACTGCTTATAGCATTGGTAACTTAGAAGATCGGGGTACGATGTTTATTGAACCAGGAACCGAAGTATACGAAGGAATGATTGTTGGAGAATGCAATCGTGATAACGATTTAGCAGTCAATGTTGTAAAAGGCAAGAACTTAACCAACGTACGTGCAGCAGGAAGCGACCACACCGTTGTTTTAAAAAGACCACGTCCAATTACCTTAGAATACGCCTTGGATTATATCAATTCCGATGAATTAGTCGAAGTGACGCCACATTTTTTAAGATTGCGTAAGAAAATTTTAAATACGGAAGAAAGAAAGAAATTTGACAGTCGAAAAGCATAAGAAAAGTGAAATTACACTTTTCTTTTTTTGATTATTTTGATACAATGATGATAGAATGACGAAAGTAGGGTGAGAGGAATATGTCTGAAAACGAAAATCAGTCAATCAAATCTTCTACCCGAAGTGTAGATAAAAATAAGAAAAAAATCAAAAAAAATACAAAGAATCATGATAAAAAAGTAGAAAAGAAAAACACTGCTAATATAAAAAAGAAAAGTACATCTAAGCAAAAGCAGAAAACAAATTGGTTTGATAAGTTGACAACAAAGTTCAAAAAAAGAAAAAAAGTTCGCGAAAAAAAAACGAAGTTAATTGTAACAAAAGAATTGATTTTGGCAATTGTAACCATCGTTATAGGAATTGTTGCCATCGTAGGAACAAGTTATGCTGTATTTTCGACGATGGTCAAAGGAAATGAAGAACATAGCGTCATTGCCGGAACGTTCGATGTCACATTTACAGAAGGAAGTAGTATTGTTTTAAACAATGCTTATCCTATTAGTGATACGGAAGGAATGGAAACGACACCATATACGTTTACTATTGAAAACACAGGAAGTGTCGATGCGATGTATCGCGTCAGATTAGAAGAAGATAACAGTGATCCTAGTAAAAAAGTAGCAAGTGACAAAATTAAAATTAGTTATAAAAAAGGAACCGGATCTTATTCTACACCACAATTAGTAAGTA
>CAMMJA010000032.1 GCA_946497145.1 uncultured Mycoplasmatota bacterium | reverse complement strand
ATTTTCTTTAAAACATCTTGAATAGCGTCGATGTCATCATTTTGCTTTGTTTGATTGATTTGATCGTTTCGCTCTTCTAATACACTGCGTTGTGCTGCGTTGGTTGCTAATATTTGACCGACCAACATGAACCACTCTCCGATGGCATCTTGTTCATTGATGGTAAAATCGTCCATTAAAAGATAAGCCACTAAAATAGCGCTACTGGTAAATGTGTTAGGACTGATATTTGGTGGCATGTTTTTCATAAACTTCTCCTTTGTCTTATTATTTTATGTAAAAGATAGAGTTAGGTGTTTTCAAAAAAGATAAAAGACGTTATAATAAGCCAAAGGGAAGGGGTAGTATGAAGAAAAAAGAATTGTTGGTTCCTGTTGGGACGATGGAGGCACTTCATCAGGCCATTCACAATGGAGCAGATGCGGTATATTTGGGTGGCAAACAGTTTGGAGCAAGAAAGTTTGCTGATAATTTTTCTGAAGAAGAGATGATTGAAGCCATTTCATTGTGTCATTTGTATGGAGTCAAGATTTATGTAACAGTTAATACGTTAATTTATGATGAAGAAGTAGAATCTTTTTTGGAGTATATCAAGTTTTTGTATTTATATCATGTCGATGCTGTGATCATGCAAGATTTTGGGATGATTTGCTTGGTTCGTGAATGCTTTCCGGATTTGGAAATTCATGCTTCGACACAAATGCACAATCAAAATCAACAAGGACTTTCCTTTTTACAAAAATTAGGCGTGAAACGAGTTGTCTTAGCACGAGAACTGTCACTTGAAGAAATCGAAAACTTAAAAGTAGATATGGAACTTGAAGTGTTTGTACATGGCGCGTTGTGTATTTGTTATTCTGGTTGTTGTCTTTTTAGTAGTATGATTGGTGGAAGAAGTGGTAATCGAGGAGAGTGTGCGGGAAGTTGTCGATTGCCATATCAACTGTTAGAAGATGGAAAAGTAGTTTCTACAGAAGGTAAGTATTTATTGAGTCCAAAAGAATTGAATACGAGCCATTATTTTGAACGCTTGATGGAAAGTAATATTACGAGTTTTAAGATTGAAGGTAGAATGAAGAGTCCCGCTTATGTTGGCTTGGTTACAAAGTTTTATCGTAATTTAATTGATCAGTATGAACAAAATAAGAAGATTGTGGTACCTCAAGAACTAGAAAATGAATTAAAAACATTGTTTTATCGTCAATTTACCAAAGGTTATTTGTTTCAAGAGGATAATCATCAATTGATGAACATAAAAAGTCCGAATCATATTGGCATTAAAATTGGTCGTGTGATAGAAGTAACTTCTTCTTATATTAAGATTTTACTTTCTAGTGATTTGGCACAAGAAGATGGTATTCGTTTTTTAGAAAGTGGAAAGGGTATGATCGTAAATTTTTTATACGATCAAAATCATCGTTTGATTCATGAAGCCAAAAGAGGAGATATGATCTTGCTTGATAATAAAATAAAACTAGCTTCACTTGATCAAGTTCATAAGACGAAAGATGTAAAATTATTAGAGTGTTTGACACATTATGAAAAACGCCGGATCGCTGTCGATTTTCATGTGGTAGCCAAGAAAGATCAGTTACTAAAAGCAATGATCATGGATGGTGTTCATTGTCTTGAAGTAGAAGGTGACATTGTTCAGAAGGCAAAAAATGCTCCGTTGTCTAAGGAAAAGATTATCGCACAGTTTCGTAAGTTAGGGAATACGCCATTTGTTTTAGATGATATTACTGTAGAGATGGATGATGATATTTTTCTTCCTATTCAATCGTTAAATCAGTTGCGTCGTGAGTTGACCCTTCAATTAGAAGAAAAGCGACGAACAACTTCTACTCAAAAGACCAGAGTTTTCCCAATGCCACAATTTCATGGCTTTGGCTTCGATCGCCACGTAGGAGTTTCCATTTTGGTTCGCAATCAAGAACAGCTAGAACAATGTTTACAGTTGCCTTTTCAACGCATTTATGTTGATGATTGGAAGTTATTTCAAAAATACCAAAATGATCCACGCATCTATTATGAAATGCCAAGAGTAGGAAATGTTTCGACACCTATTACTCGTCTTTTAATGACGCAATTAAGTGGTTTTGAACTTCCTTTTCAAAGTGCTGTTTGTGACTATACTATGAACGTTACCAATGCTTATACGGTATATTATCTACAAAAGTATGGAGCGTCTATCGTTACGCTGTCGCCGGAGTTAACTGATAAGCATATCCAAACGTTGCTTGATTCTTATCGAAATAACATGCAAGAAACTCCGCATCTTGAAAAAATTATTTATGGACGTATTGATTTGATGATTATGAAACATTGTGTGTTAAATGATTTATTATCGAAGACAAGCAAGTGTTCTATTTGTCAAAACGGAAAAAATTATCAATTACAAGATCGAATGGGTCAAAGTTATCCAATTGTTTCACATTGTAATCTTACACATATTTTATCTTCCATCATTGATCAAATTTCTTCTATTCCTTTGTATCAGCAAATGGGAATATGTAGTTTTCGTTTGCAATTATTTGATGAAACGAAAGAAGAAATTGAAAATCTTTATCGTAAGATAGAAAAGATGTTGAAAAAATAAAAATTCCTCTTATCAAAAAAAAGTAAATATGATAGAATAGAACTAGATAGGAAAATAGGTGATAGGATGAAAAAAGGTGCTGTAAATAGAAAAAAACCAATGAAAAATTATGTGATTTTGGGAGTGATTGTACTAGTTACGGTCTTGTTGGTTACGTATCTTTGTTTGTGGTATAAAGAGTACCAAGAGTATCAGAGCACAATTCCAGTATTAAGAGGAACCATTCTAGAAGTTACGGATGTAGAACTTAGTCACTATATTCAAGAAAATGATACAGCAGTGATTTATCTTTGTGTTCCTTCTAATTCGAAATGTCGCAATTTTGAAACAGATTTAAAAAAATTAATTGAGAAACAGCAATGGAAAGATAATCTTACTTATTTGAATTTAGAAGATGATGTCAAGGCCGATGCGATTTTGCAAAATTTAACGGATCAATATCAAATTACCCAATCACTTACTAGATATCCTGCGTTCCTTTTGTTCGAAAATGGAACAGTAACGGAAGTGTTACAAGGAACTGGGTATACAGATCTTTCGATGGGAGAAGTAGAACAGTTTTTTGAAGTACATCAAATTAATTAAAAAACAATTCTGGTAATTGTTTTTTTCACTTGAAAGGAGAAAGTATGAATCATATTGTCTTATTTGAACCAGAAATTCCTCAGAATACAGGGAATATCATGCGTACTTGTGTTGCGACGGATACGAAGTTGCATCTTATTAAACCACTTGGTTTTTCATTGGATGAAAAGCATTTGATTCGAAGTGGTGTGAATTATATCGATAAATTAGATTATTGTGTATATGAAAACTTCGATGATTTTCAAAGTAAAAATCCAGGAATTTACTATTATTTTACGAGATATGGACGAAAGCCCCATACGAGTTTTGACTATTCTAATCCTGATGGAAAGGATTTGTATTTTATTTTTGGCAAGGAATCTACCGGTATTCCTAAAGAAATTTTAAAACGTGATCTCGAACATTGCATGCGTATTCCGATGACGGATAAAGTTCGGGCTTTGAATTTATCAAATAGTTGTGCGATTGTTATTTATGAAGCGTTAAGGCAACAAAATTATCATGGACTATTGCAAGAAGAACCACATAAAGGTGCTGATTATTTAGAAAAATAAAAAAGAGCGATGCTCTTTTTATTTGATATAATCTTGTGCTTTTAGTTTTTGAATGATTTTATCATTGTCTACGGCACCAATGATGCGGTATGATACAGATTCTTCTTCTCCTTCATTGAAGAATACTACCGTTGGTGTACTGTTGATGTTGAGAAGTTGATTGAATTTGTTTGTATCTTCTTCGTTCATGTTGGTTAAGTTAAGAGAGTAGGCCGTTACGTCGTATTCACTTAACACATCTTTAAATCGTGGTGTAAAATTTTCGCAAGCAGAACATCCTGTTTGAACGATTTCTAAAATAAAAGATTCTTTATTGGCAATCATCTCTTCTAATTCAGAGTACGTAATAGTTTTTAATTTGTTGTTAGAACAACCAGTAAAACAAAAAACAGCCAATATGATCAAACCCAAAAATATTATTCTTTTTTTCATACTTTAACCTCATTTCTAAAAAAATTATATCATACTTTCTTTTTTTTGCAAAATAAGTTATACTTTATATGATAGAGTAGAAAGGGGAATTTTTATGATATTAAAAAAACCATATGCTTTTTTAATTAAACATTTTCAAAAAATTCACATTGTTTTATTGGTATTATGTGGTTATATTTTCTATAAAAATGCGCAATTTTCCTCTTTTGTTGCTGATTATTTATCTTTGGGTACTTATAGTTCTGCATTAGATAGTGTAGATCAGTACGTAAATATTTTATTTTATGTTGTATCGGTTTGTATTCTTATTATTACGAGTTTTATTATTTATTTGCTCCATTATAAAAAGAAACCATATCGCATTTACTTTTTGATTATTTTAGAATATGTGTTTATGATTGGTATTTTTGCATATGGTGCAAACTACTTTCATTCTTTAACTACTGCTGTATCTATCACCAAAACGTTGGCACTTCGTGATTTGTTGTTTATTGCCTCTTTGCCACAGTACATCGTCTTTATTTTGTTAATTGTAAGATCTTTAGGAATTGATTTAAAAAAATTTGGTTTTCAACGCGATGAAGAGTATTTGGGACTAGAGCAACAAGATAATGAAGAGTTTGAATTTGAAGTCAAAGTCGACAAAGATAAGTACAAACGTGAATTTAAGAAACGTCTTCGGTACTTGCGTTATTTTTATCAAGAAAACAAAAAGGTAGTTCATATTCTATTGGTGATTGTCATTTGCGGACTTATCGGCTTTACTTCTTATTATTTTGGTGTTGCTCACAAAGTGTATCGTATGAATCAAAGCTTTACGGCCAATCAGTATACCATTCGGGTCAATAAGGGATATGTGACCGATTTGGATTATAAAGGAGATTCTGTCCTTGGAGATAATTCCAAGAAAAAATTTGTAATTTTAGATCTTACTGTAATCAATCGCGCTAATGAACGTGAGATGAACATGACGAGGTTTCATCTTTTGAATGGACTTAGTTCTTTTGTGAATACGTTAACTTACAATCAAAGTTTTACGGATTTAGGAAAGCCGTATGATAAGACGGCGTTGAAGCCACAAGAAGAGAGAACTTTTTTGTTGATTTATGAGGTAGATAAAGATTTGGACAACGAGAAGTTTGTTCTTACGTATCAAGAAGTAGTAAACAGTCAGACGTTGGATTTGAAAAAGATTCGGTTGGATCTTTCCGACTTATCGCAAATTAAGACGAATGAAGAAAAGAAGTTAGAAGAGGATATGACAGTGGTTTATCCAAATCAAACCAAACAAACGTTACGTCTCATGGATATGCAGTTAGTGGATCAAACCAATTACTTTTATGAAAAATGTTATGTAAATGATTGTTCTATTGTCGAAGAGACAATGGTTGCGCCTGCTGATCAGACGTTGATGGTAATTTCTTATCTTTCTGATGATTTTACGACCCGTGAATTGGTTGACTTTTCTTCTAGATATGGTACAATTAGTTATATAGATAATAAGCAAGAATCGAAGGATGTTCCTGCCTCTATGGCACTAAACCGGACGTATCAAGGAAATTACTTGTATTTGACGGTTCCGCTTGCCATAAAGGATAGTAGTGAGATTCGCTTGAAATTTACCATACGTGATCAAGAATTTGTTTATCGATTGAGATAGGAGAACGATATGAAAAAGGGAAATAAGAAGAAAAAAATCATTCTTATCGTAAGTATTGTTGCGGGTGTTTTGCTTGTATTGTGGTTGCTTTGGTTTTTCTGGTTAGAAAAGGTCTATATTTTTCATGAACAGGAAAAACAGTTACTAGATGCCGCAGAACGATACTTTGAACTAAATAGCCAACGGTTGCCGGATGAAGAAAACGATGTGACGACAGTAGAGTTACAGACGTTGTACAAAGAAAAATGGATCACTTCTTTGTATGTTCCAAAAAGTGATCAACTTTGTGATACTGCTAGTTGGGTCAAGGTAAGAAAAGAAGATGGAGAAAACGTTTATTATACTTATTTAAAATTCTGCTTGCTTTATCTCTTAAAAATACAAGTTTTAAATCTGTTGCTTTATAAAACTCTCCATTTATCATCTTTTCTAATTCACTCACACATCTCACCTACTTTTATTATACCACATTACTTTAAATTAACATACAAAAAATAAAAAATATGTATTGATAAAATAAGAAAAATATGTTATACTAACTTTGTTAATGCCGGTGTGCTGGAATTGGTAGACGGGGCAGACTCAAAATCTGTTGTCAGAAATGACGTGTGGGTTCAAGTCCCACCACCGGTACCAAATACCTACTTTTTTCTTCTAAACTTTGATGTAAATACTATATGATATTTGCAATTTAGTTTTATATGTGCTAAACAAAAAACAACCTTTCATATAGTAGAATAACTTAAGACTTTCGTCTTAAGTTATTTTTTATCTTAACCAATTTACAACTCTCATACCATATGGTGATCCCCATGGTGCA
>CAMMJA010000031.1 GCA_946497145.1 uncultured Mycoplasmatota bacterium | reverse complement strand
CAATACCTTGAGTGAAGAGCATTCATTGACGTGCGAAAAAGCCAAAGAAACATATGTATTAGATATTGAAGTAGAAGAAGCAAGGACAAAAGTAGCCATCTACAAAGATAATATCAAACATTTGGGTATGGTCAACTTAGCCGCCATCGACGAGTACGAACGAGTAAATGGTAGATATGAATTTTTGATGAATCAGCGAAATGATTTATTAAAAGCCCAAGATACTTTGCTCGAAATTATGAACGAAATGGATCAAGTGATGCAAGAAGAATTTTTAAAGACGTTTGAACAAATTGAACGAGAATTTAAGCAAGTATTTTCGGAAATGTTTCAAGGAGGTCAAGCAACGTTAAAACTGACTCAACCAGATAATCTTCTCGAAACGGGAATAGAAATTATCGTAAGTCCGCCAGGTAAACGTCTTACCACGATTTCTTTGTTATCAGGTGGTGAAAAAACATTGACCGCAATTAGTTTGCTATTTGCTATTTTAAACGTACGAACTATTCCTTTTTGCCTTTTTGACGAGGTAGAAGCAGCGTTAGACGAAGTAAATGTGGCTCAGTTTGGCAAATATTTGTCACACTATAAATCAAAGACACAGTTTTTAATCATTACCCATAAAAAGAAAACGATGGAATATGCAGATACCTTATATGGAATTACGATGCAAGAAGCAGGGGTAAGTAAATTAGTAAGTGTGAAACTAAATGATAAAGAAGAAACAATAGGATAATTTCTGCTTTGTCTAAAGATGTCAAGTGGTGAACAAAAAGTTCACTTTTTTCTTTTGCGTTCAGAAAAATTATTGTATGGTTAAAATAGAAAGAGGTGGAAGAATGGAACAGAAAAAACAATCATCTGTACCGATGATTTTATTTGTCATTGTCATGATTTTGTTTGTTGCAACTTTAGGAATGCTGTTCTATAAAGAATTTTTTACCAAAAATAGTAAAGAAGTAAAGGAACCAGAAGTGGAACAAAAAGAAGAGCAGGTAGAAGAAATTAACGAAACGCTAGATATCAACGATGATCTTGTCCAACAATTGTATAATTATATGGCGATTTCAGATCCATGGCTAGGAGGAGTCACTTCTGACAAAACAAAAATTACGGCTTCTGAAATAGATAATGGATCTAAATTATTCTTAGGTTATCTGCAACTAAACCAACGAGAAGTTAAATATGAAAGTTGTGGAAATTATCCTGAAGCGATGAGCGAAAACAATACGGATGGTATTTTATGCGGAGAACGAAACAATATGGAACTATATACCACAGTGATTTCTGGAACTGATTTGAAAAAAAGTGTAGAGACAATCTTTGGTCCGAATACTTATCAAAGCGAAACGTTCCGTGGTGCTGGTAGCGATGTATTCATATATCGTTATTTACCAGATAAAGATGTCTACGTTTATCAAACATACAATGGTGGTGGAGAACGCGTTGTAGAGTCAGAAGAATTAGTAAGTGCAAGAAAAACGAACGATAGTATTATTTTAAATATTAAAATAACAAAATGTGAGCCGGACGTGACAACGGGAGAAAAAAGTCAAAATTGGACGTATGTCTATCAATTGAATCAAGATGGAAACTATTATTTTTCCTACATGGAAAGATCATAAAAAGAAAACATGTTATTTGTTAACATGTTTTTTTAAATAGCCCGATATTTTTCTTTGTCTTTGTAAGGATTGTTTTTATCGATATAGTCGGTAAATAAAATACCGTTCAAGTGATCGATTTCATGTTGAAAAGCAATGGCAAGTTCTTCTCTTGCTCGAATTTTGATTTTATTACCCATTTCATCAAAACCTTCTACGGTCACTCTGGCATATCTTGGAACAATTCCATCTACTTCACGGTTTACCGAAAGACATCCTTCACCCATTTCGACATAGATTTGTTCAGTAGAATGACTGATAATTTTAGGGTTGATGACTACGTAAGTTTCAAATTCTCCTTCGGCAACTTCATTGACGATGGTAATGTAGCGTTTTAATATGCCAATTTGCACAGCAGCCATTCCCATTCCTGGTCTTAAATCATATTGTAGTGCTTTTTCTTCAATTTGACTGTTAGTAAGGTATTCGACCATTTTATTGATGGCCTCTTTATCATCTTTGGTTAACGGAAATACGACTTCTTTGCTTTTTTGTCGCAGTAATTTATTTTTTTCATCTAAAATTTCTTTTGTTTTTAACATACAACCACCTCAACTGGACTTATTTTATCAAAAAAAAAGAAAAAAGGAAAGAGCATTCTCCTTTTTTCTGTTATCTTGTGTAACGAGATCCGATTACAATTACTAAAAGAATGAACAATACTAATACGATTGCATAACTAGATCCGAAGTTGCCACCACATCCGCAGCCCCAGCCCCAGTTGTTACCCCAAGGCATACTGAAATTGTTGCAGCAACCACAAGAACCGCCACCATAATAATACATAATTTTTCCTCCTTTATCTTAATCTAATATAGGATATTCTGAATAGACATTTTATGTTAATGAATTCGCCTTGTTAGCGTAAATGATGAATCATAAAAGAAAGTAAAATCATAAATTTTGGAGGTTCTTTATTTCTTTCTTCATTAAATTATGATATAGTAATAATGATCATAGTAGGGAAGTGATACCTTGAAGAAAATATTTCAAAACTTAGATAAACCGTTGCTTATTACAAGTGTATTACTTTTTGTAGTTGGACTGATCATGGTTTTTTCGGCTTCCAATGTAACGGCCTTTATGTCTTATGATGCCAGTCCCTATAACTTTTTTATTAAACAAGCTATTTTTCTTGTTGGTGGTTTGATTTTTTCTTTGATCATGATTCGTTTCAATACCAAATTTTATGGAATGGTCTCTTGGATTGGAGTAGTAGGTGTTGGTATTGCTTTAAGTGTTTTGTTAGTGGTAGGACAAGTGAAAAATCAAGCCGTCAGTTGGTTTGATCTTGGCTTTTTTAGTATTCAACCCAGTGAATTTGCCAAAGTGATCATGATTGTATGGATGGCTCGCTATTATGAAATTAATCAACATAAACTAGATAAGTATGGTACTAGTTTGTTTCCGTTGTTAATTGGTGGTATTTTGGCATTTTTGATTATTTTTCAGCCGGATCTTGGAACTGCCATCATTTTTTCGGCCATTGTATTTTGTATTTTCATCTCGGTGCCAATCGCCAAAGAGATTAAGGGAAAAATTTTGTTGACCTTGGCCGGAATGGTTGTAGTTGTTGCTTTAGTACTTGTAAGTAGTGGTAAGAGTATTATTTATGAACGCCAATTAGAACGCTTAGATTTTACCAATCCTTGTGCACGGTTGTTGGATAACGGAAGTCAAGTGTGTAATGCCTACATTGCCATCAACAATGGAGGCCTAACTGGAACAGGTCTTGGAAATAGCACTCAAAAATACTTGTATTTACCGGAGCCATATACCGATTTTATCTTTGCTATCATCGTAGAAGAGTTAGGATTGATCGTAGGAATTGCCATCTTGCTTGCTTATGCGTTTGTTCTATATCGCATTATTATGATTGCCAAGCAAAGTTATACCAACCGTGGAGCCGTCATCTGTTATGGCGTCGCTATTTACATTTTCTTGCATATTGCCATTAACTTAATGGGGTTATTTGGACTTATGCCACTAACTGGAGTTCCCCTTCCATTTATGAGTTATGGAGGTAGTTATACGCTTTCATTGATCATCGCACTTACGATGGTACAAAGAGTGAGTGTTGAAACGGGCTTACGAAACAATTTAAAAAAAGAAAAGAGGAAATAAAGATATTTCCTTTTTGTTTAGAATAATAAAGTAGGAGGTGAAAACGTGTCATTTCATTATCGCTATCGTAAAGTATTGTTAGGGTTTGCTCTTACTTTGGTGATTACATTATCAAGTATGGGAATCTATTTTAAATTTTTTCGTTCCCCTTCTAAAATAACCAAAGAAAAAATGCCAGTTTTAGCATCTGTTACAGAAACGGAAAAAGAGACATTAGAGGAAGAAAAATATTATGTAGATATTAAAGGACAGGTGGTAAATCCGGGACTTTATCAAGTCTCCTCTACTGCAAGAGTAATGGATGTCATCAATGTGGCTGGTGGTTTGTTGGAAACTAGTGATACGAGTGTCATGAATTTAGGAAAACAAGTATTCGATGAAATGGTCATTGTAGTTTACAGCAAAGACGAAGTGGCAAACTTTGTCAAAACAAAAGAAGAAGAAATACAAAAGATAGAACAGTGCCAAGAACAAAACAATATTGTAAACGATGCTTGTATTGATTTAGATTCTAAAGATGAAATACCAGAAGGGCAAGAGACAAGCATGGTATCCATTAATCAAGGAACCAAAGAACAACTGATGACGCTTCCTGGAATTGGTGAGGCCAAAGCCGAAGATATTATTACGTATCGAGAAGAAAACGGTTTGTTTGAAAAAATAGAAGACATTATGAATGTATCAGGAATTGGAGAAGCCGTGTTTGCTAAAATTAAGGACTATATTACTGTCTAGTACGCCTTATTATGTCATTTTATTGTTGTCTCTTTTGGTGGCCTTCTTTCGTATCAATTTACCACTTGCCAGTTGTTATGATGGAACTGAAAAATTGATAGAAGGACGTTTGATCAAGACAAAAATAGATGGCAATCAATTAACAATGACCATTCAGGCAAAAGAAAAGATCAATGCTTATTATTATTTTTCCAACAAGGAAGAAAAGGAAACATTTTCGCAATATTATCATCTTGGTGATACGCTTCAATTGGAAGGTAATTTACGATCTATTGCCAAAAGCACCACTCCTAATATTTTTTCTTATCAAGAAAATCAAAATAGAAAAGGACAGTTTTTTCAAATGCAAGTAGAATCTTTTCAAAAAGTGAAAGATAATCAAAATATTTTATATGGAATAAAAAATTGGATCTTGCAAAGAACCAAACAGGTACCTAAAACAGGAATGTATCTTAGGGCCTTTTTGTTAGGGGAAAAAGATGATTTGAACCAAACGGTCATGAAGAGTTATCAAAACAATGGAATTAGCCATTTATTCGCAATTTCCGGTATGCATGTCTCACTGTTAAGTGGTATGTTATTAAGCATACTCAAAAAGGTTCATATCAAAGAAAAACCACGATATTTGTTTACCATGATCATATTAATCTTTTATTTGTGGTTAACTAATTTTTCTTCGTCTGTACTAAGGGCTGTATTGTTTTTTCTCTTATTTTCCTTGAATAAAATATATTATTTTCACATAAAACCCTTGCATTTATTTTATTTTACGTTTGCTCTAACGATCACGTATCAGCCATTTTTTCTTTATCAAGTTGGCTTCCAGTTTTCTTTTTTAATCAGTTTTTTTCTCATTTTGTTTGCTGATTGGATCAATGAAAGCCATAAGAAAATGATGCGTGCCTTGAAAGTATCGTGTTTATCTTTTTGTAGCAGTATTCCAATTGCACTATATCATTTTTCTCAAATCAATTTTCTTAGCGTTTTTTATAATTTGTACTTTGTACCTTTGGTTACCATTTTTGTATTTCCACTTTCGCTAATAGTATTTTGCTTTCCTTTTTTAGATTCCATCTATTATTATCTGATTTTACTCCTTGAACAAAGTTCTCTTGGATTAGGAAACATTTCATTTGGAACTCTTATTTTCATAAAGCCGCCTGTCGTGATTTGCTTGCTTTATATCGTAGTTACCATTATTCTTTTCTTATTTATCATGCGTAAAAAATATGGATATTGTTTTCTTTATATGGGAATATTGGTCACTCATTATTGTTATCCTAAATTCTTATCTCAAGAAGAGATGATTGTATTAGATGTTGGGCAAGGTGATTCCTTGTTACTTCGAACGAAACAGAAAACGATTTTAATTGATACGGGAGGTAAGTTGAATTTTAATCAAGAAAAGTGGCAGCAAAAACAAAACGTTTCTCATGTTACGAACTATGTGACGATCCCTTTTTTAAAATCTCTGGGTATTTCTAAAATTGATTATCTCTTTTTGACCCATGGAGATTATGATCATATGGGAGAAGCCGTTTTTTTGTTACAAAATTTTAAAGTAGAAAAGATTATGATCAACGAAGGAAAGCAGAACGAACTAGAACAACAGGTATTAAAAGAAGCCAAGAAAAGAAAAATTTCTGTTGAAGTTTGCAAGCAAGATAGTGTGTATCAAATCGGAAATATCACGATGCAATCTCTTAATCGTAATTGGGAGGAAGAAAATGATAGCAGCATCGTTTTGTTTCTGTCCTGGTTCAATCGAAGGATGCTTTTGATGGGGGACGCGACGATTCAAAGCGAACAAGCCATTTTATCTGAATATTCTCTTCCCAAAGTAGATATACTAAAAGTAGGTCATCATGGCAGCACCACCAGCACCAGCGATCATTTTTTAAAACAAATCGAACCCAAGGTAAGTTTGATTTCAGCAGGAAAAGATAATACCTTTCATCATCCACATCCTACGGTTGTGAAACGTTTACAAGAATATCATAGTACCATCTATGTCACCAAAGAAAAAGGAACGATTCGTTTTGATGTGAAAACGGGAACATTTTCATTTTATCCACCATAAAATATGGTGATGACGCTAATCGCTGGTTGGCGTTCATATAGATAGAAAAAGAGGATTACTCCTCTTTTTCGTTTGCATATAAGGGGAAAAAATTATTTACAACGATGAATTTTAACGTTATACTAAAAGTAGGTAACATAAGAGGTGTTTTTTATGAGAGAAGAAACAAATTCAAACAAACAGAAAAATAATCGCGTAT
>CAMMJA010000030.1 GCA_946497145.1 uncultured Mycoplasmatota bacterium | reverse complement strand
CTATTTTCCTTTATTCCATTCGGTTCATCTTTTTTAATTATTTTTACTGTAGTGAATATGAAGATATTGTTCCCATTGTGACAAATACTCTTCTACTAATTGCTGCTTTTCTTCTTCTGGTAAAAAACTGGCTTGGACAGCATAAAGATTCATTGCTTTAAAATCTTCTTCGGCAAATGGAAAAGCATCTTTTAATTTTTGATATTCTTGCGTAAGCGTTATGTTAGAAACCGTTCGATTATCAGTATTGATCGTAACATGCAATCCCTGATTAAAAAGCGCAAAAAGTGGATGATCGGCATAATTGGTCACGATGCGTGTTTGTAGATTGCTGCTTGGGCAAATTTCTAATGTAATATCCTGTTTTTTTGCTAACTGCATAAGGGAAGAATCTTCTATGATCCGAACGCCATGACCAAGTCGTTTAGCACCAAACTGAATTGCTGATAGGATGCTGCTAGGTCCATCTGCCTCTCCAGCATGAATCGTAAACGGAATATTTTGTTTTTGTGCCTCTTGAAATAAACTAGCAAAATTAGAAGTTGGATACATCCCTTCTGCTCCCGCCAAATCCAATCCGACGACGCCTTTACCCAAATATTGTTTGGCAACTTCGATCACTTTCCGATTATTTTCTTCCTTTTCATTACGCATCAGGCAAAGAAGCAATCCGCACTTGATCCTTCCTTTCTTGAGCCCATCTAACACTGCCTCGACTACTTCTTGCAAACTGAGTCCTTGCTTAGTATGCAAAATAGGTGCAAACCGAATTTCCGCATAAATGACATGATCTTTTTCTAAATCTTCTACCAATTCATACGCCACCCTAGTAAGATGATCCTTTGTCTGTAATAAGGAAAGCGGAAATGAAAACTTCGTTAAATAATTATTTAAATCCACGCAATCAATTGGTGCTTCCATTTTTTCTCTGACGACATCTAAAGATTCTTTTGACCATTGACTTGCTGTTTCTAATCGCATCGAACCATCTAAATGAACATGTAATTCTATTTTTGGCATTTCTTGTAATTTATTCATGCTATCACCTTTTATTATTATACTAAAAAGAAAACAAAAAAGGAAACATAACCATTTCCTTATTTGATAATTTTTACTTCTTTTAACACCGGATCACTATCTTTGGTAAACGTATATTCATAGGTATAAGATTGATCCAAGAAATCTTCTAATGTCTTTCCACTTGGATGATATACTCGCCCTTGACTTTCATCCAATTCCATTTGATCGATTCGATCTGTTCCCAATGCTTCCTTGCTAATACTTAAATCTCGATTACGGAAAATTACTTGCGCTGTATAGACGACTTCTTCCTCATTGGCTCTAGCAGAAACCCATTTCCATACTACTTCAGGATCTGTCGGATCACCCAATGCACCAGCCACACCCATTGAAAATTCATTTTTTTCCGAATTGTATTTCAAAGCATAAAGTTCATCATTGACTGGATTGATCCCCTCTCCAGAGCCCGTCCAATTGGCATAATGAAACGTAATTTGATCTCCAAAATAAGATTTTAACAATTCTTCTACATGTTCTCTAGTAAAAATTCTAACCGTATTACCATTAGAGTCAGTTTCTGTCCTATCCGGATCATATTTCAAACGAGTCCAAATAAACTCCATTTTTGCTTTATCGGTCAAATCATTAAAATTAGTTGTATCATTCGGAATATAAAATAATAATTTCGTATATTTTTCTTCCACTGTTTTCGTACCATCTAATGTATAGTTTTGATACTCATTTTCTTGATTTTCAACAGATGGTTCATCCAATTCTTCTTTGCTCGAATCAGAATGCTTATTTATCACTTGATCATAAATAACATATCCTCCTAATATTACTACCAACAAACCTAAAATAATACATAATGCAACCAAAATTTTCTTGTTGCTTGTTTTCTCTTCGTTCATCGTATCCTCCTTATTCTTAATTAAAGTATAACATCCCCCCAAAAAATGACAAGCAAAAAGAGAAATTATGATAATTCCTCTTCAATTCTCATCAACTGATTGTATTTACAAATACGGTCTGTTCTAGACATAGATCCTGTTTTAATTTGTCCCAAATCAAGTCCTACTGCTAAATCAGCAATCGTCGTATCTTCCGTTTCTCCACTACGGTGAGAAATGATTGTTTTATAACCATGTTCCTTAGCCAAAGCAATCGTCTCTAGTGTCTCTGTAATGGTACCAATTTGATTTACTTTTAACAAAATAGCGTTACCTGCTTTTTTGTCAATGCCCATTTGTAAACATTTCTTATTGGTTACAAACAAATCATCTCCAACCAATTGTACTCGATCTCCAATTTTGGCTGTCAATTTTGCAAAACCATCCCAATCATTTTCATCTACAGGATCTTCGATTGAAATAATTGGATAAGTATTGACCAACTCTTCGTAAAAGGCAATCAATTCATCTGTAGAAAGAACACGTCCTTCTCCTTCTAGATGATATTTACCATCGTGATAAAACTCGCTCGCCGCTACATCAATTGCTAGTTTTACATCCTTTCCCGGCGTATATCCTGCTTTTTCGATCGCTTCCATAATAAGTTCAAAGCCCTCTTTGTTGCTGCTTAAATCTGGAGCAAAGCCACCTTCGTCTCCAACACCAGTTGCTAACTTTTTCTCATTCAATACCTTTTTCAAATGATGAAATACTTCTGAACCAATTCTGACACGCTCATGAATGGTATCTGCCTGAGGGATAATCATAAACTCTTGAAAATCTAAACGATTATCTGCATGCGCTCCACCATTGATAATATTCATCATCGGAACAGGTAATGTTTTTCCTTCTCCAACATACGCATACAATGGTTTTCCTGCATCGATTGCCGCTGCCTTTAAGCATGCCATAGAAACACCCAAGATCGCATTGGCACCTAAATTAGATTTCGTTTCTGTTCCGTCTAATGCAATCATCGCCCGATCGATTTCTTCTTGTTTTTCTACTTCCATTCCCACAATTGCTGGAGCAATTTTTTCATTGACATTTTGAACGGCTTTTAAGACACCTTTTCCTAAATATCTCTTGTCTCCATCACGTAACTCTAGTGCTTCTCTTTCACCTGTAGAAGCACCTGATGGTACAGCCGCACGTCCTAATACACCACTTTCTAAGATTACATCTACTTCTACGGTTGGATTTCCTCTTGAATCCAAAATTTCTCTTGCTTTAATTGTTTGAATCTTCATTACTAATCTCCTTTACTATTTCTTTAAATTCTAATCCTCTATCTTCAAAACAAGCATATTGATCCCATGATGCAGTCGCAGGACTCAATAAAATCACATCGCCCTCTTTAGAAATTTGATATGCCTGTCCTGTCGCTTCCTTTAAATTATCTACCACGATCACGTCGATTCCAATCGAATCGGCATATTCTTTGACTTTTTCTTTATTTTGCCCGTAACAAACGATCTGTTTTACATGCTTCATATAATCAGTTAACTCACTAAAATCTTGACCACGATCTAAACCACCCATGATCAAAATCGTCGGTTGTTGAAATGCCGACAAGGCAATTTGCGTCGATTTGTTGTTCGTCGCCTTAGAATCATTATAAAACGTTCTGCCATGGTATTCCATGACATATTCCAAACGATGTTCTACCCCTTTAAATTCATAGACAACTTGACGGATCACATCGTCATCAATTTGTAGTTCTTTGGCTACCATTATGGCTGCCATAATATTCTCATAATTATGTACCCCAGAAACTTTAATCTTATCCAAATCTAACACTCTATCAGCATAATAGTAAATTCCCTGATCTTTGATGTAACAACCATTGATTTCATGCTTACTAGAAAAATACTTCGTTGTTGCCAAAATCGATTTGGTAAGATCTAAGACATCTTGATTTTCAATATTCAAAATTGCAATATCTTCACTCGTTTGATTTTGAAAGATCTTTCCCTTTACCCGCTTATAATTATCATAACTTTTTAAAAAATCGATGTGCGCTGGACTCAAGTTTGTCATAACAGCAATATGTGGTTTAAATTGATCTAAATTTTCGAGTTGCTGACACGATACTTCCATCACGATAATGTCATTATATTCCAATTTTGGTAAGAAACTACATAACGGATAACCAATGTTTCCCGTCAAATGAACGTGCTTCCCACTTTTCTTGATGATTTCGTACGTCAATGTTGTCGTAGTTGTTTTCCCGTTGGTTCCAGTAATTCCAATTAAGGTTACATCATCGGGCAACAGACGATACGCCATTTCTACTTCATTGATCACAGGAATATCTAACTCTTTCGCTTTTAATACGTACTTATGATCAATCGGAACACCAGGATTTTTAATCAAATAATCAAAACTTTTATCTAAAATTTCATCAGGATGAGAACCAAAAACAAAATGAACTCCTTTTTCTTTTAGTTCTTGTAACTGTTCTTGATTTACTTCTTCTTCTTTTTTGGAGTCATTTAATAAAACCTCGTTGTCATGCTCTACTAACCACTTTGCTGCTTCATAACCACTTCTTGCAAAACCCAAAATGAATATTTTTTTATGTTCAAACATCTCTATCACCTATTATTATTATACTATAAACGCCCAACTTTGCGTTAAGTTTTTGTATCTATTTGATAAATTTTTCGTAATGTGCTATAATGTAATAATTTCTATAAGGAGGAATCTCATGAAACTCATTACATTACAACCAGAACAATTTGATCAATTTGCAAGCAAACATCGCTATCGTAATTATTATCAATCATCGATGTATGGAAAAGCAATGGAACAAATTGGTTTTCATACGCATTATTTAGGTGTTCAAGATGATTTTGAAAATTTGATTGGCGCCGGTTTAATTCTGTATGAAGAAGTGTTCATGGGACAAAAATATGCCTATGTTCCTCGGGGCTTTTTACTCGATTATTCCAATCCGACCATGTTAAAAGATTTTGCAGAAAAACTTAAACGATTACTCGGAAAACAGGGCTTTATGTATTTGAAGATGGATCCTTACATTCCTTGCTCTATTCGCGACAAAAATGGAAATATAATAAACTCCAATCCAAATACCAATGCCATTATCTCTGCCATAAAGAATGCCGGTTTTCAACATCATGGATTAACCAAATTTTTTGAAGCCGAAAAAGCAAGATGGGAAGCCATTACAACGTTTCAACTTCCTAGTAAACAACTATACAAAAAATTAGAGAAATCCACTCGCAATAAAATCAACAAAGCACGCCGCACAGGAATCGAGATCATCAAAGATCAAACGGGTGATATACAAACTTTTTATGAATTTGTAAAAAATAAACATACACGACCAATCAACTACTACCAAGCATTGTATCAAAGTTTCAAAGAAAAAGATGCGATTGATATTTACTTTGCCAAATTAAATACCGAACAATTTGTCATCAACAGTAAAGATGCCTATGAAAGAGTACTCAATCAAAATGATCATTTGAACAACATGATTCAACATCCACCAAAAAATAACATGGACATTCGAAAAATAATTAATCAAAAAATGGAATCGGACAAACTCGTAAACAATTATAAAAAAGATTTAGTTTTGGCAACCAACCTATTGAAAAACTATCCCGATGGCATGATCATCAGTGCGGCCATCGTCATCAAATATGACAATGCTGCCTACTTACTCATCGAAGGGTTTAATCCAAAATATAAAGATAAGGATCCAAATTATCTATTAAAGTGGAAAATCATAGAAGAATACAACGATAAGAACTACAAGTACTTTAATTTAAATGCCATCGTTGGGGAATTTCAACAAAAAAATAAATACTCTGGACTTAACGAAATGAAGTTTGGGTTTCATGCTGTTGCAACGGAATATATAGGAGAATTCGATCTTATCATCAATCCGATCATGTACAATCTATACAAGGGTATGAAAAAGAAGAAAAACAAATAAAAAATCGAGAAACTCTCGATTTTTTTGTTTACTTATATTATTGAACGATTTCGCTAACAACACCAGCACCAACAGTACGTCCACCTTCACGAATTGAGAATTGTGTTCCCTTTTCGATTGCAATTGGGTGAATCAATTCAACTGAGATACTAACGTTATCACCTGGCATAACCATTTCAGTTCCTGCTGGTAACTCGATTACTCCAGTTACATCAGTAGTTCTGAAATAGAATTGAGGACGATAGTTCGTAAAGAATGGAGTATGACGTCCACCTTCTTCTTTGCTAAGTACATAAACTTCTGCTTTGAACTTCGTATGAGGTGTAACACTTCCTGGTTTTGCAAGTACTTGTCCACGTTCTACTTCTTCACGAGAAATACCACGTAATAGTACACCAGCGTTATCTCCTGCTTCTGCATAATCTAGTTGTTTACGGAACATTTCAATACCTGTAACAACTGTTTTTCTAGTTGGCTTAATACCAACAATTTCAACTTCATCGTTAAGTTTTAATTGTCCACGTTCTACACGTCCTGTAACAACTGTTCCACGTCCAGTAATCGTAAATACATCTTCTACACTCATTAAGAATGGTTTTGTATTATCACGTTCTGGAGTTGGAATCCATTCATCTACTGCATCCATCAATTGATAGATTGCCTCTACATATTTAGGGTCTCCTTCAAGTGCTTTTAAAGCAGATCCACGGATAATTGGAGTATTGTCTCCATCGAATCCATATTCACTTAATAGATCACGGATTTCCATTTCTACTAAGTCTAATAGTTCTTCGTCATCAACCATATCACATTTGTTCATGAACACAACCATTTTAGGTACACCAACTTGACGAGCAAGTAAGATATGTTCACGAGTTTGTGCCATAGGTCCATCTG
>CAMMJA010000029.1 GCA_946497145.1 uncultured Mycoplasmatota bacterium | reverse complement strand
TTTTTTTGGCCAGTTGGTGAAGTGGCTTAACACACCGCCCTTTCACGGCGGCATTCACGGGTCCGAATCCCGTACTGGTCACCAAAGTTGAAGTAAAAATCCAAGAGGATTTTTTTTGTATTCAAAGCAAAAAAGTGTGAGAAAGAATTGACATCTTCATCATTATAAGGTAATATTATAACTACGGAAGCATGAATGGAGACATACTCAAGTCGGCTGAAGAGGCGCCCCTGCTAAGGGCGTAGGTCGGGCAACTGGCGCGAGGGTTCGAATCCCTCTGTCTCCGCCATAAAGAAAAAAGTTCCGTTGGGAATTTTGATAGAATGTGACTATAATTAGTCACATTTTTCTTTGCGAAAGAACATAAATCAACTATAATAAAGATGGATGTGAGATGTTATGAAAGAATATTTAGAGATAGAGCGCTCTTTAATTACGACGTATCGAAAATCGATTTGGCGCAAGTTTGTAAAAGGAGTACGGCAATACGATATGATTCAACCAGGAGATAAAATTGCGGTATGTATTTCTGGGGGCAAAGATTCGATGCTTCTTGCCAAATGTATGCAAGAGTTACAAAGACATGGAAATGTTCCTTTTGAACTTGTCTTTTTGGTAATGGATCCAGGATATAACAAACAAAATTTAAAACAAATCGAGCACAATGCCAAACTTTTAAATATTCCCATTACTATCTTTTCTACCAACATATTTGACTCTGTAGTACAAATTGAAAAAAATCCTTGTTATGTTTGTGCTAGAATGCGTAGAGGTCATCTTTATCATAAGGCACAAGATTTAGGATGTAATAAAATTGCTTTGGGGCACCATTTTGATGATGTGATTGAAACAATTTTATTGAGCATGCTCTACGGTGGAGAATATAAGACGATGATGCCGAAATTGCACAGCAAAAACTATCCAGGTATGGAACTAATTCGACCGATGTATTTGGTACGAGAACAAGATATTATCTCTTTTCAGAAGTATCATCATTTGACCTTTTTAAATTGTGCTTGCCGTTTTGTCGAGCAGTGTGCGACCGAAAAAGAAGAACAATCTAAACGCTTAGAAATCAAACGATTGATTCAAACGTTAAAAAAGGAAAATCCGAATGTGGAATATAATATTTTTAAAAGCAGTCAAAACGTTCATTTGCGAGCAATTCTTGGTTATCAAGAACAAGGAGTTAAGCATTCTTTTTTAGATTGTTATGATGATTGGATTTAAAGATGTGATTTTCACATCTTTTTTGGTATAGAAAAATTTCTTTTTTATCAACATAGATACGAAAGGAGTTTTTATGGCACGTCACAAAGTAGAAATTAGTGGCGTGAATACAGCGAATATTAAAGTTTTAAGTAATGAAGAGATGACAGTACTGTTTCAGAAATTAAAACAAGGAGATCCTTTTGCACGCAACGACTTGATCGAAGGAAACTTGAAATTGGTACTTAGCATCTTAAAGCGGTTTCATTATCGTAGTGAAAATATGGATGATTTGTTTCAAGTGGGATGTATAGGTCTACTCAAGGCGATCGATAACTTCGATTTGTCACATGAAGTAAAGTTTTCCACTTATGCTGTTCCGATGATTTTAGGAGAAGTAAAACGTTATTTGCGCGACAACAACAGCGTTCGGGTAAGTCGTTCGCTTAAAGATTTGGCGTATCGAGCATTGAAAGCCAAAGAAACTTATCACAATCAATACGGAAAAGAGCCGACGATCGATGAACTGGCTAGGGAACTTGATGTTTCTGTTTATGATATCGTCAACGCCTTAGATTCTCTCAAAGATCCTGTTAGTATGTTTGAGCCAATCTATAACGATGGAGGAGATACCATTTATTTATACGATCAAATCGAAGATAAAAAAGCCAATAACAAAGATATCGACTTTAAAATGGCAATTGCTTCTGCGATCGACGAGTTGAATGAGAGGGAACAATTTATCTTGGATCAAAGATTCATGATTGGCAAAACGCAAATGGAAATCGCAGAAGAACTTTCGATTAGTCAAGCACAAGTTTCTCGTTTAGAAAAATCAGCCATATCCAGTTTAAAAAAAATGTTGAAGTAATATTTGTTTTTGATAATTCCATATACTAGAATAGGTGAAGGATATGAGATTGTCAGACTTACAACATAAAGATATTGTAAATGTGATCGATGGTAAAAACATTGGCAATATTATCGATGTAAAAATAGATGAAGAAAAAGGAAATATCGTTTCGTTGATCATCGAACCAAACAAGAATTTTTTTTCTTTCTTTAATAAGGGTTCCGATACTGAAATCTATTGGGACAGTATTACTAAAATAGGGGAAGATGTGATTTTAGTTAAGATTACGTTGTAGTAATCTTTTTTTTGTTTCATATATTAAAATGGGTGAAGTATATGAAGCAACGGATCCATTTAAAACGTACTAGAAAGTGGAATAAAAAAAATATTCTTTTATTTAGTATTATACTCGTTTTGCTTGCAACTGCTTTTGTGATTCATGTGATCGGAAATATTGTAAATCCGATTTTGATCGACTATGCTGAAATAGAAACCAAACGTCTTGCAACTACGATCATCAATCAAGCAGTGACTGAAGAAGTGACGAATTTGCTAGAAAACGATGACTTGTTTGAAATGACTAAAAATGAAGAAGGAGAAATTCAGGCCGTTGACTTTAATTCTTCTATCGTCAATCAGGTTTTACAAATGGCAACCGATGCAGTTCAAGAGCAGTTGCTTGCTTTAGAAAATGGTGATGTGGACAAGTTTGAAGTTCCTGCTAGTTTAAGGAGTATGAGTTTGTCTAAATTAAAAGAAGGAATTGTCTGTGAAATTCCTTTGGGCGTGTTGACAGGAAACTCTCTTCTTGCCAATGTCGGGCCAAAATTTCCCGTTCGACTTGCTTTTGTTGGCGATGTGTTAGGAAATGTAAATACTAAAATTAACAATTATGGAATCAACAATGCTATGGTAGAAATTGGGGTTCATATCGAAGTGACGCAACAAATTATTTTGCCTCTTGTAAGTAAGGAGGTGCTGATTGCTACCGACATTCCAGTAGCCATTAAAATGGTTCAGGGGAAAGTGCCTACTTATTATCAAAATGGACTAGATAAAAATTCTAATTTATTCAGTTTGCCAATGCAATAATGTTGGTAGAAATATCCTTTTTTGTGGTATACTACTATCATAAGGAGAGAGTAGTTATGACAAGGGTAGAAAAAAAGAATGCGCGCAAGAAAAAAATCAAATGGAAAAATGTTGTAATGTTGCTTTTGATAGTTGGTCTTGTTGGAATTGGTTATGTTGCTTATCAAAACAAAGATCGTCTTTTTGGTGGTTCCATACAAAGTCGTTATGTAGCAAGCAACCAAACTACTGTGAAAGTATACGATGAAACGGGAAAAGAAAAAGATGCGTTGGTACGTGGGACCAAGGTATCTTATAGGGAAGATGAGACGATTACGCTAGAAGACGGAAAAGTATTAGAACAAATTATTTACGGAAAAGAAAAAAGTTACATCGATCCTGATTTTTTAGTTACAGATCCAGATAAGGTAGTACTTGAGACGGATGTTTATGTAAGAACACCTCAAAATTTGTATCAATCTCCCGATGAAGGAAAACTTTTGGGACTTGCCAACAAAGGTGACGTATTGGAAGTAGTTGGTTTTGATCGATTGAACGATGATGGTTCGGTTTCGATGTACGAAGTAAAGAAAGGCGAAGAAACGGGATACATTTATTCAAAATACGTGGTACTAGATCAAGCAAGCTCTCTTTTGCCATATGAGGAAGAAAAGTATTATGATATGCATCAAAAAAGAGGAAATAGTTATGGTGGTGGAAGTGCTGGAAACTTAGATTATTATCCAGTAGATAAGCCAAAATTTGAAGATAATCCGATGCCAGAAGAAGTATATGCACTTTATCTTAACTGTAGTCAAGGAGTAATTGACAATGTCGATGCTTATATAGAATTTGCGAAAACAACTAAAATTAATGCTTTTGTGTTAGATATCAAAGACAATGAAAGTTCCGCTTATCCAGCAGAAGCCATGAAACAGTATTCTAAGACAAACTATGAGAAAGCATTCAATACGAAAGAAGCATATCAAGCAGCCATTCAAAAAATAAAAGAAGCGGGTTTTTATGTTATTGGTAGAATTACTGTTTTTAAGGATAAATATTATGCTTTGGATCATCCAGAATATGCTTTGCAAAACGCTAAAACTGGAGAGTTGTTCGAACATTATAATACGTATTGGCCAAGTCCTTATCAACGAGCAGTGTGGGAATTCAACGTAGAACTTGCGAAAGAAGCCGTAGAGGAAATGGGCTTTCAAGAAATTCAGTTTGATTACGTTCGTTTTCCGGATCGTACTTTGGCCCTAGAAAATTCTAAAACCATCGATTTTAGAAATACCTATCAAGAAGAAAAAGCCCAAGCCATTCAAAGGTTTTTACAATATGCAACCGATGAGTTACACAAGTTGCACGTCTATGTTTCGGCCGATGTCTTTGGAGAAAGCGCCCATTCTTATGTAACAGCATATGGCCAGTATTTTCCAGCGATCAGCAATGTAGTCGATGTAGTTAGTGCCATGCCGTATCCTGATCACTTTAACAAGTATGAATATGGATTTCGCGAGCCGGTATGGACGGTTCCTTACGATATTTTAAATTATTGGGGAGAAAATTATGTGATGAAGCGTCAAGCCGAAATTCCAACTCCTGCGATCGTTCGTACTTGGATTCAAACGTACGATACCATTCATGAGCCGTACATCACGTATGGAGCCAAAGAAGTAGAACAACAAATCAAGGGACTTTACGATGCTGGATTAAATGGTGGCTATATGACTTGGAATTCGGGATCTAATTTAGAGAAATATAAAAGCCAAGCATCGGCATACAGTAAGGAGTATTAAGATGAAGAAAGTGATATTGAACCATATAGAATATGAAGTAGTAAAAGATTCTCATAAAGTTTTTTCTGAAACAGAAACCAACGAAAAGTGTACGGACTATTTTGTTTCGTTTGATTATATTTTAGGTGATTATGCTTATGATAAATTGCGTTTGAAGGGGTTCTATGATGAAAATAACCCAAAAGTAAGTAAGATCAACAACATCAAAGATTTAGATACTTATATCGAAAATTATTGTGCTTATGGTGCGAAATACTTTTTATTAAAAAAAATCAAATAAAATGTTGAAATTACTGGAATTTATGGTAAAATGATATTATAAGGAAAATAAAGAGGAGGATTTATAAAATGGAAGAGAAGAAAATTATGTCAATCGTAGCAGAAGATGGTTCCATCGATGAAGTAGAAGTCATCTTGGCGTTTGAATTTAAAGATACAAAAAAAGAATATGTGATTTATACGAAAAATGAAAAAGATGAAAACGGAAATATTACGATCTATGTTTCAACGGTAGACCGCAACAATGGACAACCACAACTTGGTACGATTACAGATGAGGCAGAATGGAATCGCATTAAGGATTTGTTGAGAGAACTTTCTAAGACAGAAGTTGAATAAGGAGGGTAGGACATGAATACAAAAAAGAAAATAGCAGAATTGATGGATGAGTATGATTTAGAGCTTACCGATTTAATGGACTATCTAACCATAGATAAGAAGATGGTGAAGAAAGCAGCTAAAAAGAAAGAAGAGGAAAAAGAGTATTCTAAAATTAGATTGACTCCTGTCTCTTTTTCTAAAGTAGGGACTTTCTTTCAAAAAGGTCTTTTGCGATTAAAGAGTAAGAGGGCTGCTGCAAAACTAGAGACACAAGAAGAAAAATTGGCATCTTTGCAAGAGAGAATTGCGGAAGGTGCAATTTCAAAAGATCAACTCGCGCGAATTGCCTTTAAAGTGGCCCAATTGGAAGAAAAAATTCATACGTTGCAGTATCAAAGTCGTGTGGAAGGAAAAGTATTGAATCGTGCTTTGAAATTGAGAGGTGCGATGAAAGATCAATTGGTTTTGGGCTCTGATGATTTGTACTATTTTGAAAAAAATCCATTTACTCCAAACGAGAAAGTGGCAAACAATCAAGAACCATCTCCACTTGCGGAACAGTTGGATCAAGATTTAAAAGAATCAGTATCAGAAAAGGAAGAAACATTGTCTATGGCTGATCAGTTAAACGAGGAATTAAATAAGGATGTTCCTCCTGCTATGGAACCACAGATGGAAAAGCAGGAACCAATGTCGATGAAAGATCAATTGGATCAAAACTTAGGAGAATCTAGTGTTGCTTCTAAACCGGTAGAAACACCTTATGATGATCAAGTACAGATTGATTCTGAAGTATATCAAAGTGCTCTTGAAGCCAAGAAAAAAAGAATTGCCGAAGAAAATCATCAGTTGGACAATTACTTGTTAAATGGTGGTGGTAACACTTATCATTTGAAACATGATGAAATCATTCAAGATCGTCCAACTTTGACACAGGATAAAGAACAGTTAGAACAAGCGTTGTCTTCATTGAGAGATTCTGCTTCCAACGATTACATTAGAAGAGAATATCAAAGAGATTTGGATCGGGTAAATGAATTGTTGCGTAACAGCAATACTTCTAGAACAGAAAATGTTTCTAGTCATGCGATGAATGCTCCTGTCGATGCTTCTCTTACCGATTTGATTAAGGCGGCAGAAGAAGAAGAGCGTAGGGCACAAGAACTTGCGGATCAAGTACGTTTGGCTAAAGAAGAAGCGCTACAAGCAGCCCGCGAAAAAGATGAAAAACAACGTATGGCTTTAGAGACAGATGAAAGATATCGTCAGTTGTTGCAAGAAGCAAAAGTGACCATTGAAGCACGCAGTCAAAGAGCAAGAGAAAGAGCGGAACAAGAACGTTTGGAACTTGCTAGAAATCGTGAACTAGTCGATGGAATCCGTAGAGATTCACAAGAAATTGCAGCGAAGGTTGCACAAAGACAAAATGATATTTCACAATTAGAAAGTGTATTAGGACAATATAAAGGAGATAATACTTCTCGCTCCTCTATGCGATAAATGAATCCAAAAGGATTCATTTTTACTTGTTCATAAATAGATTTCATCCTCATAAAATAAATTGAGGTGATAGATATGAAGAACATTTTGGAATACTACTATCATTTTAAAATCGAAAAACTCTATCAGGTGAAAAAACAATATGTTTTTTATATCGAGCAGCACCAATATTTATTTGTTCCATATACAAGATCTATAGAAGAAGCCCAGGATCTTTATGTATTAAATTTAGAAATGATCAATATGCATGCTTTTTATCATCGTATTGTTTTAAATAAAGATCGCCAAATTTTGACCATGGTCAGTCAAAAACCTTATATTTTGCTTGAGGTTGTGGTACCAACTAATCATTTTATTACATTGCAACAATTTTCTTATCCTTTGGTAGTTTTGCCTCATCAATGGAAACTGTTTCCTTCTCTCATTCGATTTGATTGGATTACTTTATGGAAAGAAAAAATCGATTATTTTGAATATCAAATTGAACATTTTCGTAAAAAATATCCTCTATTGGTACAATCGATTTCCTATTTTATCGGACTAGGGGAGAATGCAATTTCTTATATTCAAAACACCTTGATTGAAGAAAAACAATCTAGTTCTTCTTTAGTAGTATCGCATAAACGTGTTTGGGCACAGGAGATGGAATTCGAGTTTTACAATCCCTTGAATGTAGTAATTGATCATCAGGTTCGGGATGTTGCAGAATATTTAAAATCGTCTTTTTATCAAGATAATTACAAGTTAGAAGAGTTTGATGCATTTTTACAAAGTATTCACTTTAGTAAATTTGATTTACGATTGTTTTATGGACGATTGTTGTTTCCTTCTTTTTATTTTGATCTTTATGATGAAATTATCAATGGCTACAAACGAGAAGAGAACATTTTGCAAGTTACGAGTCGCATTTTAGAATACGAACGTTTTTTGTACGATATTTATATGATTTTGCAAAAGTATTCTTCACTTCCTCCTGTTACTTGGATTACCAAGCATTTTTCTTTCTAATAAAAAAACGTAATTATATTACGTTTCTTACTTCCATCACTTCTGGAACTTCGTTCATGATCACTTGTTCAATACCATCTTTTAAGGTAAATTCCATCATGTGACAATGACTGCATGCTCCTAAAAGGCGAACATAGACAATGCCATCTTCAAATTTGACATATTCTAAATTGCCGCCATCGCTCATTAAAAAAGGTCTTAATTTATCGATGATGGCTATAATTTTTGCTTCTGTTTCTTTCATTTTATCACCGACATCATTATACTTTAAAATAATAAATTCGTAAAGCCAAAAAGCCGAAACTTTACTTTTCTTGTGTTTCTTCCTCTTTTTGTGATATAATTTGACAAGAGAAGGTGTAGAAATGACGAAGTATGAGAAAGGAAAAATCGTAACTGGCTGTGTGACTGGGGTAGAAAAATATGGTATTTTTGTAGGGCTAGATGAATATTATAGTGGTTTGATACACATATCGGAAATATCTAGTGGCTATGTTCGCAATATCAATGACTATGTCAACATTGGAGAAACGATCAAAGTCAAAGTGTTAGAAAGCGATGATGATACATTTCAAGTGAAATTGACGATCAAAGATATCGATTATCGTATGAATAGAAGAAAAAGAAGCAAAATAGTAGAGACGCCAAGTGGTTTTCATAGTTTGTCTAAGGAGTTAGATTCTTGGATCCAAGAGAAGTATCAGGAGATTATAAAAAAATAGAAAAAAATGGTTATCGGTATTGACAAAGGTATGAGAAACTGGTATATTTAATTCTGTCAACCAGTATACATGGTACTATGTGGGCGATTAGCTCAGTTGGTTAGAGCACCTGCCTTACAAGCAGGGGGTCATAGGTTCGAGTCCTATATCGCCCACCATTTTTTGCCGAAATAGCTCAATTGGTAGAGCAACTGATTTGTAATCAGTAGGTTACGGGTTCAAGTCCTGTTTTCGGCACCATTTTTTATGGAGAGGTAGCGAAGTGGCTAAACGCGACAGACTGTAAATCTGTTCCCTTTGGGTTCGATGGTTCGAATCCATCTCTCTCCACCACTTGTAGATTGCCTCGTAGCCAAGCGGTAAGGCATCAGACTTTGACTCTGACATGCGCTAGT
>CAMMJA010000028.1 GCA_946497145.1 uncultured Mycoplasmatota bacterium | reverse complement strand
AAAAATAGAGTAGAACATTTTAAACGTTATTTAAATCAGTAAAAGAAGGCGAGCGTTCTCGCCTTTTGTTTTCCTATTGCAGAAATGTGCAATTTATGTTAAACTAAAAAAGTCATTGGTAAAGAAATTGGCCTGTTGGTGAAGTGGTTTAACACGCCACCCTCTCAAGGTGGTATTCATGGGTTCAAACCCCATACAGGTCACCATTTTGTGTATTACTAGATAGCAATATCTAGTTTTTTTATTTTTTAAACAATGATATAATAATCTAAACGAGACGTAATTTGTAAAGGAGGTAGTGTAGTAGAGCAATTGTTTGTCTTTTTTGTGCTGATAAGAAAAAATAATAAAGAAAAAGTAGGAGAAATTTATGAAAAAGAAAAAATTAGGTATCATGATATTTGTTGCACTATGTGTAATCGTTATCATTGTTTGTGTTGTCATTCAAGTGATCGTAAGAAAAGATATGCAAAAATTAGAGAAAGAAGCTGAAAAATACGAAACGATGATAACAGAAACGAAAAGCGGAGAAGAAATTGAAACGCAATATATTCGTGTAGAGGAAGATAAATTCTTTATAAAAGTTCCAACCAGTTTTCAGCAATTGGATTATGAAACTATAACAAAAAAATATAATGGAGATGTACCCGATGTTGTATTTTCTAATGACGATACGAAGATCAATGTTGCGATCAATATGACGGATATTGAAATGCAAAATGATGAAGTACTAGATTATCGAACTCAATTTGAAGACATTTATAAAGATCGTGCTGAAATCTTGAGTACGGATTATTATGAAGTTAATGGACATAATGTTGGACAAATAAAAATGGTGAGTGAGGCAATTGATACCACTATTTATAATAATACTATTTTTTTCTCGTATAACGATAAATTAGTGATTGCTACTTTTAATTGCACAGAAGATTTGCGAGAAGATTGGGAAAATGTTGGTGATTTTATTATTGATTCCCTATTCTTTACAGATAATAATGAATAATATAATTTAATGTATAAAAACAATCAACCATTGGCTGATTGTTTTTATTACAACAAAATTATTGGTTTGGTAATTCATAATTGTGTAAAAATATGGAAAAAGTATAGTTTTTTATTGACGAATGACAACCTGTCATCATATAATGGAGCAGGACCTGAAAAAGGAAGTGGTACTGTGCCAAAGGATACCTTTTTTAAATTGAAAGACGAGAAAAGAAATCATTTATTAGAAGCAGCCAAACGAGAATTTACCAGAGTATTATTGAAGGATGCTTCGATCAATCGTATTGTTCAAGATGCTAAAATTTCACGAGGAAGTTTTTATTTGTACTTTAACGATATTGAAGATTTGTACTTTTATGTTCTTGTTCAACATCGTCAAATATTGTGGGATCGTTTTCTTACTTTGATCAAAGAAAAAGAAGATTTGGTGGATGTTTTTGAACAATTATATTTAGATATTATTCATTATTGTAGTCAAAAAGACAGAAAGCAATATTTTAAAAATGTACTGTTGAACATGAATGTGCATATGGAAAATGATTTTTCTTCGCCTTCTAATTTTACTTTTTCTAAAATTCAAAAAGAGAAAGAAAAAATGTATCTTCTCATCTCAACTGCTTCTTTTACGACCGAGGCCAAAGAAAATTTGGATGACGTTTTTTCGCTTTTATTTCACGTGACGATTTACAACTTAATGCCTGTTTTGTTGTTTGATTGTCCACTGATAGAAGCAAAAAAACGTTATCATAGACAGTTACAATTGTTGTTTCATGTTTTTTTAAAGAAAGGAAATGATTTATGTTAAGATTATTTAAACATTTAAAAAAATCTTGGGCGTCCATCTTACTGATTTTTGCTTTGTTGGTTACCCAAGCCATGTGTGATTTGGCGTTACCTGATTACACATCTAGAATTATCAACGTTGGTGTACAACAAGGTGGAATCGAAGAGGTTGCTCCACTTGCGATTCGTAAAAGTGAACTGGATCACATTCGTCTTTTTTTAGATGAAGAGGATCAGAAGCAATTGGAGGAATCTTATCAATTGATCGATTCTGATATGTCACAAGAAGAATACGACAAATATGTAAAGAAGTATCCTCTTGCCGAACAAGAAGAGGTTTATGTTTTAAAATCACTTGATGAAGAGAAAAAAGAACCTTTAAATCAATTGTTGGGTAAACCTATGCTTGTTTTGTCTATGTTAGAAGGGGAGAATGATCAGGCCAAGGCGATTCAGGATCAAATCATGCAGTCGTTACCACCTGAGTTACAAAACAGTGGTTTAGATATTATGACGATCTTGCAAAATATGCCGGATGAAACACGTATGCAAATGATGAATCAGATGGATGAGCAACTTGCTGATATGCCAGATACTTTGGTTGATCAAGCAGCCATTGCATTCGTGAAAAATGAATATGATGCTTTGGGTGTCAATTTAGATTCTCTTCAAACCAATTATATTTTGGTTTCTGGTGCTAAAATGTTAGGAATTGCTTTGGCGAGTATGACTGCTACTATTTTGGTTGGATTTATTGGTGCAAAAGTAGCAGCAAGATTGGCACGTGATTTACGAAAACAGGTCTTTGCGAAAGTACTTGATTACTCTGAAACAGAGTTTAAACAGTTTGGGGTTGCTTCTTTGATTACCAGAAGTACCAATGACATTCAACAAGTTCAAATGCTTATGGTCATGTTGTTACGTATTGCTTTTTATGCTCCAATTATAGGTGTGGGTGGTGTGATCAAAGCCCTTAATACCAATAGTTCTATGGCATGGATTGTTGCCGTTGCCGTTATGGCTATTTTATCGTTAGTTATCGTATTGTTTGCAATTGTAATGCCAAAATTTGATAAACTACAAAAATTGATCGATAAATTGAATTTGGTAACTAGAGAGATTTTGACTGGTTTACCTGTCATTCGTGCCTTCAGTAACGAAAAACACGAAGAAGATCGCTTTGATGATGCCAATCGTCGTTTGACGAAGACACAGTTGTTTGTCAATCGTACGATGAGTTGTATGATGCCGATTATGATGTTCATGATGAATGCCGTTGCTGTGTTAATCGTTTGGAAAGGTGCGCATGGCATCAACGATGGTATTATGCAGGTTGGAGATATGCTTGCTTTCATTCAATATACGATGCAAATTATCATGGCTTTCTTGATGATTTCTATGTTTGCGATCATGATGCCACGTGCTAGCGTTTCTATGAAACGTATTGACGAAGTGTTATCTTGTGAGGTAAGCATTCAAGATCCAAAGAAACCAAAGAAATTCAATCCAAAGAAAAAGGGCTATGTGGAATTTAAGAATGTGTCGTTTCAATATCCAGATGCCACTGAACCAGTATTAGAAAACATTTCTTTTGTGGCGAAACCAGGTGAAACGACGGCATTTATTGGTAGTACCGGAAGTGGAAAAAGTACCTTAATCAACTTGATTCCAAGATTGTTTGATGTAACCAAAGGTGAAATTTTAGTGGATGGCGTGAACGTGAAGGATGTATCGCAACACGATTTGCACGAAATCATTGGTTATGTTCCACAAAAAGGGGTATTGTTTTCTGGAACCATTGCTTCCAATATTAAGTATGGAAATGATGATATTAGCGATCAAAAAATGAAAAAAGCGGCTCAAATTGCGCAAGCAGAAGAGTTTATTCAAGAGAAAAATCAAAGGTATCAATCACCAATTTCCCAAGGAGGAAGTAATGTTTCAGGTGGGCAAAAACAACGTTTGTCTATTGCAAGAGCAGTCGCAAAAGATCCAGAGATCTACATCTTTGATGATAGTTTTAGTGCATTAGACTTTAAAACAGATGTGGCGTTGCGCAGCGCTTTAAAGAAAGAAACCAAAGATAGTACTGTATTGATCGTGGCACAGCGTATCAGTACCATTTTGCATGCTGAGCAAATCATCGTGTTAGATGAGGGAAAAGTTGTTGGAATTGGAACGCATAAAGAGTTGTTGAAGACCTGTCCAATTTATTTAGAAATTGCCGAAAGTCAATTGTCAAAGGAGGAATTAGAGCATGAGTAAACATACACGTGTTGGTCGTCCTAGAGGACCTATGGGCCCTGGTGGCATGTCGACGGAAAAAGCCAAAGATTTTAAAGGTACCATCAAGAAGTTACTTGCTTATCTTTCTAGATACAAGGTTGGTATTTTCTTTGTTTTACTGTTTGCTATCGGCAGTGCGATCTTTTCGATTGTGGGCCCTAAAATATTAGGAAATGCTACTACAGAAATTTTTAATGGCTTGATTGGAAAAGTGACGGGAACAACCTCAGGAATTGATTTTTCGAAAATTGCTCAAATTTTGCTCTTCTTGTTAGGGTTGTACTTGGTAAGTATGCTCTTTTCGTTGCTTCAAAGTTTTATCATGAGTGGAATTAGTCAAAAAGTGGCCTATCAGTTGCGCAAACAAATTTCTGAAAAAATGAATCGTTTGCCCATGAAATACTTTGATCGTATGACACATGGAGAGATTTTATCAAGAGTAACCAATGATGTGGATACATTGAGTCAAAATTTGAGTAGTTCCCTTACTCAAGTAATCACATCTATTACTTTGGTAATTGGTGTGTTGATCATGATGTTTAGCATCAGTTGGTTGATGACTGTGGTAACGCTAGTTATTTTGCCAATTTCCTTTTTCTTCATTTCCTTTATTGTAAAGAAAAGTCAAAAGTATTTCTCTTTGGTTCAAGAGTATTTGGGCCATATCAATGGTCAAGTGGAAGAAGTGTATTCTGGACATGTGATCGTAAAGACGTTCAACAACGAAAAAGATACGGAAGCAGAATTTCAGGAAAAAAACGATACGTTGTATCATTCAGCATGGAAGAGTCAATTTTTATCTGGAATGATGATGCCTATTATGCAGTTTATCGGAAATATTGGCTATGTAATGGTTTCTATTTTAGGTGGTTGGCTTGTTATCAAAAATAAAATTCAAGTAGGAGATATTTTATCGTTTACACAGTACATTAGAAGTTTTACGCAGCCGCTTTCTCAAGCAGCACAAGTTGCTAATTTACTACAAGCAACAGCGGCAGCAGCAGAACGCGTATTTGAATTTTTAGAAGAAGAAGAGGAAACCCCAACTGTTTTACATCCGGCTTCTATTGATGGTATCGAAGGAAATGTTACGTTTGATCACGTACACTTTGGATATCATGAAGATCGTATTATCATCCATGATTTTTCGGCCAAGGTCAAGAAGGGTCAAAAAATTGCCATCGTTGGTCCAACGGGGGCTGGAAAGACGACGATGGTCAAATTATTGATGCGCTTCTACGATGTCAATGAAGGTGCGATTAAAATTGATGGTAAAAATATTCAAGAATTTGATCGTAGCCAATTACGAAATTTGTTTGGAATGGTATTACAAGATACGTGGTTGTTTCATGGTTCTATCAAAGATAACATTCGCTATGGAAAACTTGATGCTACGGATGAGGAAGTAAAACAAGCAGCACAAGCGGCGTGTGTCGATCACTTTATCAAAACGCTTTCTGGTGGTTATGATATGGAATTAAATGAGGAAGCGAGCAATGTTAGTCAAGGTCAAAAACAATTGTTGACGATTGCCAGAGTAATTTTAAAAGATCCTAAAATTTTGATTTTAGATGAAGCAACAAGTAGCGTCGATACACGAACGGAAGTATTGATTCAAAAGGCGATGGATCACTTGATGGAGAATCGTACGAGTTTTATCATTGCCCATCGGTTGTCGACGATTAAAAATGCTGATTTGATCTTGGTTATGCGTGATGGTGATATTGTAGAGCAGGGAAAACACGATGAGTTATTAAAGAAAAACGGATTTTATGCTTCGTTATACAATTCGCAGTTTGAAGAAGTCGAAGAATAAATTTCTTCGCTTTTTTATTGACTTTTAATATTACTATGGTAAAATTAAAAGTCCAAAGAAGGGAGTTTAGGAAATCATGCAAATAGAAACACTGGTAGTAGGTATGTTAGAAGCAAATTGTTATATTTTGATTAAGGAGAATACTTGTCTTGTAGTAGATCCTGGATCAGAGTATGAAAAAATAAAAAAATATTTAGATAAATATCATCCTTTAGGAGTTTTAATTACGCATTCTCATGGGGATCATGTTGGGGCTCTATCACAGTTGTTAGATGATTATCCTGTTTCTGTTTATCGAAAAAGTACGGTTCAAGAAAAGAAGTATCAAGTAGGACCTTTCGAATTTCAGTGTCTATTTACGCCAGGACATACGGAAGATTCTATTTCTTTTTATATGGAGAAAGAACAAATTATGTTTACTGGTGATTTTGTTTTTCGTGGTACGATAGGAAGAAGCGATTTGCCTAGTGGGGATATGGAACAAATGGAAGAAAGTATTCAAAAGTTGAAACAGTATCCCAAAGATATTACGTTATATTCTGGTCATGGTGATGAAACGACACTTTCTCAAGAGTTACTTACCAATCCTTATTTTTAACTTTTCTCATTGTAAGTGATCTGATATAGAACTAATAAAATTTAATAGCAATATGTTATATGATATAGTTACTTTGTAATTATTGAATTTATTTTTTCTATAATTTGTTGTCCCATTTCTAATTGAGAAAGAAAGTTTACGATTGGTAGAAATATTATAGAATGTTTTTAATAAGATTTTATTTAAGTAAATTATCATATGAATAACAACGTTGCGATCATTATCACGACTTTTTCAACCTTTTCACCGTGTCTATGCGATTTATGTAGTAATGATTCTTTTGATTCATCGTATAAGAGATGCATTAGAGCATTTATATTTTCGACAAATAAAAGAGATAGGATTTTCATTTTATATAATATAACATCGTGATCTTTGGCATTTAAGCTATGCGGATAATGTTATATACTTGTTATAGCAATAAATCCTTTCTAATTAAATGGTTTATCTTACTAGACTTATTGTTTTTTACTATATTGAAAGGTATCACATCTATTGTAATTCTACAAACTCTACAAATAATTAAAATGACAATTATTGACATTTTAAGGTTTATTTGTTACAGTATATTTTGGAAATTAGTAATAGGGAGTTGAATTATGGTTAATTATTCTAAAGTTGAACCTGAAAGTACTGAAAATTTAGAATGTTTAGCAGAAGCATATAATTTATTTGCTCTTTTTGACACTCCTGCTAATATTATTTTTGTTGACCAATTTATTTATAATATTAATAAATTTGAAGATATTTTTATGCAATACTCTTTACATAAAAATATCTTTTTTTCATGTAAATGTAATAAAAGCTTTGCTCTATTGAAATATGCTGCTGAACAAAATTGTGGTATTGAAGTATCAAGTAATTATGAATTAAAAGATGCTTTAAAATATACGAAAAAAATAATTGCCTCTGGTCCTGCAAAGGATAATATCTATTTGAATAATTCAATAGATCATAATGTTATTATATCTGTTGATGATATTGAAGAGTTAAAGTTTATTAAAGAGATTAATAAACCAGCACGAGTTTTTCTGAGAATTTCCGATTTGTTAGGTAAAATTAGTAGATTTGGAATCAATCTAAATCAAATTGATTTATGTTTAGAAATTATTTCTGACAGCTTAATACAACTTGAAGGTTTCTCTTTTCATATTAATAATTATTCTTTAGATGATAGAGTTAAAGCAATAAATGAATTGATTGAATTAATTGAACTAAAGAATTTAAATATTAAATTTATTGATATTGGTGGAGGTATTCCTACAAATTATTGTTCCAAAGAAGATTATCATAATTTTCTGAAATGTAATAATAAAAAAATGTATTTTAAAGAACATTTTATAAATAATTATTATCCTTATTATAGCAATATTGCTGATGAAAATGCGTTAGATTATATTTTGAAAAATGTGTACAATAAACTAAATAAAAGAGGAATTGAAATAATTATAGAACCTGGTAGATGTTTACTTAAAAACGTAGGTGTTAGTATATATGAAGTACAGTATTTAAAGCATATGAGTAATGGTGAAAATATTCTTGTTACAAATGGTAATATAAATTGTTTATCAGAACAATGGTTTAATAGTGATTATCTTATAGAACCAGAACTTGTATCCAAAAATCCTAAGCAAAATAATACTGTTTTTGCGAGTATTGCTGGTAACTTGTGTTTAGAACAAGATATGCTGACATGGAGGAAACTCAAATTTGATACTATTCCGGAAAAGGGAGATTTATTAATTTATTATAATACAGCAGGTTATCAAATGGATTCTAATGAAAGTGAATTTCACAAAATTCCGTTGGTAAAAAAATATGTTGTTAAAAGAATTGATAATAGATATATGATAGAAGAGGATAAAAAGTATGATTGTAAATAAGGTTACGGATTTAATTGGAAATACACCACTATTTGAGATTAAAATGAAAAATAATGACTGGAAGGTTTTCTTTAAATTGGAAAAATTTAATCCAGGTGGAAGTATGAAAGATAGAATGGCTTTAAATATGATTGAAGAAGCAGAAAAAGATGGAAGGTTAAAACCAGGAGGCACTATAATAGAATCATCCAGTGGTAATACAGCTATTGGATTAGCAATTGCTTCTGCAATAAAAGGATATAAATTTATAGCAGTTGTTGATCATCATTCTTCAAAGGAAAAAATAGATATGATAAAAGCATATGGTGGAGAAATAGTTGTTGTTGGTGATGGTTATAAAGAAAATGAAGTAGCTGTAATAGAAAGAGAAAAAACAGCTAAACGAATGGCTGAAGAAATGGATAATGCCTTTTTTCCTAATCAAGCAGATAACTTCGATAATCGATCAGCATACACGAACACGCTTGCAAAAGAGTTGATTAATGAATTAGGAACTATTGATTCATTTTATGCTGCAATAGGAACAGGAGGATCATCATGTGGAACTGCACTTGGTTTAAAATACAACAATCAAAATACGACAATTAATGTTGTTGAACCGGTAGGATCTATCATCTTTGGTGGAGAGGGACAACCATATTTTCAATCAGGAACTGGTAACCCTATAGATGCTCCAATACCTAAAATAATTGATTATGGGGTTATAGATAATAATTTTTTTGCTACAGATGATGAAGCATTTAACACTTGTAGATATTTTGCTAAAAAATATGGGTTATTAATTGGTGGCTCAGCAGGTGGAGTTATCTATAAAGCTTTAGAAGATATAAATAAAAAAACTGGTTCTGGAAATGCTGTTGTCTTATTGTGCGACGGTGGAGAAAAATATTTAAATAATATTTTTAATGATGACTGGATGAAAAAAAACAATTTAATTAATACAGAAATTGCTAAACAATTAGCACAATGGATTTAGGAGGGTTTAAATGAGATTTGAGAAATGGGAAGAAGAAACTTTTAATTATCTTACATCTTTATATGAAAATTTTTTTAAAGAATTATCAGAAAGATGCAAGGAATGTTTTAGAGTAGATTCTAAAGAATTATTTTCAAAAAATGTAAAAGAATTAACTGAAGAACAAGAAAAGCAAATTAAAAAGTATTGG
>CAMMJA010000027.1 GCA_946497145.1 uncultured Mycoplasmatota bacterium | reverse complement strand
CCAATTAAAGGAAATACATAGGTATAAAGTACTGTAAAAAGAGCCATAACAAAAACAGAGACAATCAACGTTTCCATCAGAACAAAACCATTCCTGTTCATCTTACACATCCAAATCACATTCCTTCTTGCTATTCCTATAAAAGTATTATATAATAAATTAAGATAGAATACTAGAACAAATATAAAAAGGGGCTAAAAATATGGTAACATTTGACTTTACAACTACACCTATCGTCGATGCGGTGAACCAAATTATCGTTCATGCTGCAAAACAAAATGCCAGTGACATCCACTTCGATCCAAGGGAAGAAAACTTAGTAGTCAGAATCCGTATCGATGGTGCACTACAAGATTATACGATCGTTCCAAAACAATACGAACGTAATTTAGTCACTCGTATCAAATTATTAGCCAACATGAACATAACGGAAACGCGTTTGCCTCAAGATGGCGCCATCAAAGGAAAAATTCAAGATTTAGACTTAGACATGCGTGTATCTACCCTACCAACTAACATGGGCGAAAAAGTAGTAATCCGTATTTTGGACTATTCGAGAAGTTTACAAGGAATCGAAAGTTTGGGCTTTTCGAAAGATAATTTTGAAAAATTAAAAAAGATGATTCAAGTACCCAACGGTATTATTTTAATAACTGGTGCGACAGGTACTGGTAAAAGTACGACGGTCTACTCTATCCTACAACAACTAAACAAGGAAGATATCAACATTATCACCGTAGAAGATCCGATCGAAATGAGTATAGCCGGAATCAACCAAGTACAAGTAAATAGCGAAATTGGCTTGGACTTTGCTAGAGTTCTTCGCTCTATTTTAAGACAAGACCCAAACATCATTTTAATTGGAGAAATTCGCGATAGTGAAACAGCTAAAATTGCAGTACGCGCTTCCATTACGGGTCACTTAGTTCTATCGACCATCCACACCAACAATTCCTTAAGTACCATCGAACGTCTTCTAGACATGGATGTAGAACGCTACTTATTATCAAGTGCCCTAACTGGTATTATTTCTCAAAAACTAGTGCGTGTCCTCTGCCCAAAATGCAAAAAATTAGTACCGACAACACCTTATCAAAGAGAAATTTTTAAAACTGTACTCCAAAAAGATGTAACACAGATTTATGCTCCTAGTAAGTGTGAAGAATGCCACCACGGTTACAAAGGTCGAATTGCCATTCAAGAAGTATTGATGATCAACGATCAAATTCGTGATGCCTTAAACGATCCAAACTTAAAAAAAGAGCAACTGCGTAAACTCGTATACAAAAGCGACGTTACGACTCTTTTACAAGACGGACTAGAAAAAGTACTAGAAGGAACTACAAGTTTTGAAGAAATTTACAAAGCAATTGAAATCGACGACGATCTAGATTACTACGACGAAGCCGTCAAAGAAATTGCCATTAAAAACGAAACTTCTACCCAAAACAACAGTTTAGAAGATGATATTTTATCAGCAGCCAATCAAAAACAAAAAGAAGAAACTGAACTTATCTAGTTTCTTCTTTTTTTTGGAGTAAGTGATAAATTTCATTCGCAATACGATCAATCGATTTGATATTTTGTCCTGCAACGCATTGAATCACATCCCAATGATATAGTTCACTTAGTTCAATATACGCCTCTTCGGCTTGTTTTAAATGATTTTCATCTTTTTCATGTTCATCTAAAGATGTTCTGTTTTTACGTAACGTTAAGGAATATTGATAAGGCATGTGCAAGAAGATTGTAATATCTGGTTTTGGCAACTCCAAAAGCCAGTATTCTAACTTGTCGATCCACTGATACATGTGAAATCGCTCATCAGGATCTAAAATTTTGCTTCCTTGATGGGCCATGTTACTACTCGTATAACGATCGACGATCACATCGTACCCTTGATCAAGATATGTCTTTATTTTATCGATATTGTACTTCCGATCAGCCGCATAGTACAAACAAGCAATCTTGGGATCTAAGTTTACAGCGCCTTCCGGAAACCAACTATTGCTAATTTCAGGTTTCCCCAAATAAGGTCCGCCAATAATTTTACCAGTTGGCGTATCGTACATTGGAAAAGCAAGACGAACGGCCTTTTTCCCCACCTGGTTTAGTGTTTCCACCAACCTTTTACTTTGTGTCTCTTTTCCAGAACAATCTGTTCCTTCAATGACAATCAATCTTCCCTTCACGTTCTTCCCTCCTTTTGATTAGTCCACAATGTTATTTTGCGCATCAAACTCGATTTTAATAAACTTTCTACTAGCCAAATAATCACACATATGAACAAAGTTTTGATACTTTGTCTTAGGGATTGGCAAAACTTCGTTGCCATTATAATCTTTGTTCCATACTCCCATGTGAGATGCAATCATAGAACAAAGCAAATCTAACTCTTCTTTTGTAAAATGCAAATGCTCTTGCTGTTCTTTGATCATCTCGACCGCAAGAAGCGGATGCTCAAACTTGGTATATTGACTTTTTTCTTTTCCTGATTTCACACCATCATGAAGCAACAATGCTACGATGATCAAATCTTGTTCCAAAGAAGTATATTTTCGTCCGATGGCCGGGTTTTCTAACAATTCATGAGCCATTCTAACGGCTGCCTTTGTGTGCCTTAATAAGCCACCTACTCCCAACGCATAACCAGGATGGTACTTTCCAGTAGAAGATGCCGGTATTTCAAAAAAATAATCAGGTAAGTTCGAAATTAAATACTTGGCATCTTCTTTTATACGCTCTTCTTTTATATAAGTAAGTTCTCTAGCAAACTGCTCTACTTTATTCATTATTATTACCTCCCACAAACGCAAGCATCGCTTCGTTTGACACATACAATTTTGCTTCTGGAATTTTCAGATAATTTTGATCTTCTTCCAACAATCCTCTATCTAAGTATGCCTGATAGTCAAACACGTCCTTCACATCTTTTTGAAATTTATGATAAAACTTTTGTTTGGCTACTCCTTCTAACTTACGTAATCCCAAAATCATCTCATAACTCATCTCATCAAACTTCGTAAGTTCTTCTATCTCCTTGATCCAATTACCACTTAGATACTGGTTGATACTCTTGGTATTGGTATAACGCTTATTGGGAACATAACCAGAAGCCGACAAGCCAAAGCCATAATAATATGCATTGTCCCAGTATGTAAGATTATGCTTTGATTCATATCCCGGTTTGCAAAAGTTGCTAATTTCATACTGCGCAAACCCTACTTTTTTCAACTCTTCTCTCATCAACCAATACATGGCTTCATCCATTTCTTCCGAAACTGGCGTAACCCCATCCACATAAAATTTCGTATGTTCTTCAATCATCAAAGAATAAGTAGAAACGTGCGTAATCGGCAATGTACAGATAAACTTTAAATCACGTTTAACATCCCGTAATGTTTGATGTGGCAAAGCATAGATCAAATCGACGTTGATGTTAGAAAAACCCACATCTTTGGCTTGTTTTAAGACACTCTGGACCTTTTTTACATCATGATGCCGATTCATCTTTTGTAATTGCTCTTGTTGAACGGTTTCTATACCAAAACTAAGACGATTGATTCCATATTGAAACAATAACTTTAATTTCTCCAAAGTCATATCTTCGATATTCAATTCTATCGTATATTCATATTCCTTTTCCTTTTTTAATAAGGAAAGAATTTGTAACACACGCTCTAATTGCCTTAAAGATAGACAACTAGGACTACCACCACCAATATAGAGTGTTTTTAATTTTTCTTGCTGATATGTACTTTTAATTTCTTGCTCTAGGGCATCTAAATATCGATCGACCAGCGATTTTTCATAAAACATCTTAGAAAAAGCACAATAGGAACAAATCGAGCGACAAAAAGGAATGTGGACATAAACACTTTGTATCATTATATTTTCCTATTTAGAAATAGAATTATTTTGTTTTTTTACCAGATGCATTGCCTTTCCACCCCTACTATGCCGTTCGTTCCAATTCTGTTCAAACAAGTGAGCAACTTCTTTTGATAAATCCGGATCAATTTGTGGCAACACTTTTTGCATATGTGTATGCAAACTCGATTTAGAAATTCCTAATTCTTTCGCAGCAGTCCGAATCGTAGTTCTATGTTGCAATAAATAATGGGCTTCTTTTTTAATGTTTTCAAAGTAAATATCTAAATGAATCATAACGTTCTCCTTATTATTTTTCTTCCATCTTTAAAACAGAAAGAAATGCTTCTTGTGGTACTTCTACACTGCCAATCCTCTTCATTCTCTTTTTTCCTTCTTTTTGTTTTTCCAAAAGTTTTTTCTTTCTCGTAACGTCTCCACCATAACACTTTGCCAAAACGTTCTTACGCATGGCTTTGATATCAGTTCTTGCAATGACCTTAGAACCGATCGTTGCTTGAATCGGTACTTCAAACATCTGTCGTGGAATCAATTCTTTAAGTCGATCTACAATCCACTTACCACGCTGATAAGCAAAATCGCGATGGACGATAACACTTAATGCATCGACCACTTCACCATTCAACAAAATATCCATTTTCACCAAATCACTCTTTCGATAATCTGATAACTCGTAATCAAAGGAAGCATATCCTTTGGTAAAAGATTTTAATTTATCAAAAAAATCGTAAACGATTTCAGAAAGGGGTATCTCATAATGTAATGTAACACGCGTCGCATCCAAATAGTCCATATTGAGGTAAATTCCCCGTTTGTCTTGACATAACTCCATAATGGGACCAATGTACGTACTAGGTGTATAAATGCTTGTTTTCACATACGGTTCTCTAATTTCCTTGATTTTACTACGATCAGGCATCTTTGGTGGTGCATCTACTTCTAAAATAGTACCATCCGTTAGTTCCACTTCATAAATGACCGAAGGGCTTGTCGCAATTAAATCAATCTTAAATTCGCGTTCAATTCTCTCTTCGATGATATCCATATGTAATAATCCAAGAAAGCCCGTTCGAAACCCAAAGCCAAGGGCACGCGATGTCTCTGGTTCAAACACCAAGGACGCATCGTTCAATTTTAACTTTCCCAACGCCTCTTTTAATTCTTCATACTTATTTGATTCAATAGGATAAAGTCCACAATAAACCATTGGTTTCATCGGTTTATAACCAGGAAGGGGACAGGATGCAGGATTGGCTGCTAAAGTAATGGTATCTCCTACTTTTACATTGGAAATACTTTTGATGCTAGCAAACAAATAGCCAACTTCACCGGCTTCTAGTCGAGATACTTTCTTTTCTTTGGGATTGTTGATGCTAAGATCTACCACTTCGTAAGTAGCATTCGTCTCCATCATTTGAATGACATCTCCCACTTGAACAGCACCGTTCATGATGCGAATCGATATCACTACACCACGATACAGATCGAAGACACTATCGAAAATCAATGCCTGTAGAGGTAAAGATTCGTCTCCTTTCGGTGGTGGAATCCGTTCAATTACGGCCTCTAACAACTCCTTAATTCCCACACCATTTTTGGCACTCGTCAAAATGATCTCTTCTTCTTGAAAACCAAGTGTCGTCATCAATTCTTGTTTTACCTTGTCAACATCAGCATTGGGTAAATCGATCTTATTGATCACTGGAATCACCGTCAAATCATGCTCCATCGCCAAGTACAAATTAGCAAGCGTCTGAGCTTCGATTCCTTGGGCTGCATCGACCACCAAGATGGCTCCTTCACAAGATGCCAAACTACGACTCACCTCATAAGTAAAATCGACATGCCCAGGCGTATCGATCAAATGGAGAAAATAATCTTCATTTTGATAACGATATACTAGTTGTACCGCATTTAACTTAATGGTTATTCCTCTTTCGCGCTCCAAGTCCATATTGTCCAAAATCTGTTCTTTCATCTCACGTTTGGTAAGCGCACCCGTTTCTTCTAAAATACGATCTGCCAACGTACTTTTTCCATGATCTATGTGAGCAATAATAGAAAAATTACGAATGTGTTCTTGTTTCACATCTATCACCTGTTACCAGTATACCAGAAATTTCTTATTTCTTCTAGTAAAATTAAAAAAACAACAGTTGCTGTTGTTTAATCATCCACTACCTTTTCTACTGCTTGAAATAAATATTCAATCCCCGAAGTTACAGCATCTTCAATTTTTTGTGACAAAGACAAACTAATACTAGATATCTTATTATCGTAGTTTTTCTTTCCGGTATCTAGATAATTTTCAATGTCGATTTGTTTTCCATCTTTGACATCTTGTTCAAATTTTTTAATTTGTTCTTCGGTTAACGTGGTAATTTTCTTCTGTTCAAATTCGTAATAACCTGTCGTCTGGGTAAAATAAAGTGCTAAAAACAAGACAAACAATGTTCCTATCACAATTCTTGCAATATTTTTTCCTTTCATGACTGATCACCAAGATAATCATAGAAGATTTCAGCAAAAACTTCTGTCGAATTAAGCACTTCTTCGATCGTATTATCCACGCCACCCATTTCGACCAAGATTACATTAGGAGAAACATCTTGATTGTAAACACCATCGACACCTGGTCCTTCTTTTTTGTAAATCCCTCGACTAAGTCCTGGATACTTTTCTTCTAATCGGTTATTCAGTTCTGTCGTCAAAGCCAAATTAGCTTGATAGTTCGGATTTTCCATACCAACAATAAAAAGAATACGAGCATAGTTTTTATCTCCAATGGTTTTAAAGGTAATATCTCGTTTCACAGAATCTCTATGAAAATCGATAAAATACTCCAAAGAAGGATTTTTTTCCTTGGCATCTTGCATCAACATTTTAGTAACCTGATAACTTTGTGCATAATTCCAATTGTTGATCCGCAGTAACTCTGTCACATTTTCTTCTTCGACCATACTAGGAATTCCTAAATTGTTTAGTTTCTCACGCAAAATATAACTTCCCATCATGACATTCGGATTGACGTTGTACTCAGCCAAATTACTTGCGGCATAGTTTTCTAACTGATGTGTATTATAAATATAGACACGTGGCTTACTTATTTCGTTGTTCGGATAAGGATCTTCAATGTATTCGCTCGTTTCTTCCAGTTCATCCAAATTTTCTTGGCTATCAAGATCTTGACTTCCTTCTGTTAAACCTGTGTACGTTTGATTCAAAATAGTCGCAGGGTTGTCCAAATTGACATTCGAAAAGAATTTCATCACTTTCGTCATAATACTTTTTTTATCATATTGATAAGGAATATGATGATTCGATTGATAAATAATATTGCGTAAAAACTCTTCATTGCTCATCGAAAACTGTATTTTCTGACACGAAACAATCGATACTACAAAGAAAATAAGGAACAACAAGCAATATAGTGTGTACTTAATTTTATATATTTTTCTTTTTCTTCGACGCTTAGCAATAAATTTCTTTTTCATGGCATTCCACCTCACTTTATTATATGATGATAGAATACCAAACTATTATGAATTTATTTGTCGATGTAAGGTCTCATTGATACCTTTTGCTACTACATGACTCAACTGATCTAATAGAAAGTCGATTTCTTTGGGTGTTACCATTAAATTATAGCCAATAGGAGTCAATACTTCAAAGACCAATGTTTTCAACTCTTCTTCTGACAAATTACCAAGTAACCCCATCAATTTCATCTTATCTTTATCACTTAAATTTTCTTCGTGATCCAAATAATTGCGATTCATAATAGGAATCAATTTGGTTTTATAATTTTTGATGTTTTCTTTGTTGTAACTAAAATGCTTAAGCATATAAAATATCGTATCAGAAACAATGGTAACTGCGTCCACTACAGTAGGAATACCGATCGCAAACACAGGAATTCCAATCGTATCTTGCGATATTTCTGTTCTACTGTTGCCAATACCACTTCCTGGATGTACTCCGGTATCGGTCATTTGAATCGTCTTGTTGACGCGATCGATCGATGAAGCAGCCAAGGCATCGATAACAATCAAAAATTGTGGTTTAATCTTTTCCGTAATACCCAAAATAAAATCTTTCGTTTCAATTCCTGTCGTTCCTGTTACTCCTGGTGCAAAGGCAGCGACATTGCGATAACCACTACTTACATTACTACCCGGTAAATCAAACAAATGCTTCGTAACCAAAATAGACTGAATCACTTTAGGTCCCAAAGCATCGGGCGTCGATTTTCCATTCCCCAAACCAATGATTAAACAAGTATCTTCTTCCTTGATTTGATGTTTAGAAAGCAAGTCTTTTAAAGCAAAAGAAAACACTTCTTGAACTTTATCGCGATTGGTATGATCGGTCACATCTTCAAAAGTAATCGTCTGATACATTCCTCTTTTTTTGTTGTAATAAGTTTCTCCTTCTTCATCGATTTCCACTTCATCTAGTCTTACTTGATCAAACTGCTTGGTATTCATGTGAATTCCCTTTTTATCTTTGTACTGTGCGATTGTTTCGACAATCAAATCAGTTCTTACTGCATATCTTTCTAAGTTAATTTCGTGCTTCATCGTATCACCTAATTATAATATCTACAAAAATTACCAATTTTATTTGCATTTTTTACTAATCTTTGCTAAAATGAATATGTTTAAAGAGAGGTGAAAAAGATGCCAAATATCAAAAGTGCTAAAAAACGTGTTAAAACTAGCGCAAAAAAACAAGAAATGAACACACTTGTATCATCACGTATGAAAACAGCCATTAAAAAAGTAGAAAAAGAAGTAAAAGCAGGTAACAAAGAAGAAGCAGCAACAAAATTAAAAACGGCTGTTAAAAATATTGATAAAGCCCTATCAAGTGGACTAATTCATAAAAACAAAGCGGCTCGTGCCAAATCAAGATTAACAAAAATGAAAAATAACATGGAGTAATGTTCTATTACTTCTTTTTTTATGCTAAAATAATACTAGGTGATAAGAATGAAAAAGTATTTGGTTGTAGTGGCTTTAATATTGTTGTTAGGTGTTGCTTATTTATATCGAGAAAATATTATTGTTTTCTATGTCGATCACTTTATTAAAATAGATAAAGATGTAAAATTATCAGGTCAAAACAGTTATGCAAGAGATGATAGTTTTAAATACGTGCAAATTACTGACAACTTCAGTCCCCAAAATAAACAAGATTTGTTAAACATTTACTATACAGTAATTAACTCCGGAAAAGAACAATTTTCTTTCTATTGTCCTGATAGTTATACTTCCTGTATGGCTGATGTGAAAGATTTGGCCAACAATCAAACGGTTCTTTCCCACATCAATAACTTTGTACACCCATTTAATGGTTTTAAACACATTGAAACCGAATACGATAGTTTAAAAAAGATTACCATTTACATCGAAAAAACTTACTCCCAAGAACAAATCGATGAGATCAATAAAAAAGTAGCAGAAATCTACAAAGAAGAGATTAAATCAACTGATACCGATGAAGAAAAAATCAAAAAAATTCACGACTACATTATCAATAACAGCAAATACGACGTAGATAGAAGCGATTCTAAAATTGTTAAGTACGATTCCGATACGGCCTATGGTAATTTAATTCAAGGATATGGACTATGTGGTGGTTATACCGATAGTATGGCCATATTCCTCAATTTATTTAAAATCCCCAACTACAAAATATCGAGTGAAAATCATGTATGGAATGCTGTGAAATTAGAAGATAAATGGTATCACTTAGATCTTACTTGGGATGATCCCATTACGACCAATCAAACCGATATCCTAGAATACAATTTCTTCTTGATTGATACAAACGAATTAAAAGAAATCGAAAACGAACAACATAACTTTCCATTAGATATTTATCAAGAATTTGCATAAAACTACTAACATAGTAGTTTTTTTATATAAAAAAGAAAGTATTACTACTTTCTTAACTTAACGTATAAGGATTAGACGATGTACCGTCGCCACCTGTAATCGTACTATTACTTTTTAAGAAAATTACTGGAGAAGCATTCAAGTTATACATCCATGGATTAAATTCAAATATATCATTTGTAGATACAGCAAAACCCCAAGTCATCGTCCACGAATCAGATGAAAAGAATGAAAATAATTCACCAACTCGAATCAAACCAACCGTAGTAGTCACATTTTCCCCTGTATCAAGCAATGTACTC
>CAMMJA010000026.1 GCA_946497145.1 uncultured Mycoplasmatota bacterium | reverse complement strand
AAAATTAGTTATAAAAAAGGAACCGGATCTTATTCTACACCACAATTAGTAAGTACCTTGGAAGATGGGCTAATCATTGAAACTGATCAATCATTAGATGTAGGTGAAAGTGCATCTTACGAAATTAAAATGTGGGTAGATGAAAGTGCCGGCAATGAAATTCAAGGAAAAGTTTATAAAACGAAGATCGTTGTGGAAGCAGTACAAGCCATGGAAGGTCAATACACCGATACCATACCACCAGTGGTAACATTAAATGGAGAAGCAACGATGAATTTAACCAAAGGAAGTGCTTATACAGAAGCAGGAGTAGCGAGTGTCGAAGATGATCAAGATGGAAGCATTGCGACGAGTAGAGTAACGAAAAGTTATCAATACTATAACGGAAGTACTTTGACAACTGTTTCTAGTGTCAATACCAATAATGTCGGAGTATACTATATTTACTATAAAGTAAAAGATAATCATAACAACGAGGGTTTGGCAGTTAGAACTGTCAACGTCAACCAAGTCGATACGACACCACCAACATTAACGTTATCTGGATCTACCAGCATGTCACTTTATGAACTTAGAACGTATACCGAACCAGGATATAGTGCGAGTGATGCGACAGATGGAAGTTTGACGGATCGAGTAGTGGTAATAGATCCACCAAATACGAATAAAGCAGGAGTATATGTGGTTAAATATATTGTAACGGATCAAAGTGGAAACATTACCAGTAAGACGAGGACAGTAACTGTAAAGAGTGCGATTGCAGCCGAAGTAGTAAAAAGTAATATAGGAAGTAATGGATCGATCAATACGAGTGATAGTGAACAGACCTTTATCACAGGAACGAATCCCAATAATTATATTTGGTATAGTGGAAAGTTATGGAGAGCAGTTAGTATTGATCCAAGTGACAACAGTGTGAAGATGGTCACACAATGGCCACAGACAGCAATAGGGTACAACACATCTAGTAATTCTGACTTTGCTGATAGTTTTGTTGATCAATGGTTAAATGATACAGCAAAAGATGGTTTTTTAGGAACGTTGAGGGATTATGAAAGTTTTATTAAGACCGATAGCAAGTGGAATGCGACACAAACGACATCGACGAGCAAACCGTCTAATACGACGATTATAACAAGGCCCGTTGGATTGATCAACGCTTATGAGTTTACGACAAGTTATAGCAATGCTTCCATATCTACGGGATATTTAAATGATAAATTAAATTGGTATATGTTAACACCGTATGATTCAAGCCGTGTTCGCATTATATCCAATAATACACTGACTTACACACTTTCAGATAGTACTCCTTATGGAGTAAGACCAGCTGTCAACTTACGGCCATCGATCAAAATATCAGGAGGTAGCGGAACGGAAAGTGATCCATATCGTTTGCAAGGAGACGATGTGAAACCAACGAGTGGAACGGCACTCAATACAAGATATAGCGGAGAATATGTAACCTTTAACGGTGCTAAGTATCGTATTGTAGACACCTCTTATTCGACAACTACTAAAATTACCAAAGAAGAACCGTTGACGACCACACGAGCATTTGATAGTAGTTCTACAACCACAGTATTATTTTCTACTTCTTCTAGCACAAATATTGGGTATTATTTAAATACAACTTGGTATACTGCCTTATCAGCAACATGGAAAAATATGATAGCATCAGGGCCATGGTATAGAGGGACAGTAGCAAATGGGAACAGCTATTTATTATCTAAATGTACAACGACAGCATGTACAAGCAAAGCGACGAGCATAACAGCTAGAATAGGATTACCGAGATATGGAGAATTATTAAGCAGTCAATTTGATGAGTCTTCTAACAATCAAAATTATTGGATATTAACTCCGTATTCAAGTACGACAGTTCGATATATAAATACGAATGGTTATTCTGTTAGTTCCTCTCCAACCACTAGTAGCAGTAGATATATTCGTCCATCTATTTACTTAAGTGGTACTGTTAAAATATCAGGAGGTAGTGGGACACCAAATGATCCATTTACTTTGACATTATAAAACAAAAGAAACTTTCACAAGTTTCTTTTTTTTCGACAAAATGTGTAAGTTGAAATTGCTATTCTTATTGTGGTGATTAAAATGAAGGCAAGTTTTATTGTTCCAATTATTATTTCCATTTTGTTAGGTGGCTTTTGTGGTAAATTGGTATTTGATCAATACCAAGCCAAGGAAGAAGTGTTCCAAGAAAACAATACCGCATATTTTCTCCAACAAGGGGTTTATTCTACAGAAGAATCACTAGTAGAAAATACTAAAGATCTAGCGTATAAAGTATCCGTCTTGGAAGATGGAAAATACTATGTGTATGTAGGAATTACCAAAGATTTGGACAATGCTGAAAAACTAAAGAAAATGTATGAAGAAATGGGATATAACATTTATCAAAGAGAACTACCTATTTCCAATTATGAATTTTTAAATAACTTAGAACAATACGATATTTTACTAACGAGTTCGAAAACCAATGAAGAAATGCAATCGGTGATGAAGGTCGTACTGGCAAGTTTTGAAGAATCTGTACTCAATCAATAAGGATATTATTCTTTTCTTATTTATAATAAAGTAGGGGGAGAATATGTCATATAAAATGAACGAAATTCCTAAAATGGAACGTCCTAGAGAAAAAATGTTGAAATATGGAATCGATAGTTTGTCTAACCAGGACTTATTATCTATTATTCTAAAGACTGGAACCAAAGAAAAGACGGTACAGGAAGTATCATTAGATTTGCTATCGACATTTGGTGATTTAGTGCATTTACGTGAGATGACTCTTTATAAGGTATGTCAAATCAAAGGAATAGGTAAGATCAAAGCGATGGAACTTCTTTGCTGTATCGAACTTGGTAAACGTATCTTTTTGGAGATAGAACCAAAGGAAAAACAGCGATTAACTGATCCTAACATGATATGGAACAATACAAGATATCTTTTTTATGGTAGAAAACAAGAATATTTTTATTGCCTTTATTTGAATCATAAACATGAATTGATAGAAAGGAAGTTGTTATTTATGGGAACCATCAATCAAAGTATTGTTCACCCAAGAGAAGTGTTCAAAGAAGCATATTTGTCGAGTGCATCAAGTGTCATTTGTCTACATAATCATCCATCTAACGATGTAAGGCCGAGCAAAGAAGACATTAGTTTTACAAACAAATTAGTTGAAATTGGGAAGATACAGGGCATTCCTATTTTAGATCACATTATTGTAGGAGAAAACAGTTACTATAGTTTTTATGAACATCATAATATTATAAGTTTTTAGAGGAAACAAAATGAAACATAAAAAGAAAAAAAACTGGAAAAAAATGATTGTTATTTTGTTAGTAGTCATAATCATCTTTTTTGTACTTATGTACTTGTTAAAAGAAGATCGTGCTCTTAGCAAAACAGAAATATTTTTAAAAGATGTCATTACGAATATAGAGAAATCTTTTACTTATCCTTTCTATCGTAGTCGTAAAGCAAAAGAAGTAGATCAAAGTCAAAGTGATATCATTCAAAGAAATCTAAATAACGCGATGAAAGAAGAAATTCAAGAATTGAAAGATATGCTAGAACTAAATCAAACGTTAACGGACTATGATATCATCAATGCCACTACGTTGTCGCGAAACCCTAATTATTGGTTTCAGACATTGACGATTGATAAAGGAAAAAATGATCAATTAGAAGAAGATATGATCGTCATTACCAAATATGGACTCATTGGGAAAATAAGTAAAGTATCCAATACAACGAGTGAAGTAAAACTAATTACGACCAATGATACCAACTATAAAATTTCCGTAGAAGTAGTAACAGAAAACGGCAACATTCCAGCACTATTAAATGGTTATGATGAGCAAGATAATACCGTGATTATCACAGGAATCGACAATCATACGGACATAGAAGCAGGACAAGATATTATCACCAGTGGTTTGGGAGGTGTTTTTCCAAGAGGAATTTACATTGGACAAGTACAACAAATAGAAAATGAAAAGTACGATATTAGTAAAAATTTAAAAGTGAAACTACTACAAGATTTCAACAATATTCATTATGTTAGTATTTTAAAGAGGAAAGAATCATGATTTTAGCCATTGTTCTTTTTGCTATTGCACTCATGCTAGATGGACTAATTTCCAATTATGTTCCCTTTATGTTTCACAATTTATCGTACTTTACTCCTTTGTTGACTTTGATGACTTTGTTCTTTGCCTATTTTCTTCTTCGAGAAAAGCCAAAAATGTATTTTTTACTTGCTATCATTTTTGGCTTTCTTTATGATTTATCTTATACCAATTTATTAATTTGGAACAGTTTGTTGTTCTTTGTTCTTGCTTTGTTGATTCAACAATTTTTTCCTAAGTTGCCATTACAAATCTTTTCTGTTTTATCGTGTTTGATCATTTTAATTTTGTTGTATGAATTCTTTAATGTTTTATTGTTGATTATTTTTCAATTATTTCCTATTACTTTCATAGATTATTTTTATAAAGTAACGCATAGTATGTTGTTAAATTTATTGTATGGATCTAGTTTATATTGTTTGCTTTATCGAAAGATTCATCGGAGTAAATCAACCTTGAATTAGAAGCATAAATAGCACCTTTTTTTCATAAGATGAAACAAAAGGAGTTACGCAATATGGATATCAATGAATTGAAATCAGTCAAAAAAAGATTACACAAAAACGACACCAAAAACCAGAAGATGAAAAAGTTTGTTTTTCGTTTGTTCAATCAAATTTTGTTGACGACCATTTTGTTTTTGGGAACTTTGATTGTCATGAAAGTAAACAAAGATTCTAAAACATTTATTTATGAAAATGTATACAATCAAAATTTACAATTTGCATCTTTCAGTGAACTCTATCAAAAGTATTTGGGTAATATTTTGCCACTGGGGTCGATCAACAAAAAAGATACCCCTGTTTTTCAAGAAACGTTAACTTATGAAGAAGATAATCTATATAAAGATGGTGGGGCATTAAAAGTAGGAAATCAGTACATGGTACCATTGTTAGAAAGTGGCATTGTGGTTTTTATGGGAGAAAAGGAAGGATATGGCCAAACCGTCATTGTACAACAAGTAAACGGAATTGACGTTTGGTATGGAAATGTGGATCCTGTCAATGTGAAAATGTACGATTACGTAGAAAAAGGGGAAATGATCGGGCAAACATTGACAGATCAGTTGTATTTGGTATTTCAAAAAGAAGGGAAGTTCTTAGATTATAAAGAATATATTTCATAAAATTGAAATTCATCCGCTTTGCTATTTGTTTGCAATCATTGCAGTGCTAACAGGTTGGTTTCAGTCCTTTTTTATTTTTAGCACGCTGATTTTTATTCATGAACTAGGACATTTTTTAACGGCGATGTTCTTAGGATGGGAAGTAGACAAAATTACCTTTTATCCTTATGGCGGTTCTTCTTCTTTTTCAGAAGATATCAATAGACCACTAAAAGAAGAATTGTTGATTTTGATCATGGGTCCACTAATTCAAATGGTATTCTTTTTCTTGTTACAGTATGCTTCACTTTCTATGAAAACACAAAATCTGTTAGAAACTTACCATTTTTCCATTTTATTGTTTAATTTACTTCCCATATATCCATTGGATGGAGGAAAGTTGATGCAGATATGTTTTTCCTACTATTTCCCTTATAAAAAAAGTATCTATATTACACTGCAAATTTCTTTTATTTTGTTATTTGGCTTGATGCTATTATTTTTGCCACATCGTATTTCAGGAAATGTTATTTGCTTATTTATATTGCTTTTGACTAAATTGATAGGAGAAACCAAAAAAAGAGATTATTATTATCAAAAGTTTCTTTTGGAACGATACTTAAATCAATATCATTTTTCGAAAATGAAAGTAATCGATAATACAAAAGAAATGATGCGTGATAAAAAGCATTTGTTTCACATAAACGACCGTTACTATTCAGAAAAAGAAATTTTAAGGAAAAAATATCAAAAAAGATAATGTTGTGTATTGACTTTTAAAAATAGAGTATGCTATAATTCAAATACCGGGAAGAAAACTGGTATTTTTGGGGAATTAGCTCAGCTGGGAGAGCGCCACGTTTGCACCGTGGAGGTCAGGAGTTCGATCCTCCTATTCTCCACCATTATAAAAGTAACCCTTGTTTATCAAGGGTTTTCTTTTTTTGTTCATAAATCTATTTTGTGGTATACATTGTACTAATGTGAAAGTACTGTTGAAAGATTCATTTAGTACTTCTTTATATGTAATTGAATATATATTTCTGATGATTTGTCTCTGATTGTGTGCTTTTTTTAATTAAATGCAGCACACAGCTCTTTAATTGTTAAAATTTTCATAAAAAGATCCTTTTAGAAATCATATCATGTTCTTATAACAAACCAAAAATTTATTTTAGCATAAATTATTAAGATTATGAAAAATGTAAATTGTCATCAAAATAAAAGTTTGCTATACTGATACTAAGAAATTTTTGAAGGAGGAGTATCTATGTTTTATGAAAATGAAGTGATGAGATTTTTACGCTTACAAGAAAAAATTCAAAAGCAACAGAGAAAAGCTACTACTCTAAAGAATCAACAAAGATTGTCTTGTCTAATTAACGAAAAGGAAAAAATAAAAGAAAAATTGAATAAAATAGGAACTTTAGCAGAAGAAAAATCGATATTTCCTGTACAAGATCTTGCCAATCTTTTAACGGTGTCTTTGACTATTGTAGAAGGGAAGGATTACCATTTGGAACATGAGAATGGGAATGTTCATATTGTGGATGAAGAAAATAGTCCAGCAATTACGTTAACTTCTGATAAGATCTGTGACGGTAAATATCAACTTTATACTTTTCAAAAACAAAAGTTACAAGAAGATCGTGTTCGTGTGTTGCAATCCAATCTTGATCTTTCTCATTATGACTATCTATACCTTTTATTAAACGAACTAATTGGCAAAAAAATAGAACTGCAGAAAGAGCAATTGGATTCAACAGAACTTGCTTATTTTGCAAGTCAGTTTTTTGTATTAAATTCTCATTATATGAAAAGAAAAGAAGAAATGATTCAATCTTTTTATAAGAAGAAGAAATAGGATAAATTTACTTTTGTTTTAGATAGTGATATAATAACTTTATTAGAATGAATCATTGGTGATAGGAATAAAATGTAAAAACGAGGTGATTAGATTGAAAGTGTTACTTTATACGGAAAACGAAAAAGCATTTTCTAAGTCAGGATTAGGGAAAGCCATCAAGCATCAAATGAAGGCCTTGGATGCCGTTGGAATAGAGTGGACGTTAGATATGGACGATGATTATGATATCGTACACATTAACACATATGGACTAAAGTCTATTGCTTTAGCAAAAGTAGCGAAAAAAAACGGCAAAAAGGTTGTCTATCATGCGCATTCTACTGAGGAAGATTTTCGCAATTCATTTGTTTTCTCTAACCAAATTGCGCCTGTTTTTAAAAAATGGTTGATTTCTTGCTATAGTTTAGGTGATTATATTATTACGCCAACTCCTTATTCCAAAAAATTACTAGAAGGATATGGGATTAAAAAACCAATTCGGGCGATTTCGAATGGAATTGAATTGGAGTTCTTTAAACCATCGTATACGGCTGGAAAAGCGTTTAGAAAGCAATATAAATATAAGCGAAAAGATAAGGTAATTATGGGAATAGGACTTTATTTGGAAAGAAAAGGTATTTTAGATTTTGTGGAACTAGCGAAGAGATTGCCACAGTACAAGTTTATCTGGTTTGGTTATACACCATTGTATGCTGTTCCTACTAAAATAAGAGAAGCGGTAAAAACCAAACTACCAAACTTGATTTTTGCAGGGTATGTAGAACCAGAAGTGATTAGAGGTGCTTTTTCAGGAGCAGATTTATATCTTTTCCCGACTTTAGAAGAAACCGAAGGTATTCCTATTCTAGAGGCCTGTGCCATGAAACAAAAGGCATTGATTCGAGATATTCCTATATTTGAAGATTGGTTAACGGATGGAGTAAATGTTTACAAAGCAAAAAATGTTGATGAATTCGAACAAAAAATCAAAGATATTTTGGAAGGTAAATTGCCTTCGTTAGTAGATGCAGGATATAAAGTGGCTCAAGAGCGAGATATTAAGAAAATAGGAGAACAGTTGAAAGAGGTCTACGAAATAGTTTTGAAGCAGGAACAGGTTCCAAAAAGGCGAAGAAGTCGTAAGAAAAAAGAGGAAGTAAAATAAAAGCACTAAATTGAAGTGATAAAGTAAATGTAGCCAGCGAAAAAAGACACTGGCTACATTTTTATGTTTTTTCTTTAGAAATATTTAGAATAATACCTACAATGATCATATAAGAAAGCAAACTACTTCCACCGTAACTGATAAAAGGAAGGGTAATTCCCATGATTGGTAACAAACCTAGAGTCATGCCAATATTTTGTATTTGCTGAAATACTAGCATACCTATAATTCCAACTAGTACATATTTATCGATGTTGTCTTTGGTACGTTTGGCTAAAATAATTAGTTTAAGGTCGAATACTAAAATCAAAATAATAAGTAATAAGGATCCCAACAAACCAAAATTAGAGGCAAATACTGCAAATATGAAATCAGTTCCTGATTCTGGAAAGTAAACCGGAGTATGGTTGAATCCGTGACCAAACAAGCCACTCGATCCAATCGCGGCCATGGCATTTTCTAGTTGTAAGCCAACTCCTGCTTGCCAATCTAGCAAACGATCCAAACGATAAAACAAGTTGGTTCCAAATAGTTGAATAAATAAATCTTGTTTAAAAAAATAAGTACCAAGAAGGAAACCAAGTCCTAATCCGACGAATAAAAAACCAAAAAGAAACCATCTAAAACGTATTCCGGATAAAAAGAGCATACAAATCAAAATAATAAAGTAAATCATCACAACTCCAGTATCTGGTTCTAAGAAAGTGAGAATACTAGGTAATAAAACAATACCCAAACAGCGAACGAGAAAAAAGAATTCTTCTTTCATGGTTGGCTGTGGATGTTTTTCTTTGAAACGATGAATGACGACACTTAGTGTCAAAATCAAAACAATTTTCATAAACTCACTTGGTTGAATACTTCCAATTCCTGGTATGACAAACCAACATTTGCTGTTATTAATAGGAGTTGCAAACAACAGAAGAAAGGTAAGTAAGATATTTCCTATTCCATATAGAATCCATACCAAGCGATAGAAAATATCGTTTTTTAAATAGAGAATGATTCCTACAATGATAAACCCAATCGCATACCATAGTGCTTGCTTTAATGCAAGATTTCCTAAATAATCAGGAAGGTAAGTAGAAGCGCTAAAAATAGTTATAATGCTGATAAAAGCAAACAGGCAAACAAGGATTAAAATAGAAAGGTCAATTCTTTGTTTTTTTGTTTCCATATCTAGCACCTCTTTCTATGTTTATTATGTATTTTTTGGTAATTTTTATAAGTCAATTCATAAAATATTACTAAGGAGGAGCAAGGATGCAAAAAAAATTACCTAAGATTTATCAGTCATCTTTTTCGCATAAGGTTGATAATAACAACAAAGTATTTTATTCTTTTTATCAGAACAAACAAAGTATGGAAAACTATCCTTATTCAGCCAACTTAGAATCAAACCATCAAGAAGAAAAATCGGTAGAAAGTACGCTTCGAGAACTATTTCAAACCACAGGTTATATTTTTAATATTCCAGTTGAAATTAAAACATCTACACGTACCTTAGATACGAAAATTGCAGGAAAAGTAAAAAACACCATCATTACGTTAGATAACGATGTGATTCCTATTTCCGAAATTGTTTCAATCAAAAGAAAAGACCGGTAACGGTCTTTTTAAATACATGGAACAAACGTATCTGGTAAACATTTTAATGCGCCGACACAGTTCAAGTTGATCGTGAAGAATGATTCTGTTGCTACAAATGGAGCATCGGTTTGTGAACAATCTGGATTTGGTGCAAGTATTCGACAAGTACAGCAGCAATCATCTAAATTTTCTACGCGAAATACACTAGAAGTACCAGTTGTACCATTTAAAGTAAATGGTAGTGTCCATAATTCAGCAGTTGCACAAGTATAAAAGTTAACTGGTCTTGTATTGAAGCATGAAACAGAAGGACATGGTCCTAAAAACGGTTTTTCACAACCTTCGATATCTGCTTCTTTTTCTTCTCTTCTTTGTAATCTTAAAATGACTTTTAAAATATCTCTTAAGCAATCACAGTTGGTGTTTGTTGTCATATTGTTATCATTACACATCTTAGTTATCCCCCTTTCTTATAAACAATCTACGATGACATCAGGTAAGCATTGTAGTACGCCTACGCATCTTAAATTAATTGTTGCAAATTGTCCGGTTGAAACAAATGGTCGATTGCAATCGCTGGTATCTGGATTATTTGCAAGTAGCAATACAGTAACACAACAACCTTCCACTTTTTCTACACGAAATACACGACTGCATCTTGTTTGACCATCTACTTGATAGTTGATTGAATATGGTGTATTTTGACAAGTGTAGAACGTTACTGGTCTTGTATTAAAACAAGCCATGTTGGGACATCCTCCCAAGAAAGGTTTTGTACAACTATTATCAATATCTTCTATTTTTTCGGCATTTCTTTGTAATAGATCGATCACCTTTAATATTTTGGCAAAGCAACAATCTTCATTGTTTGACATATTTTCCACCCCTTTATCTATTATCTAATATAAGATATTCTAGAAGTAGTTCTTGGTGTGTTACGAATACCTATATTCCTATTTTATGCGACAAATTTCCTAAATTGTACGAAATTAAAAATAGGAAAAATGTTTGACAAAAATTGCTAAAACTATAGATAAAAAATTGACACAATAGAAGAAGAAAATTTATAATGAAAGAGAATAGAGGTGTGG
>CAMMJA010000025.1 GCA_946497145.1 uncultured Mycoplasmatota bacterium | reverse complement strand
ACTTGGTTTGGGACCAAGGGGTTGCAGGTTCAAATCCTGTCTTCCCGACCATTTGTTATTGAACTCTTATTTTAAATAAGAGTTTTTCTTTTGAAAAAAATTGATAGAACTTTTTATATCCGATCATACTACAAATGGTGATAGTATGGTAACGCGTTATGAAATCAGGCGAGAACAAGATAGAGAAGTTTTAATTTTATATTTAGATTATCGAGAAGAAATTTCTCAAGAATGGTGGAACGCTATCAAAGAACATAGCGTCGTAAAGCAAGTAGCAAGTTATATTAAAAATCATCAAATCAAATGGGATGGCAATAAAATTATTTTGGTATCAAGTGGCATTGTTTTGGCAACGTTACTGGCTTTGGCGCCTATAAAGACATTTGATACTACGCAAAATGCGACTTCTTCGTTCGTTTATGTTGGACAAGAAGTAGAACAAGATCTTTTTGTATTACAAGAAAAAGACGATTCGAGTGTTTCAGATGTTGTTTTAGATGATTCTATACAGGAAGTAGATTCGGATACTTCTACTAAACCAAATTCTTCTCCTTCGAAAGGAACCGGTTCTTCTAATTCTTCGTCGTCCATTGGGAACAATTCTTCAAATACGCAAGGAAATGGGAATAGTGGATCTGGTAATACTTCTAAACCAGAAGTTTCCGGGCCGATGGTCACAGTTTATCGCAGCAATGGCAGCGTACTTACGTTGGGATTAGAAGAGTATTTGGTTGGAGTAGTGGCTGCTGAAATGCCTGCTTCCTTTCACAAGGAAGCATTGAAGGCCCAAGCCGTGGTTGCTAGAACCTATGCATTAAGAAGCATTCAAGAAGGAAAGAAACTGACGGATACACAGGATACCCAGGTGTACAAAGATCAAAATCAACTAAAGCAAGAATGGGGAGCGTCCTTTTCCACTTACTATCAAAAAGTTCAAGCAGCAGTACAAGAGACCAAGGGAAAATATTTAACGTATCAAGGAAGATACATTGAAGCACTTTACTTCTCTACTAGCAATGGATACACAGAAGATGCCTCGTACGTTTGGGGAAATTCCGTCCCTTACTTACAGTCCGTTGTCAGTAGTTGGGATACGGAAAGTCGTTTTTTTCATCAAGAAGTTTATAAAGACAAACAACAAGTATTTTCTTCGTTTGGATTGGATGCAAATATCGACGGAACCATTCAAATTTTAGAGCGAAATCGTAGTGGGCGTGTTGTATCGCTGAAACTTGGCTCTACCGTAATATCTGGTGTGACGTTTCGAAGTCGTTTGGGACTGGCTTCGACTGATTTCGAAATTCAAGAAGTAGGAAGTCAGTTAAAAATTGTAACCAAAGGATGGGGACATGGTGTTGGCATGAGTCAGTATGGCGCAAACGGGATGGCTAAAAACGGCTATACTTACAGTCAGATTTTAACTCATTATTATCAAGGAGTAACTTTACAAGGATCATAGGCAAGAAAGTTATGATAACATAACTTTTTTCTTTTTCTAAAAATGTCGAATCTTTCATAAGATGAAAGCAGGAGGTACTTATGAGTAAAAAGAAGAAAATGATCTTTTTGTTGTTTTTTTGTTGGTTGCTTTGGATTAGTACTTATTGGGGAATCGACATTCATATGAACGGTAATCAGACGATTCGACTTAAATTAGGGGAAACGTACGAAGAATTGGGAGCAACGGCATCTTTTTTTGGAAAAAATTTAACGATTACTACTAAAAATAATATCCAAAACGATCAAGTTGGTTTTTATAAAGTGGAATATAAAAGTAGAAATTTTTTAGGAATTGCTAGAACCAAAACAAGGACAGTGGAGGTTTATGATGCTAGCAAACCATTGATTCGTCTTAAGGGAAATATTATTGAAGTAGTGCCATTAGATTCTAAATATGTGGAGCCGGGATATACGGCAGAAGACGATGTTGATGGGAATTTAACTTCTAAAGTGCAAGTAGAAAGTAATGTTGATTCTACCAAAGAAGGAATGTATGAAGTTATTTACCGAGTGAAAGATTCTAGTGGAAATGAAACAATTGTGAAAAGAGTGATACAAGTAAGGGGTAAGATCATTCGTTATCAAGATAAATACGATAAAACTGACAATACCAAAAATGGTTGGTGGACGGACAACAAATTTGATCAGGTAAGACCGAAAGGTGGAGCCGACATCAATCGTTTGAAAGAATATTCGGCATATTTTTTAGGACCAGATGATAAGACGATCTACTTGACGTTCGATGAAGGAGGAAACGATACGTACCTTGATGAAATTGCTGATTTGTTGACAAAAAACAACGTAAATGCAACCTTTTTCTTGTGTGGTCACTTTATGGAAGATCATAAAGAAGAGGTGAAAAAATGGGTGCAAAATGGTCATTCGATTGGCAATCATACCTTTCATCATCGCGATACTGTCAGTTATGCCAACGAAGATGGTTTTGAAGAGTTTCAAAAAGAAATTACAGACGTAGAAGATTTGTACCAAGAGATTACTGGTAAACCCATGGATCGGTTATATCGTTCACCAAGAGGAGAGTGGAGTTATCGAGAGTTACAGATGGTACAAGATATGGGGTATCGCAGTTATTTTTGGAGTGCTGATTATCGCGATTTTGATCAGACGTATTCGAAAGAATACAGTTTGGATCAGTTGATGAAACGATATCACAATGGAGCTATTTACATGTTGCATCCTAAGCAAAAAGGTACTTATGAAGCACTCGAAGATTTTATAAAAGAAATGCGTAAATTGGGTTATCAATTCGGACTAGTCAAGGATATTTCTTTTTAAAAACTCTTTGTGAAATTACAAGAACGTGATATACTATTGGTAGAATAAGAGGGTGATTCTTGTGATTGGAAAAATATTGAGTATTCAAGATAATATCGTGACGGTAAAATTAGCAATTGATATGAACAATCAAGCCAACCTGATCAATTTACATGCAATATTTGAAGAGGGCAATCATAAAATTGTAGGCGAAATCATCGATATGAATCAGGAAACTGCCAAAATTATGATTGTAGGAGAATTTAAAGAAGGGGTTTTTGTCCCTGGATTTAATAAGAAACCCTCTTTTCGTTCGCAGGTTCGAATTATTAACATGGAAGAGTTGTCGGCAATACTTGGAAGTCAAAATGTAAAAGATGCGAGTCAAATTCGCTTTGGTGTTTCCAATATTTATAGCAACTATCAAATTAACGTCGATATCAATGGCTTTTTTAGCAATCACTTTGCTATTTTGGGTAATACGGGTAGTGGGAAGTCGTTTACTGTAGCACGTTTATTACAAAATGTCTTTACTTCTAGTGAGTATTTGCCGGTAAATGCCCGTATTTTGCTGTTTGATGCATATGGAGAATATACCCAAGCGTTTTCTAAGTTGCACGAGATTTCGCCGATGTTAAATTATAAAGTGTATACGACGAACACGGTTTATCCGGAGCATGAAGTGTTGAGAATTCCGCTATGGTTGTTAGGAGTTGACGATTTGGCGTTATTGTTAAACGTTACAACACCGAATCAAATGCCTATTTTGGAGAAAACGTTAAAGTTGGTACTTGTCTTAAAAGGAACCGATGAAAAAGTTGTGGCGCACAAGAACGATATTATTGCTAGAGCAGTAGTTGATATTTTGTTAAGTGGTGATGAATCAAGTAAAATCAGAGATCAAGTAACGGCTATTTTAACTAGTTTTCATACGCCACAGTTGAATTTGGAAAGCAAGATCAGCCAACCAGGTTATGTTAGAACGTTAAAACAATGTTTGTACGTAGATAAAGTTGGTAAAATGCAAGATATGGAAGTGGTAGTTGACTTCATGCGCCAATTTATCGTGGAAGGGTTAGAATTACCAACACCAGATGGTACGATTCCGTATACTTTAAAAGATTTGGAACAAGCATTAGATTTTGCTTTGATCTCAGAAGGAATTCTAAGGAGTAATCGGGTATTTGACTATGCGAATATCTTAAGTGTCCGCTTGCATTCTTTGGTAAATAGTAGTGCTTCAGAATACTTTAACTATCCTGAAATGGTATCGAAAGCCGAATACATTAGACGTTTAATGAGTACACCGGACAATAAAAAATGTCAAATCGTAAACTGTAACATAAATTATATTGATGATCGTTTGGCTAAGACAATTACGAAAATCTTATCTAAAATGATTTTTGATGTGGCCAGCACGGATCCGCAAAGAGGAAGTCATCCGTTTCATATCATCATGGAAGAAGCCCATCGCTACGTTCAAAAAGATTTGGATGTCGATATTTTGGGTTATAACATTTTTGAGAGAATTACCAAAGAAGGTCGTAAGTATGGGGTATTGTTGGGCTTAATTACACAAAGGCCTTCTGAACTATCGGATACTGCCATTTCACAGTGCTCTAATTTTGTTATTTTAAGAACGTTGCATCCGAAAGATTTAGATTATATTAAGAATATGGTACCTAATATTTCAAGTGAGGTAGTAAGCCAACTAAAGACACTGCAACCGGGTAATTGTATTGCTTTTGGTAGTGCTTTTAAAGTACCGATTTCTATGCGCATTGAAAAACCCAATCCTGAACCGTTAAGCAATAATGCAAATATTAGTAAAATATGGTACTCATCACAGTAAGGAGATAATATGGACTTATTAGACATAAAAGAATTGATCAAAGATATTTTGAAGTATGCTGTCTTAATTATTGTTATTTTGTTTGTTGTAACGTATCTTTTTTCTTTGCAACAAGTGATGGGATCTTCCATGGAGCCCAATCTCAACAACAATGATATTCTACTTTTAAACAAAGTGAAGTATCGTTTGCAAGATATTAAAAGAGGTGATGTCGTTGCTTTAAAGTTTAAGGATACCAATTATTTGGTAAAACGAGTAATTGGTATTCCTGGAGATCGCGTGGAATTTGTAGATAATACTCTTTATTTAAATGGAAAGAAGCAGGATGAGCCCTATTTAGATGATGTAACAACCGAAGATTTTTCACTAAAAGATTTAGGATACGATGTGATCCCTGAAGATATGTACTTTGTATTGGGGGACAATAGAGAAAATTCATCTGATAGTCGGGAATTAGGTCTAGTGGCAAGAGAAGACATTTTAGGAAAGACAATGTTACGAATTTGGCCTTTAAATGGTATAAAAATAATTAAATAACTTCACAATGATGTTGAAAAGTGAAAATGTTTATCGTTTGATGGAAGCAGGACGTGATGGCGTTTATACCATTACTGTAACTGATAAATTAGGAAAAGTGACAACTGTTACCTTTACCATCGATAAAACTGCTCCAGAGGTAGAAGTAATTTACTCAACAACAGAACCAACCAATGGAGGAGTGTTCGTAACACTAAAAACAAATGAACCAGTACAAGAAATAAAAGGGTTCAAAAAAATCAGTGATACAGAATATCAAAAAGCATATGGATTCAACTACACCCAAGATGTAACAGTAGCTGACTTAGTAGGAAACGAAACAGTAGTAACCATTACAGTTAGTAATATCGATAAAGAAGTACCAAATATTCGTTTATTAGGAAATTCTAATGTAACCGTTACTTGGGGAGAAACTTATACTGATGTAGATGGTATTTCATATTCTGATAATACTTCTGCACAAGAAGAAATGACAGTTCAAACATGGTATACGTTTAAAGCAGTTGGAGAAACTACTTATACAGAAGTAGAAGAAATCGATACGACCAAAGCTGGACAATATTATCAATACTATACGGTAACAGATAAAGCCGGAAATGTATCAGAAAGAGTATCAAGAGGAATCTTGGTAGTAGATGAAGAAGCACCTGTTATTACAAAGAAAGTAGCAAGTGACATTTACTTCAAAGTAGGAGATACGTTACCAGCAATTTCTGAATTAGTAACAGCAACCGATAACAATGATGGTGATATTACTGATCGTGTTTATATCTTAAGACAACCAGACATGAATACAGCAGGAACTTATTTAGTAGAGTTCTATGTATTGGATGCATCAGGAAATAGAGGATATACACCACTTCGTGTACACGTTGGTGAAACAGAAGAAAATGCTAGTTTACTTAGTAACAACTTGCTAATGGCTTTTGGAATTGGACCAATTATTTTATAAGACGATGATTTCGTCTTTTTTTTTTGAAAAAACAATGCTATACTTATTTTAGTAATAGTAGTATAGGAGTGATAAAATGTCGTATGTAAAATTTAAACCGTTGACGGCTGAATTAAATTATACTTCTGTGGTAACCAAAGAGGAAATTGAACCAGAATTGCTTCAACTATTTGATGCCCATGAAGAAGTGTTTATCGTCTGTAAAGCAACAAGAGATTTGGTTGTTTTAACTAATAAACGAATCATGATTTTAGATCGTAAAGGAGTACGTGGCTTTCGTAGACAAATTTATTCTGTGATGTATCGTTCTATTTCTACTTACAGTATAGATATTCATAATTTCAACACAGCAATCGAACTTATTACCGATAGTGGATATCAACTTGTTTTAACATTTAGTAAACCGATTCCTTTGGAAACGATGTTCGATATTTATAAGTACATCAGTAGTAAGTTGTTAGAAAAATAAAAAACAGTAAATTTTATTTCCATTTAGAAAGAAAATGTGCTACAATAATATGTAGTAAGAATAGCATAGGAGGAATTAGTTATGGCTTTAGATAAATTAAAGAATTTTTTTGGTGGAACGGAAGAAGAAATTGGAGAAGTATCTGGTGATGAAGAATACTACAATGTTTCAAAAGAAGCATTCAAAGAAACCAATGGTGCAAATGGTAACAAGATGATGTTGTTGGAGCCACGTGCTTATTCTGAGTCGCAACAGATTGCAGATTATTTAAAAAATCGTAATGCAGTGGTAGTGAATTTAAAAAGAGTAACGCCAGATCAAGCAAAAAGAATTGTCGACTTTTTAAGTGGAACACTATATGCTATTGGGGGAGATTTACAAAAATTAGGTGGTGGCATTTTCTTATGTACACCAAACAATGTCAATGTAGAGGGTAAAATTAGTGATGACGCGGCAAGTCAAAAACCCGCACGCGGAAAAGCAAAGGATAAAGACGAAGAAGATTTTAATTGGTAATTGACATTTCAAGTGGGATCTGAGGTGAGCCATATTGGAAAAATTTAGTTATGAACAAAATGGTTATAATCGACGCGAAGTGAATCAGTTTGTAGAAGATGTAATCAAGCGAACAGAAGGTATTATCGTTCGTTGCCAAGAACAGACCAAACAGATTGAAAAACTAAGTGCCGAACTTAAACATTATCAGACCATGGAACAAACGTTAAAGCAAGCAATCGTCAATGCGGAAGTAACAGGCGATAACATCAAACGAATGGCAAGGGAAGAATCAGAGTTGATTGTGACTGATGCCAAACACAATGCCAATCGTATTGTAAACGAGGCCTTATTAAAAGCCGAAAAGATCGAACAAGATGCTGATACTCTTGCAAAAAATATGAAAATTTTTAAACGAAAACTAAAAATTATTGTAGAGCAACAAATGGCTGTTGTTGATGAAATTGAAACATTGGAATTAGAATAGTATTCTAGTTCTTTTATTATAGTATTTCTTTGGCAAAATTTGATAAAATAAAAGTATGAGGTGGTTTTATGAGTAAAAAATGGTGGATCGTCGTAATTGTTTGTCCGATTGTTTTACTTTTATTGTTGTTGATCATATTATGGAATTATGGCCTATTCGATGGGGAAGATCAAACACAATTAACGTATCGAGAAAATCTTACTGTGGAGTGTTATGAATCTGTAAAACTATCTGATTTTGTAGTGATAGATCAAGGAGAATTGATTGAGGATAAGGAAATTGATACGACAGATTTAGGAAAAAAAGAGATTTCTTTTGCTTATTGGAATTCTAATCATCGTAAGCGAAAGGGAAAATTTACTCTTGATATTGTCGATACTACCGTTCCTTATGTGGCATTAAATAATCGTATGACCGTCGTAGTAGGGAGCGATCGAGATTTAGAAAAAGAAATTTTGTGTGCAGATAATTACGATCGTAATCCAGATTGCCACATTGTGGGTAATTATGATTTGAATCAAATTGGAACTTATGAACTTACTTTTGAAGCAACCGATCAAAGTGCAAACAAAAGAAATATTCCGTTTACGTTATCTGTAATAGAACAACCATCAGAAAATAATTCTTATGAAGAACCAACGCAACCCTCTGGTACTGCGTTTCAAAAAATTATAGAATCTTACAAACAAGACCATACACAGATTGGAATCGATGTATCCAAATGGCAAGGAAAAATCGATTGGGAAAAAGTAAAAGAAAGTGGTGTGGAATTTGCGATTATTCGTCTTGGTACTCAGAAAGATGTCGGAAAAGATTCTAGATTGGATCCTTATTTTGAAGAAAACATTGAAAAAGCGAAACAAGCAGGAATTCCAGTTGGAGTATATTATTTTTCTTATGCCTCATCTGTGAGTGAAGCCAAAACACAAGCCAAATGGGTGGTAGAACAACTAAAAGATAGGTCTTTGGAACTTCCTATTGCGTTTGATTGGGAAACGTTTTCTATTTTCAATGATTTAAATATTAGCATTTATAATTTAAATGAAATTGCGGAAGCGTTTATCAAAGAAGTAGAAAAAGAAGGATACGATGGTATTTTATACAGTAGTAAAAACTATTTAGAGAACATGTGGACGTATCATGAGGAAGAAGTTTGGCTTGCTCATTATACTGATCAGACAAATTATGAAGGAGATTATGCAATGTGGCAACTTTCTAATACCGGTTTAGTGCCGGGAATTGAGGGCTATGTCGATATCAATGTTCTCTATTTAGGGGAAGAGAAAAATTAAAAGAGAGCACTTGAAAAGAAAAATGAAATATGCTATATTAGGTACATACGAAAAAAGCAGGTGCGAAAGACGGAATATTTTGGCGTAGAAGAGAGCTTGTGGTTGGTGAAAACAAGTTACAAAGAAGTATTCAGATCACTTTCAAGTTGCGATTTATGGATAAGATAAATACGGTGACGCGTTATAGTTTTTGAGATAGATTATTCTATGAATTAAGGTGGTACCACGAACAATTCGTCCTTAGCGATGAGTTGTTTTTTTATGTTATCGAATCAAAAAAGAAAGTAGGGAGAAAGATGAAATTTGCAAAGTTAGAAAAAGGAACGATTCATGAAGTAGAATCTAAATACGTAAAAGAATGGCAAGAAAAAGATATTTTAAAGAAAACGATCGACCATAGAAAAGATGCTAAAAACTTTGTATTTTATGATGGACCGATCTATGCCAATGCCAAACCAGGTATTCATCATGTGTTTGCTAAGACGATCAAAGATGCGATTTGCAAATATAAGACCATGTCTGGCTATCGCGTGTTAAGAAAAATTGGGCTTGATACGCACGGACTTCCTATTGAAGTAAACGTCGAGAAAAAATTGGGATTTGAATCGAAAGCCGATATTGAAAAATTAGGAATTGAAAAGTTTTGTGAAGAATGTAAAAAAGAAACAGATAGTAACATCGACGAAGTAAAAAAAGTGACGGATATGATGGGACAGTTTATCGATTGTGAACATCCTTATGTTACGTGTAGCAATGACTATATTGAGTCAGAGTGGTGGATTGTCAACGAACTTCACAAAAAAGGTTTGATTTATCATGGAAATAAAGTGTTACCATATTGTCCAAGGTGTGGAACAGAACTTGCTTCTCATGAAGTATCACAAGGATACAAAGAAGTAAGTGTCAATACGGTAATTGTACCATTTAAAAGAAAAGATATGGAAGAATACTTTTTGGTTTGGACGACGACACCATGGACTTTGATGGCTAACGTTGCTTTGTGTGTCAATCCAAATTTGGAGTATGTCAAAGTATCTTCGCGTGGCTATACGTTTATTGTTGGAAAAAGTTTGGCTACCCAAGTATTGGGAGACGATTATGAGATCTTGGAAACTTACAGGGGATCTGATTTGGTTGGAATCGAATATGAGCAGTTGATGCCGTTTGTGTCTGTAGAAGGAAAAGCGTTTGTCGTGCTTTCTGATGATTATGTTACAGATAGTGATGGAACTGGTATTGTGCATATGGCTCCTGCTTATGGAGTAGATGATAATCGCGTTTGTAAAGAAAATGGTATTACATTTATCAATCCTGTCGGAAAAGATGGATGTTATCTAGAAGGTCCTTGGAAAGGTACGTTGGTTACGGACAGTAATTTAGAGTTAGAAATTATCAAATGGTTAAAAGAAAACGATAAGTTGTTTAAAAAACAAAAAATGGTTCATGATTATCCACATTGTTGGAGATGTAAACAGCCACTTATTTATTATGCGAAGCCAGCATGGTATGTTAAAAATACGGAATATAAACAACAAATTATCGAAGCAAATGAAACGATTCATTGGTATCCTGATTATATTGGTACTAAGAGATTTCATAATTGGTTAGAAAACATGATTGATTGGGGAATTTCAAGAAACCGTTATTGGGGATGTCCGCTTCCTATTTGGCAATGTGAGTGTGGTCATTTTGAAACGATTGGTTCTCGTCAAGAACTAAAAGAAAAAGCAATCGAAAAGATTGATTTAGACACGTTGGAATTACATCGTCCTTATGTTGATCAAATTCATATTACTTGTCCAAAGTGTGGCAAAGAAATGAGTCGTGTACCTGATGTTTTGGATGTTTGGTTCGATTCGGGTGCGATGCCTTATGCTCAATTTCATTATCCTTTTGAAAATAAAGAATTGTTTGAGCAGCAATTTCCAGCCGACTTTATTGCCGAAGGAGTAGATCAAACGAGGGGCTGGTTCTATGTACTTCTTGTGTTATCTACTTTGATCAGTGGTAAGGCAAGTTTCAAAAACGTAGTTGTAAACGATATGATGCTGGATGCAAATGGTAAAAAGATGAGTAAATCTACAGGTAACATCATCGATCCAATTGAGATTATGAGTAAGTATGGAGCAGATACCATTCGTTTCTACATGTTGTATGCATCTCCTGTATGGACGCCTTTAAAGTTTGATGTAGAAGGAGTGAAAGAAGTATATTCTAAGTACATCTCTACTTTTCGAAATGCATATTCTTTCTTTGAAATGTATGCGAATGCCGATCATATCGATCCAAGAGAATACGAAATTCCTGTATCGCAAAGAGATTTGATGGATCGTTGGATCTTATCGAAATTAAACAAATTGATTCAAGATGTACAAACGGCTTATCAAGAGTATGATTTGAATAAAGTAGCAAAACTAATTGTTCCATTCTTAAACGATGATTTGTCTAATTGGTATATTCGCAGCAATCGTAGGAGATTTTGGGATAGTGAGTTGTCAGAATCTAAAAAAGCCGTATATTTGACGACTTATGAAGTTTTGGTGGTATTATGTAAATTATGCGCACCAATCACACCGTTTATTACGGAAGAAATTTATCAACGTTTAACAGGAGAAGATTCGGTGCATTTGGCTGATTTCCCAATTGAAAATACAGAACTTATCAATCCTGTTATCGAAGAGAGAATGGATTTGATTCGCGATATTTGTTCGTTGGGAAGATTTGCCCGTGAAGAAGCCGGAATCAAGGTTCGTCAGCCAATTTCGCAGTTGATTTTGCCAAAGGGAGATCAAATGATCATTGGTGATTTGCTTCCAGTTATCATGGAAGAGTTGAATGTGAAAAATGTTGTATTTCAAGAAGATATGAGTAATTATTTGGATTATATCATTAAACCAAATTTCAAAGTATTAGGAAAAACGTTGGGTTCTAAAGTGAAGTTGTTACAAGAAGTGTTAAATCATCTTACTAATCAAGATATTGCGAAAATCGAAGGTGATGGTCTACTTGTTCATTTAGGTGGAGAAGATATGACGATTACGAGCGATATGGTTTTGATTTCTTTGAAACAAAAAGATGGTTATGCTTCTAGTAGTAACAGTCGTACTTGTGTTGTATTGGATACAAATCTTACGGACGATTTGATTTTAGAGGGACTTGCACGTGAATTTGTCCGTAAAGTACAAAGTTTACGAAAAGAATTAGATTTGATTATTACTGATCAGATTGTAGTATCTTATTTTGGCAATGAAAAATTAGATCAAGCAATTAGTAAATACGAAGATTATATCAAAGGTGAAACATTGGCAACTCGGTTGATAAAAGAAAACATTGAAGCAGAAGAAACCGATATGAATGGACTATTGGTCAAGGTGCAAATCAAAAAAGCATAAACAAGAAAAAGGAAATTGAAATAATTTCCTTTTTTTTGTGGTAAAAGTGGACGTGCAAATTTTTCTCGTTCATATATTATGTTGAAAGGAGGAAAAAAATGGATAAATTTTGTAAACATCATGATGAGGACTGTAGACCAGATAACGATATTCGCTTTATAGTTGCGGGTTGTCCAGGTTCTGTTGGTCCAACGGGTCCAACAGGTCCGACTGGACCACGTGGTTGTCCTGGTTTCCCAGGTATCCCTGGTGCGACAGGTGCTACGGGCCCAACCGGTCCAGCAGGAGGTCCAACTGGAGCAACTGGAGCAACTGGAGCAACTGGAGCAACTGGAGCAACTGGAGCAACTGGAGCAACTGGAG
>CAMMJA010000024.1 GCA_946497145.1 uncultured Mycoplasmatota bacterium | reverse complement strand
CCACACCTCTATTCTCTTTCATTATAAATTTTCTTCTTCTATTGTGTCAATTTTTCTATCCGCAGTTTTAGAATAGAATGTCAAATTTGATCAAAACAAAAAATCGCCACAGCGACTTTCTATTTTAGTATTCCTTGTAACATTTTTATTTCCTTCTTTAATTTCCAGCGTTTTCTAATGTACTTGGAAGGAAGGAGTTGTAACGTAATTTCTTTTCGTTTTAATTCTTTGCCATAGTATTGATAAAACAAAGGACTCCTTTTTTGTAATAAAATAGGTCCAAAATAAAGTTCTAGTTTTTGGTACTTCTTATATCCTTTTTGAAATTTCAAAATAGAATAGATAATACCATGATCGAGCACCAATTCTTCCATAGTAAGATAGAAACTATTTTTACTAAGAAAAGTTCGAATCAATTGCACATCACTATTGGGAGAAAGTAAGATAGTTTTTATTTGTGCTAGTTTAGGAAGATTGTTTTTAAAAATTCCCACCATCGTTTTTCCACCCATACCAGAAATGATAATCGTATCTGTATCTTCTTCCAACGGATCCAAACCGTTTCCTTGTTTCACTCGAATCATGGAGTCCATTTGAAAAGATGCAATATTTTTTTTAGCATGTTCCAAAGGACCTAGTGCAACATCTGAAGCAATGGCTGTAATTCCAATGTTTTTATTGATCAAGTAAATGTCTAGCCAAGCATGATCGCACCCTACATCGATCACCGAACTGTTGGCATCAACCATATCACCTATCGTTTTTAAGCGATCGCTAATTTTCATATTAATCTGTTAAAAAATCCTTTAGTTTGCGTGATCTTGATGGATGTCTCAACTTACGTAATGCTTTGGCTTCGATCTGACGAATGCGTTCACGCGTTACGCCAAAAATCTGTCCTACTTCTTCTAGTGTTCGGCACTGTCCATCATCAAGTCCAAAACGAAGACGAAGCACACGTTCTTCACGATCGGTAAGTGTTAACAAAACACCAGATAGTTCCTCTTTTAACATTTCTACTGTTGCATATTCTTCTGGACTCATCGTACGTTCATCACGAATAAAGTCTCCCAAATGACTGTCATCTTCTTCTCCAATTGGTGTTTCAAGCGACACGGGATCCTGACTAATCTTATAAACTTCACGAACCTTTTCTACGGAAATATTCAACTTCTTCGCAATTTCTTCATCAGTTGGTTCACGATTTAACTCTTGGGTAAGTTGTCTTTGTACACGAGCCAATTTGTTTATAGTTTCTACCATGTGAACAGGAACACGAATCGTTCTTGCTTGATCGGCAATCGCTCTTGTAATCGCTTGACGAATCCACCAAGTCGCATACGTTGAAAATTTGTATCCTTTGGTTGGATCAAACTTATCTACTGCCTTCATCAAACCAATGTTCCCTTCTTGAATCAAATCTAAAAACAACATACCACGACCCACATAACGTTTCGCAATCGAAACAACCAAACGTAAGTTGGATTCCGCTAACATTCTCTTGGCATACTCATCTCCTTGCTCCGCAAGTTTCGCATATTCGAACTCTTCATCAGCGGTAAGCAAGTTAATACGACCAATTTCTTTTAAATACATGCGCACTGGATCGTTAATTTTAATATCTTTCGATAGCGTAAGATCTTCTACCTGGGCTTCCGTTGGATCTTCTTCCTCATCGATATTACTACCATCTTCTGAAACAATTTCAATTTGTTGTTCTACAAACAAGTTGTATAAATCATCGAGCGTATCACTATCAATATCCAATCCCTTTAATTCTTCTGCTAATTGTTCATAAGTAATAAATCCTTGCTTTTTCCCTAAAGCAATCAATTTTTCTTTTCTTTCTTCTAAAGTTTTGATTTCATCGACCATATTTTCAGCTCCCCATTCGTAACATTCTAATCTGTTCCGCAATCTTTGCTTGTTCCAAAGGATCCACTTCTTTTTCCATCATCTTTTGTAACCTGTTTACCTCTAGGTTCTTATTATATTCTCGGACCACTTTAAAATAATCAAAAATCGTATCTTTGGCAATCACCGCAGGAAACGGCTGTGTCAAAACCTGATTAAGTAATGTTAGCAATTCTTTTTTGTCTTGTAAATAGGTATAAAGGTCTGCAACTACAATCATACCATACTTTTTATAATAATACGAGATCTCACTTGCTAAAAAACGACAAGTTTCATCTGGTAAGAACAATCCTTCTTTTTCGTACTGATCAATCACAAACGGATCTTGTAACATATAATAAAGAATGGCATAGATGGCCTTTTGATACTTATCTTGTTTCTTGGTGCCAGATTTTGGAGTCATTTCTATTTTTTGAATCGGTTTTGCTTTCTTATACTCCCAAAATCTTTTTTCTAGGGTATTATACCCTATATCGAATTCTTTTGCAAGATTTTTCAGTACGATTTCGATGCGAATTTCATCATCGATGGTACTAATCTGTTCTAGTACGCGATGAATATAAGCGCTCTTTTCTTCGTCGCTTTGAAAATTAACACCTGTTTTTAAAGCAGCAATTTTGTAGTCGTTAAAAGGAATCGCGTTTTCTAACAAACTCATAAAGCGATCTTTTCCAAACTCCAAAATATAAGTATCTGGATCGTAATCGTTATCTAACGATAATACCTTGGCTTCAATGCCCATCTTTAATAGTTGCTCCCCAATTTTTAGTGTGGCTTGTTTTCCTGGATCATCACCATCCAAACATAAAACAATGTTTGGTGACAACCGTTTTAAAAGATTGGCTTGTTCCGTCGTCAAAGCCGTTCCCATCAAAGCAACCGTATTTGAAACGCCGATAGTGGATGCTCGAATGACATCCATAAAACCCTCCATGACAATGACGCACTTCGCTGTTCTTGTTGCTTCTTTGGCAATGTGATAATGATAAAGCGTCAAACCCTTTTTAAATATTGGCGTCTCTTTGGTATTTAGATATTTATTGGCATTACTGGTATCGTAAATACGACCACTAAACCCTACTACTTTCCCTGCCACATCGTACAAAGGAAACATGATGCGATCTATAAAAGTATCATGATCATCGCTTGCAAGCCCGATTTGATTTAGCGTAGCAAGCGAATAATTTTTTTGCTGCAACAAAGTAACCAAATCGTGATTCGAAGCAAGTGATAGTCCAATTTCAAACTCTTTGATCACATCTTCTCCTAATTTTCGGCTAGCCAAATACTGTTTGGCTTTTTTTCCGTAGTTCGTATTCATGTTGTTTTGATAATACTTCGTTGCCAACCGATAAATTTCATAAAGTGGTTCATTCTTATTATTTTCTTTTTTAAAATGAAGATTCCCCAAAGAAACATTAACACGTTCCGCTAACATCTTGAGTGCCTCTTTAAAATCTACATGTTCATAATCCATGATGAACTGAAACACATTTCCAGTCGCATGACAAGAAAAACAAGTATAAATCTGTTTTTCTCTCGACACGCTCATCGATGGATGAGTATCATCATGAAACGGACATACGCCAAAGAAATTTTTACCTTTTTGAACGAGGGGAATGCGTTCTCCAATGACATCGACAATATCTACTTTGCTTCTTACTTCCTGAATAACATTGTGATCCATTTTCATCTCCCTTTCTTTAGACAACAAAAGTGGTCTCATCCAAAAAACGATATGAAGTCAAATATTTCACCTGTCTGATGAGATCAAACAAAGCCCGATCTTTTCCTTTGGCTTCGATCATAATATCTACATCTTGATCTATCTTCTTTAGCAAATCAATAAATTGAATAAAAGCACTGCCATCGATATATTCACTATGACTGCGCATTTCTTTTTTGGTATGGTTTTTAGGTGTCGAAAAATGAACTTTCGGTGTTAACCCCGTACCATTCCACGTATTAAAAATATCCATGAGATAATTTTCGATTTTTTCCCCCTTATTATTGCACAAAAAATGATGATAATCAAGTACCATTGGAATTTTCAACGTCTGACAGATCGATAGCACATCTAAGACCGAAAAGATCTTATCGTCGTTTTCTAATACAATTCTTTTTTGAATTGCTTTTGGCAACTTTTGAAACTCTCTAATAAATCTCTTGATCGCTTCTTCTTTTTCACCTTGACCACTACCAACATGTAAAATCAGTTTACCATCATTCACTCCCATCATAGAAAGTATCCGATGATGACTTTTTAAAATTCTCTTGGTTTCTTCTACCACTTCTTTTCTTTCACTATTTAATACCGCAAACTGGTCTGGATGCATATCTAATCTCATTTTTGTTTTCTTGATCAAAGTTCCAATTTTCTGATAAAAAATGCGATACGGAACATAATAAGAAAAAGAAACCTTAGTATGTGTCGATAAGGGCAAAAGATGAGAAGTAAGACGATAAAAATGAATTTGATTTTTTTCGTTGTACGCTAAGATTTTCTTTAAACTTTCTAAATTGGTACGGACTAGTTCATCTAGTTTTTTTGTTTGCGCACTTTTGGATAACTGAACAAAGTTGGTATACGTAATCGTTTTAGAACACGTAAGGTGCAAAGTAAGAGGAATCGCCACATAACCCAAACGTACTTTCATACCATCACCCGTTGTTAGTATTAGATAAAAATATAAAAACATACCTTCTGCATAAAATAAAATCTAAATACACATATTAACAATAGGTGATAATATGAAACAAAGTTTTAAATTTATTCTTTTCAATACCTTAGGAATTTTTCTTCTTAGTTTTCTATGCCATTTTATTTATGATTGGTTTCCGAATACTTTCACCACGATCTTTTTCCCCGTCAATGAAAGTATTTGGGAACACGTTAAAATGTTATTTACTACGATCATGATCTGGGGGATCATCGAATACTTGATTTACAAACGTAAAGAGATTCCCGTACACAATTTCTTTATTACCCTCTTAGGTGGTGCCTTACTCAACATCATCATCTTACTAGTTCTTTATCTACCAACGTACTATCTAATAGGAGAGTACATGATTTTAACTATTATCATTCTTTTACTATCTATTTTCATCAGTCAATGGCTGATTTTTCAAGTCAACTACAAAAAGGAAGCCAAAGTACTCAATACCATTTGTATCATTGGCATTCCTCTTATGTTCTGTCTATTCGGCTATCTCACTTATCATCCAATTAAGTGTGATCTTTTCTTTGATCCTATGGAAGAAAAGTATGGTCTATCTACTTTAAATGAGTGATTTTCTAACAAAAGTTTCGACATCTTTGTTGATATAAACATCAATGGTTCCAGGATCTACTACTTTAACCCAACCCAAACCATTGACAACCAAATCTTCTCGATACTTCATCTCGTAAGTCGTTTTGGAAAGTTCTTTTAAGCGATCATGTTTTTCTAAGTTAAGTCGTTCTACTTTTAAATCGTTCGATAAATAAAGAGTAAAACTGTTTTTTTCTCCTTCGACATAATCGAAGCGAACCAAATCTTGGACAATTAAACACTGTCCTTTTTTGATCTGATAAGTTTTGGGTTTGATTTCTTTCTTGGGATTAATCTTCTTTAAAATATCCGTTTCTACATAGTTCACAATATTTCCATGATCGACAAGTCCCGGCGTATCAATCAACGTCAAATATTCGTTTAAAACGATGTGTATCTTATTCAAAGTCGTCGATGGAAGTGGGGAAATCGTCAACTCTTGCGTTTGATCAGAATAATTTTTGATCAATTTATTGATTAAAGTACTCTTTCCAGCATTGGTATGTCCTACCACATAGACGTTTTTACTTGTTTGATAAAACTTGATCTTTCGAAGCAACAAGTCGATGTTATAGTTTTTATTGGCACTGATGATGACGATATCTTCAAAAGGAATACCTAAACTTTTGATATATTCGGTCAACTTTTCATCCTTCACCGATTTCGGAAGTACATCTCTTTTATTCAATACCAAAATCATCTTATTTGGCAAATACGAACGAACTTCGTTCATATCTTTTTCTAAATTAAATAAATCGGCAATATAAAGAACCAAATCTTTGGTTTGTCCAACCGTTTTTAAAATTTCTAAATATTCATCGTTCGATTTGGTTACAACTTGATACTCCCCATAGTTTTTCATCCGAAAACATCTTTGACAAATATCATTTTCCATACTGGTAGTGTATCCTTCTTGTAGTACATTTTCATCTTGTAACAACACACCACAACCAATACAATACTTTTTACTACTCATAATACGTTCCTCTTTCCAAGATTTTAAGTTGGCTCAGTTTTTTCAATACTCGGTTTTCAAAAAAACGATTGATACCTGTAATCTTTAAATCTTTCTTTCCTAACGGATCTACCAAAATCGTCATAATCTGAAATCGATTCCCCGAAACGATGTCCGTCATCAACTGGTCGCCAATCATGACCATTTCTTCTTTGTGTAGACGATATTTTTTTTGAATTTTCTTAAGTCCTCTTATACCTGGTTTCATTGCCATCGAAACACCGTCCACTTGGAGTTCCTCTAAATACGGTAACAATCGTTTTTTCGTATTGTTAGAAATTATCACCACTTGAAACTCTTTCTTCAATCGTTCACATAACTGTTTGGTCTTTTCTGGACACTTCTTTTCATCGATCAATGCCAAAGTATTATCCAAATCAAAAATGAGGCATTTAATCCCTCTTTTTTTTAATTTGGAATAAGAAATATCAAAAATAGATTTTCGATACATCGTTGGAATATAACGCTTCATTTTTTCACCCAACCTTATTATATCACACGATTCATCAATTGTTAACTCGATGACGAACAAGTGGAGTGGATTCATCGATTGCTGCAAATTGGTAACCATTACTTTTCCCATACTGAATAATATCGCGAAGAGCATCGACTGTTTTCGAATTGTTGGCAAAGTCGTGAAGCAAAACAATGTTAGTTCTATCATGACGCAAGCCATTTATGACATTGCGATACACATCATTTGCTGTCTTCGCCCCTCCAGAATCTCCACTTTCGATGTTCCAGTCATAATAACGATAACCACGGTTTTCCACTTCGCTAGCAAGATACGTCATGATACCAGGTGAATATTTTTTGCTTATGGTATTGCTCGTTCCTCCTGGAAAACGAATGATGGATAGTGAAATGCCAATTAACGATTTCACTTTGTTTTGAATAGCCGAAAGATCTTGGAAAAAAGCATCGGCTGACTGATAAATTTGTGCATAGTTGTGCGAATAACTGTGCAAGCCAATCGTATGCCCTTCATCATAAGCGCGTTTGATCAAATAATCGTAATCACTCGCATGATTGATAACAAAAAACGTGGCTTTAACTTGTTCTTCTTTTAAAATATCTAAAATTTTTTGTGTAGTAGCCGTTGGACCATCATCAAACGTCAAATAGATCACACCATTCCCAGATGAAGACGGTCTTGGAACAACATGAATCACCCGCTTCGTCGTCGCCTCATTTCCTGCTTGATCGCGTACTTTATAAAGCAGTGTATACGTCCCAACCGTTGTTCCATCGACACTTCCTTCTATCTGTACTTCACTCGTAAGATCTCCTTCACATTTGTCGATTGCCCGATATCCATCCTCTACATACTTCTGCCCCACATACATCGTCTCTTCACTCGAACCCTCTAAAGTAATGCTGGGGGCTTCTTTATCTTCATAATAATACTTTCGAGTCACGATCGTTTTATTATGAGAAGAATCTTCTACTTGATAACGTAGCAACTGTTTTTCCTTATCTTCCGTTACTTTTACTTTATCATATAAATCTTTGTCGTAATTATCACTTACTTCATAACCCAATTCTTCATAATTTTGATTTGGACAAACAAACACTTCCTTCCCACCGGTAAGCGTGATGACTGGGGCTTTATCATCTACCACATAGACAGTTCGTTCTTTTTTTAAATGCAACCACCCCAATTGATAACGATACTCAATTGTATATTTTCCTAATTTATTGACATCAACAGTTCCTGATATTTCTAAATCATGATCCTGCTTACCAAAATAAGATGCATATCCACCTTGTTCTTGATACTTTTCTTGATAACTTACTTCCATTTTAGTGGAACCATTCAATACGATACGAGGTCGCAACCATAAAAAAAGGCCAAGTAAACCAAGAAGAACTAAGCCAATACTAAGGATTACAATGATCTTTTTGGCATCTTTATTACGAGTATATTTATTTGGCATCTCATCTAACATTAAATCATCAGATAAAATAGGTCTTTCTTTTTTCTTCACACTACCACCTCTAGTATACTTTAATTATAGCGAAAAAGTAGTTGATTGTCATCAAGAAGATTTACAAATTACATCTTATTTAGTATAATCGATACTAGGTGAATACGATGCGATACAAAAAGAAAAGGCGATTTCGTCCTTGGGTTTATTGGTCCTTCTGTATTTTTTTTCTATCGTTGTTTTTGGCTTCGATGTTGCATCTTGGAAGATGGCTCTACGATAACCAAAAAACCAAAGAATTAGGAAAAGAATTGATAGAAGAAACACCAATTGAACAAGTTACAGAAACCAATAGCGAACAAGTAGAACAAATCAATCCTCCAGAAGATCCCCACAACGACTACTGGGATTATATCAAAATCCCTTTGATCAGTGTAGACTTTACAGAACTTAAAAACAAAAACAGCGATACAGTTGCCTGGATTCAAGTAGGCGGAACCAATATTAACTATCCAGTGGTACAAACCACGGACAACAAATACTATTTAACCCATGCATTTGACAAAAGTTACAACGAAGCGGGCTGGGTTTACTCTGACTATCGAAACGATTGGAATAACTTAAAGGAAAATACCATTATCTATGGACATGGGCGGTGGGACAAAACCGTATTTGGTTCACTCAAAAATGTCCTTACCAGTACTTGGCAAAACAACAAAGATAATCATATTGTTCATCTTTCTACTCCAACGGAAAACACCTTATGGCAAGTTTTTTCTGTCTATCAAAGTGATGCAGAATCTTATTATTTGACGACAACCTTTTACCAAAATGAAGCAGCACATCAAGAATTTTTAGATACTATGATAAGTCGAAGTGTCTACCCGTTTGGCACGACTGTCACGACTAACGATAAAATATTAACGCTATCCACTTGTGCCGAAGATAACATTCATCGAATCGTTCTACAAGCGAAACTCATAAAAAAAGAAACAAGGCAATAAAAAAATGACTGATTTCAGTCATTTTTTTATCTTACTCTTACAAGTTTTTTGGTAGCAAATGTAGCACCAGCAAGTCCAAGAACTGTCAATGTAATCACAGCAATCACATTCATATCTGCTGTATCAGGATTCTCTTCTGCTGGCTCTGTTGGAGTAGTTGGTTCTTCTGGTTGTTCTTCTTCGATTTCTTGTTCAATTAAAGTAACACCGTCTTTGGTATTAGAAGTAGCAACAACCGTTCCTTCACTATCTTTTAACACAAGTGAAGTTCCATCTAATGTTAAAGACATCTCAGAATCAGCCATCGTTCCAAATTCGATTTTTTCAAGTTGATCATTGGTTGCCATATACAACATATCAACTTGTTCTTCTCCTTCTGGAACTTGAATGGTACCATTCATTAAGATTGCAGGATCTTCCGTAACTTCCTTTCCTTTTCCAAACTCGATTCCCCAAGGATTGTTAGATAAAGTCAAATCGTTAACGATAAGTCCTCCACCATTGGCAAGGATTGCTCCCCACTTACAATCAAAAATCGTTACGCCATTCAAAACAGCAATACCACCATCATATGCTTGAATTCCGTATTTACTTTGTTCAGCGTTGTTCGTAATTTTAATGTTTGTAAACGTTGCTACGGCATCTTTATGAACCGTAATCAAACTTCCATTTCCGGTATCTTCTTTTACAAAACTAGGATCTGCTGATAAAGTAAAACCAGCACCATCGATCGTTACCTCTTTATATGCGTGAAGTGGTTTGGTTACAGCAATATCGTTTTCTAATGTAATTACTCCACCATTCGCAAGTGCATCGATCAATTGTTGTTCATCTGCTACAGTCACTGGATCTTCTGCTTTAACATACATGCATGGTACCAACATGAACATAAAAGCAACTACCAAAAATTTCACTACGTTCTTTTTCATCTTTCTCTTCCTTTCTTTTCAGTAGATCATCTACTGTCAATTTTATTATAGCAAAACCTAGAGTCGAAAAAAAGAGTTTTCCACAATTTTAAAAGAGTTGATGTCAACTCTTTTACGATTGATCTTCCTGATCATAATGATTGTTTTTGATAAACTGCCTTAAAATCTTGGTAAGTGCCCGCTTTTCAATTCTTGAAACATAACTTCGTGAAATATTAAGTTCTTTGGCAATCACTTTTTGTGTTTGTTCTTCTTGTCCATTTAAACCATAACGACGAACCAAGATATTTTTTTCACGTTTATTTAGGACATTCATATATTTTTGCAACAAGCCAACGTTATCTTTCAGATGAATTTCTTCGACAAAATCGGGTTTTGGCGTCTTCATCACATCGACAATGGTAATTTCGTTGCCATCTTTATCGAAGCCAATCGATTCGTTGATCGAAATATTTTTGGTATTTTTGTTGTTGCTACGAAAGTACATTAAAATTTCATTTTCGATACATCTTGCACAGTAAGTGGTAATCCGAGTCCCATGTTTGCTAGAAAAAGAATCAACTCCCTTGATCAAACCAATCGTTCCTATGCTGATCAAATCATCTTGATCGACATTGTTGTGATCAAATTTTTTTACAATATGCGCAACCAATCGCAAATTATGTTCAATTAACTTATTACGTGCTTCTTTATTGCCAAGGCGGGCTTGCTTAATACATTCGTCTTCCTCTTCTTTGGTTAGTGGATCTGGAAAAACATGATTGGAATAAGACGCGGTAAAACAAAACATACTGCGAATCAAATCTAAAATATGAAATAACATACATTCACTTCCTAAAACAATATATGATGTTATTTCGACAAATTAGAACAAAAGAAAAACACTTTAAAAGTGTTTAATTAGACAATACGCCTTCTTTTTCTTTACGTACCTTTACCGCATGATATGCTTCTTCAATGTCGTTAAAATAGATGACTTGATCTTTCAACTTTTGATACGTTTCATTTCCTTTTCCCAAAATCAAAACCATATCTTTTGCTTGAGCAAGATCAATGGCCCGTTGAATCGCTTCATGACGATCAACGACGATTTCATAGTTGTGATACTTTTCCTTGGCTGTCGAAATTAACATGTTAATAATATCACGAGGATCTTCACTCCGAGGATCTTCATAAGTAAAAATTGCATAACTAGCATTACTAAGTACTGTTTCACCCATAATTGGACGTTTTAAATAATCACGCTCTCCTGCCGAACCAATTACGACAATAGAACGATTGATGTCTAACGTATGGACAAAATTTAAAAGTTTAGAAATGCCGTTTGGCGTATGGGCATAATCTACCATGACATAATAAGGTGTCTTAGTATCTAAAAGTTCCATTCTGCCACTTACTTTTACTTCTTGTAAACGCGGTAACATCTCGTCAAACGTCAAACCAAGTGACAAACCAATCAACATGGCTGCCGCTAAATTGTAGACATTGAAATCACCTAATAAAGGACTATCAAACGTATAAGTTTTTCCTTGATAACAGAAGGTAACTTCTGTTTTATAAGGTAGTACATGGAAAGAGACGATTTGTAAATCATTTTCCTTTCCCATACCATAGGTCATGATCTTCCCTCGACATGCTTTCTTTACCGTTTCAAAAAATTCATCATCACGATTTAATACACAAACACCTGTTTTTTTCGTTTGACGAAACAATTGGCATTTACAATCGATATAGTTTTCAAAACTACCATGAATATTCAAGTGTTCTCGAGTAATATTCGTAATTGCCGATACATCGTACTCCATTTCCGTAAGACGTCCACGGAAAAACGCTTCACTAGAACTTTCCATCACCGTATACGTACAGCCCGCATCGACAAATTCTTGAAAATAACCATAAAGTTTGTCTGCATCCGGCGTCGTATTGTTGGTATCACGATCAAATTTTTCACATCTTCTACCATTGGTTCCAATATATCCACACTTGTCAAACCCAATCAAATATTGTACGATCGTCGAAACACTGGTCTTCCCATCCGTTCCGGTTACACCGATCATCTTCATCTTTTTATCCGGATGATCATAGAATCTTGCACATAATTTCGGAAGTTCCTGATTGGTGTTTTCTACTACGATAACCGGAACACTTGCCTGAATATTTTTTCTACTTACTACTAGTGCCGCTGCACCATGAACCAAAGCATCATCGATAAAATCATGTCGATCCGCAGTTACGCCCATCGTACAAATAAACAAATCTCCCGGCTCTACTTCCTTGGAATTGATTTTAATTCCTTTAATCAAAACATCACTGTCGATATCGTATAATTCCCTTAATTTTTTCATATTCTACCCTGCCTAACAATTCCATTATAGCGTACATTTCTGTAAAACTCTAGCATTTCCATTGAAATAGACAACAATTTACGATAAAATAGGACAAGGTGAAGAAAAATGGAAGTAACAATCATAAAAGCATGTTGCGATTTGGGAACACACGTAGATGGTGCCAATCTCGGACCAGATCGTTTTGTAGAAAACTACTATATAACACAGGATATCAAAGAAGTAAGACAACCAGATATCAAAAAAAGTCACGATGAAGAGGACAAGCATAAGAATGAAGAAGCAATCAACCAATTCAACCAAGAACTTTATGAAAAAGTCACAAAAACATTAGAAGAAAATCACTTCCCAGTGACAGTAGGAGGAGATCACTCCATTGCCATTGCTTCAACCCTTGCCGCAATCAAACATTATCAAAATTTAGGAATCATTTGGTTCGATTCTCATGCCGACTATAACACCTTTGAAACAACGATCACAGGAAACATTCACGGGTTACCTCTTGCTGCGATCAACGGGTTAAACAAGGAACTTTCTATGTTTCACAATGGACCTTACTATGATCCGCATCATACTGTCATCGTCGGCTATCGCGCAAAAGAAGAAAATCAAGAGGCAGAATTAAACGTCATCAAACAAATGGGAGTAACCGTATTCACTACCGACGACATCAAACAAGAAGGAATACAAATAATTGTCCAAAAGGCCATGGCGATCGCAACTCGAAATACCAATGGGGTTCATATTAGTTATGACCTAGATGTCATCGATCCCATCGTCGCACCAGGTGTTTCCATCAAGGAACCAAATGGACTGACCAAACAGGAATCTTTACAATTTGTAGAATGTTTAAAACCATACCAAGAGAAAATTACTTCGTTAGATATCGTAGAATTTAACCCACTCAACGATCAAAACGATCAAACCTTAAAAATCGCAAGAGAAGTATGTGATCAATTTCTAACCATGAAAAAAGAATTAGTGCACTAATTCTTTTTTATAATGCCTGGATCAATTTTTTATTTTCCTTCAATCGATCATCATCGGGATTCATTTCTAGTGTCAAATCGACATACTTTAAAGCCCTATCTTTCTTTTGTTGAT
>CAMMJA010000023.1 GCA_946497145.1 uncultured Mycoplasmatota bacterium | reverse complement strand
AAGAAAATTGCTGAGATCCCAATAAATAGATAGGGAGTTTTGATCATGTCTGTGAAAGTTTATCGAAACGTGATTTCTTCGGTGTTCGGTGCTAGAATACCTGCATTGATGAGCATTAACCAAGGAGATACTTGAATCATACTTTGAACAGCTTCCTCGTTTGCTGCGATGTTGTGTACAAAAACGAAGTTAATGATAATGTTAGATACCACCATCACCATTAAACCGATCATCCAATACTTGAAACCAATGTCTAAATTTTTTAATCCGTCTTTGCGAAAGATTTGCCATTCTTTTTTGAGTGATTTAAAATAGATCAGAAACAAGATGAGAACTAACATGATATTGGAGAAAAAAGTACGCCAAATCGACGTTTCATCAGACATGGTAGCAGGATCAATATCAAAAAGCCAAATAGGGATATAGGCAAAGTAAGTAGAAAAGAAAAATAAGAAAAGTGTAAAAATTCCTTTGATATAGATCCAAAGTTTTGAAGATTTTCCAAACAAATTAGCAAATGTTAATGGTTGATTTTCATTTTGTAAATCGTTATTTTTTTTCATTTTCTCACATCCTAAAAAAATAATAGCACAAATTACTTCTTTTTCAAAGAAAAACGTTGGTAAAAAGATAATTTTATGTTATACTCTTAGTAGAAAGGAGTGGGAATGTTGCCCACTCTTTATATTTGATAAAGGAGGTATGTATGAAAGAGAAAGTAGAAGAAGCACTACGAGATGCGATACGGCCATTGAATTTAGTGGTAAGCGATGTCTATGTAGTGAAAGAAGAAGGAAACACGTATTTAAAAATTGAACTGGATAGTAATACCATCATCGACTTGAATCGCATCGTCGAAGCATCTAAGATCATCAATCCTATTATGGATCGTTTAGATTTAATCGAAGAAGAATATATTTTGGATATTTATGCCAAAGAAAAAGGAGAGGAAATCAATGAATAGTCAAGAATTTTTAAAAGCGGTGGACTTTATTGTCAAAGAAAAAAACATTGATCGTGATATTGTTTTTGATGCCATGGAATTGGCGCTTACTTCGGCTTATAAGAAAAACTTTAATTCCAAAACGAACGTAAAAGTACTAATCGATCGTAACACAGGGGACATTAAAGTATATTCTTATTTAACGGTTGTAGAAGATGATTTTGAGCCGGATGAAGATTCTGGCATCAATCCTGATACGTTAATTACTTTAACAGAAGCAAGAAAGCGCGATAAGAGTTTAGAAGTAGGAGATACGATCGATACCGAAGTGACTCCGCATGACTTTGGACGTGTTGCTGCATCTACTGCCAAACAAGTCATCGTTCAGAAAATTAGAGAAGCAGAAAGAAACAGTATCATGGATGAGTTTGGAGACAAACAAGACGAATTGTTAATTGGAACGGTTGCTTTGGAAGATACGGACAACTACTTTATCGATCTTGGAAGAACCAATGGAATTCTTCCGAAAAAAGATATCATTCCAGGAGAAAAAATTGAAATGGGAAGTCAAATCAAAGTGTATGTCAGCAAAGTGGATAACAATGGGAAGAGTTTGTTGATCTTGTTAAGTAGAACACATTATGGTTTTTTGAAACGGTTGTTTGAGTTAGAAATTCCAGAACTAAGTGATGGAACGGTTCTTCTTTATAGCGTGGCAAGAGAAGCAGGTGTAAGAAGCAAAGTTGCTGTTTACTCAGAAAATCCTAAAGTGGATCCAGTAGGGGCGTGCATTGGGGAAAAAGGAAGTCGCATCGCTCGTATTATGAAAGAAATCAACGGAGAAAAGATCGATGTGATTCGCTATGACAAAGATCCCGCTGTTTTCATCGAAAATGCACTTTCTCCTGCCAAAAATTTAAAAGTAGCCATTACCGATCCTAAGAAACAAGAAGCACTTGTCATCGCGGATGATGAAAACTTTTCATTGGCAATCGGAAAGAAGGGTCAAAATGCTAAATTGGCAAGTCGTTTGACACATTATAAAATCGATATTAAGAATTATGAACAAGCAAGCGAATTAGGTATTAACTTCAAATAGGAGGTTCGTTATGAAAGTAAGAAAAATTCCTTTGAGAAGTTGTGTAGTAACCAAAGAAAAGTTACCCAAACAAGAGTTGCTTCGTGTGGTAAGAACTCCTGAACAACAAGTGATTGTTGATCTTAGTGGCAAAGCCAATGGTAGAGGTGCTTACTTAAAAAAAGAGAAAGATGTTATTTTGCTAGCCCAAAAGAAGAAGGTGTTAGACAAACACTTAGAATGTCAAGTTCCAGATGGAATATATCAAGAAATGATAGATATAATAAATAATAAATGAAAAGTGAGGTGGTTAACATGATGAGTATTTTAGAATATGCCCAAGATGTTCATAGCACAGTGGAAGAAATCATGAAGATGTGTGAAAAGCTAAACATTGCTTATCTTGATGAAAACTCAATGTTGGAAGAAGACGATATTATTCTTTTAGATAATGAACTCCAGGATCATGCAGACTATATCGAGGAAGAAGAATTAGATGAGAAAGTAGATAAAATTGTGAGCGAAGCCAACATTGATCTTGATTTGCCAATAAAAAAAGAAAAAGTAAAAACCAAAGTAGATTTAAAAAATGAAGCCAAGAAGGATTTTCAAAAAGAACGAAAAGAAATTTATAAGCATCGTGAAAAATTACAAAGTAATGAGACGAAAGCACAAGATGATGTTGTACTTTACAAAAATGATATGACAGTATCAGATCTTGCAGCATCTTTATCTGTATCGCCAACTGAGTTGATCAAAAAATTGATGGCTCTTGGAATCATGGCCAATTTAAATCATGCCCTTAGTTTTGAAGTGGCTGAGTTGTTGGTTGTCGATTACAATAAAACATTAAAGAAAGAAGAGACGACTGATATTTCTGACTTTGAAAATTTTGAAATTGTCGATGAGGAAGAAAACTTAGTCGAACGTCCTCCAGTAGTCACGATTATGGGACATGTCGATCATGGAAAAACATCTTTGCTAGATAGCATTCGTCGAAGCAATGTCGTAAGTCACGAAGCAGGAGGAATTACACAAGCGATTGGAGCTTATCAAGTAATCTCAAATGGGCGTAAGATCACTTTTATTGATACACCAGGACATGAGGCGTTTACCGAAATGAGAGCAAGAGGCGCAAGCGTTACTGATATTGTCATTATTATTGTAGCGGCTGATGATGGCGTGATGCCACAAACCAAGGAAGCGATCGATCATGCGAAAGCAGCCAATGTTCCAATCTTGGTAGCCATCAACAAAATTGATAAACCAAATGCCAATCCAGATAAAATTTTAACGGAATTAGTAGAATACGGTTTAACGCCAGAAGAGTGGGGCGGCGACACCATTGTTACCAAAATATCTGCTAAGACCGGCGAAGGTATTCCTACTTTGTTAGAAAATATTTTGTTGGTTGCGGATATGCAAGAATTAAAAGCCAATCCTTCTCGTTATGCGTCAGGTGCTGTTTTAGAAGCCAGAATGGACAAACAAATCGGTGTGGTTGCCACGCTTTTGATTCAAAATGGAACGCTACGTTTGGGAGATCCAATTGTAGTAGGAACTTGCTTTGGAAAAGTTCGTACGTTAAAAAATGATCTTGGACAAGACATCGTAGAAGCACTTCCAAGTACGCCGGTAGAAGTCACAGGATTAAACGAAGTTCCAACGGCAGGAGATAAGTTTATGGCGTTTGAAACAGAAAAACAAGCCAAAAATATTGCGAGTGAAAGAAAGAATCGCGCAAAAGAAAAAGATACCAATCGTAGTGGTATGACGCTTGAGGATCTCTTTGGCCAAATCCAAGAAGGTATCAAAGAAATCAATGTCATTTTGAAAGCGGATGTTAACGGAAGCCAAGAAGCCGTAAAACATTCTCTTGAAAAAATTGAAGTTGAAGGTGTCAAAATTAAAATTATTCGTAGCGGAGTTGGTACCATTACAGAAAGCGATGTAGTGCTTGCCAATGCTTCTAAAGCCATTATTATTGGTTTTAATGTAAGGCCAAGTAGTAAAACGATGGAAGTAGCGAAAGAGTATGGTGTAGACATCCGATTATATGATATTATTTACAAAGTCGTAGAAGATATGGAAGCAGCCATGAAAGGGATGCTTGAGCCAATTATGGAAGAAAAGATATTAGGTGAAATCGAAATTCGGCAATTGTTCAAATTTTCAAAAGTTGGTTTGATCGCTGGATGTCACGTGTTAAGTGGTATGGTGAAAAATACGAGTCAAGCACGTGTTGTTCGTGATGGCATTGTTGTATATACTGGTAAAGTAAAATCTCTACAACGAGAAAAAGACCAGGTAAAAGAAGTTGGAAAAGGCATGGATTGTGGCATGACTTTAGAGAATTTCCAAGATTATAAAGTAGGAGATGTAATCGAAACGTTTGAACTAATCGAGGTGAAACGCTAATGAACAATATTAAAATAGAACGCTGGAACCATATTTTTGTAAAAGAAATCAGCGAAATTTTAAGTACCGAAATCAAAGATGAGGAAATTCAGTTCGTTACCGTAACTGGCTGTGATATTACCAGCGATTTGAGTTATGCCAAAGTGTATGTTACCGTATTAGATGATAGCAAAAAAGAAAGTACGCTTAAAGCATTAAACAAAGCCAGTGCTTATATTAGAAGTGAGTTGAGTCAACGAATCGAGATTAGACATACACCAGAATTAAAATTTTTGTACGATGATTCCATCGCTTATGGAAACAAAATTGAAGAAATTATCGAAGATTTACATGAAGAGCAATAAAAAAACTATCCTTTAAACGGATAGTTTTTTTTGATAAGTAGTAGTAGGTTGGTTGATTGTTTCTTCTGTTAACATTTGCTCTGGTCTGATCAATCCTTCTTGATAGTTCACATAGTCTGCTAATAAAGATGCTACTTCCTGTACTTTATCTGGTTGTCTTGTAGTAATGTCTTTTACCAAATTTTCGTTGCTATGAATGGTATGTACATATTGATTTGCCAAATATGGTTTTAAAGAATGATTTAATTGTACAGAAAGTGGAATATCTTCGAAGTTTCTAGTAAGTAACAATTTATAGTGATTAAATAAGTGTTGTACAGATCTTGTAGATAGATATGAGTAATCACCCGCATAACGATGCAAAATGAAGTTCTTTTCTAAATAGTAAGAAATATCTTCAAAATTTACATTTAATTTTCCTGCACGAAAATGAATACGGTTAGCAAAATGTTTGAATTGTTCAAATTGTTCTTTCTCTAACAATACTCTTTCCTGTGAAACTCGACTATCACTACTTCCTGCATCATACATTTTTAAATAAGTACGAAATTTCTGTTCATTGGCATCTATTGTACTATATTTTTTTAATAAATTTACTGCATCTGTGTCTGAATACATAATTTTCCTCCTTTGAGACAACCCGTTAAATATATCATAAATTTGTTGTTTTGTCAAATCTTTTTTGTTATACTATGGCTGGTGAAGAGCAATGAATGGAATTTTGGTAATCAATAAACCGAGCAATATGACGTCAAGAGATGTAGTAAACATCTTAAATCAACAATTTCATATCCAAAAAATAGGACATACCGGTACTTTGGATCCATTGGCTACCGGTGTTTTAGTGATTGCAATTGGCCAGGCCACCAAAATCATCGAGTTACTTACCAGCGAGGAAAAAGAATACGTTGCAACTGTCCAAATGGGAATGGAAACGGATACTTTGGACGTAACGGGAAATATCTTAAAACAAGAATCGGTTCCTTCTTTTTCGTTTGAGCAAATCGAAGAAGTACTTTCGCATTTTTTAGGAACGTATGAACAAGAAGTACCACTTTATTCAGCAGTACACGTAAATGGCAAACGGTTGTATCAATATGCCAAAGAACAACAAGAAGTAACACTTCCCAAGAAAACAGTAACCATTCATAATATCAAGTTACTACAAAAAAGACAAGATACGTTTTCCTTTTCGTGTAGGGTGTCAAAAGGAACTTATATTAGAAGTTTGATTCGTGATATTGCAAAGCAATTACAAGTATCTTGTTGTATGAAGGAATTGGTACGAACAAAACAAGGGAACTTTACTTTGGAAGAAGCATGCAGCATAGAAGACATCAAAGCCAATCGTTATCATCTGTTCACAATCGAAGAAGCATTAAGTACTTATCCTAAAGTAGTGGTATCAAAAGAAAATGTCAAAAAAGTGCAAAATGGTGTTATTTTACCCAAACAATTTACTGGAAAAAAGGCATTGCTATGTGATGAAAATGGTAAGTTGCTAGCAATTTATCAAGAAAATAGTAAAGATCCACATACTATGCGTCCATGGAAAGTATTTTCTTTTCTATAAAAACATATAATAAAAGATAAAAAGAAAGTAATATTTTGAAAAACACTTGTCAAAACTCGAAATATTTAGTATATTATTAGTGCTTACCAGTTCTTAGATGTGGTATTCTTCCGAACCCGTTCTCAGAATTTGGTGAATCAAAAGAAAGGAAGGTGTTTTTATGGCACTTACAACTGCTAAAAAACAAGAGATCGTGAAAAAATTTGCTCGAAATGACAAAGATACCGGTTCTGCTGAAGTACAAATTGCTATTTTGACAGAAGAAATCAGAGTATTAACTGAACACTTAAAAGAACATATACACGATCATCATTCACGTCGTGGACTTTTAAAAAAAGTAGGACAACGTCGTAATTTGTTGAATTATTTAGCAAAAAAAGACGTAACACGTTATCGCGAAGTTGTAAAACAATTAGGATTAAGAAAGTAGACACTTGTTTTTAGTGTCTTTCTTTTTAATAGAATTGAGGTAATTATGGGAAAAAAAGTATTTGAATTAGATTTTAGAGGTCGAAAAATTATCGTAGAACATGGGGAAATGGCCAAACAAGCAAATGGTTCTGTTTTAGTAAGATATGGAGATACTGTGGTTCTTAGTACCGTAGTAGTCAGTAAAAATGCCAACGTTTTAGCTGATTTTTTTCCACTTATGGTACTATATCAAGAAAAACTATATTCTGTAGGAAAGATACCAGGTGGCTTTATTAAAAGGGAAGGAAGACCAACCGAAAATGCGACACTTGCTGCTCGTATGATCGATCGTCCAATGCGCCCTTTGTTTCCTGAAAATTTTAGAAATGAAGTGCAAATTGTCAATACGGTATTAAGTGTTGATCAAGACAATTCTCCAGAGTTAACGGCTTTATTTGGATCTTCTCTTGCTACTAGCATCAGTTGTATCCCTTTTGATGGACCAATCGCAGGAGTCAAGGTTGGAAGAGTTAACGGCGAGTTTGTCCTTAACCCAACTTCGGAGCAATTAGAAGCAAGTGACATTGATTTAACAGTAGCAGGAACCAAAGAAGCCATCAATATGGTAGAATCGAGTGCGAAACAAGTAGAAGAAGATGTCATGTTAGATGCTTTGATGTTCGGTCATGAAGCAATCAAAGAGTTAATTGCCTTTCAAGAAGAGATTATCAAAGAAATTGGCCAAGAAAAAATGGAATATGACGTATTAGAAATTACGGAAGAATTAAAACAGGAAGTATCGCTTCTTGCCAAAGATCGCTTAGATGCTGCTTTACGCATCAAAGATAAATTAGAAAAGTACGATGCGATCGATAAGATTAAGGAAGAAATTGTCAATAAATATCAAACAGAAAATGAATCAACTTTGAAAGAAGAAGAATTACAAGAATTAATAACAAAAGTAAAATTGGTATTAGAGCAAATCGAGTATGAAATTTTTAGGCAGATCGTCGTAAAAGAACATACGCGTGCGGATGGTCGTAAAATGACGGAAATCAGACCACTTTCTACAGATATTGATATATTGCCAAGAACCCACGGTTCCGCTTTGTTTACAAGAGGACAAACTCAAAGTTTAAGTGTCACAACACTAGGTGCTTTGGGAGAACATCAAATTTTAGATGGACTTAGTTTAGAAGCCGAGAAAAGATTTATGTTACATTATAACTTTCCAGCATTTTCAGTAGGAGAGACGGGAAGATATGGAGCGCCAGGTAGACGTGAAGTAGGACACGGTGCACTAGGAGAAAAAGCATTGTTACAAGTGATTCCTAGTGAAGATGAATTTCCTTATACCATTCGGGTGGTATCTGAAATATTAGAAAGTAATGGTAGTAGTTCGCAAGCAAGTATTTGCGCTGGCTGTATGTCACTGATGGCAGCAGGAGTTCCAATTAAGGCACCAGTCGCAGGAATTGCCATGGGCTTGATTACCGACGGGGATGATTATACCATTTTGACAGATATTCAAGGAATGGAAGATCATTTAGGAGATATGGACTTCAAAGTAGCAGGAACGAGAAAAGGAATCTGTGCACTTCAAATGGACATTAAAATTCGTGGTATTACCAAACAAATTTTAAAAGAAGCTCTTGCGCAAGCGAAAGAAGCGAGAATGGAAATTTTGGATGTCATGGAAAAACAAATTAAGGAACCACGCAAAGAAGTAAGTAAATATGCACCAAAAACAATGACATTCATGATCAATCCTGCCAAAATCAAAGATGTTATCGGTCGTGGTGGAGAAATGATTACCAAAATTATCTGTGAAGCAAGCAACGTCAGTGCCGTAACCGATGTCAATGCGGTAAAAGTCGATTTAGAAGATGATGGTCGTGTCATTATCTATCATAGTAATCAAGATATCATTGATAAAACAGCAAATATGATTAAAGACATCACAAGAGAAGTCGAAGAAGGTAAGATTTACACTGCTAAAGTAGTAAAAATAGAAGATTTTGGTTGCTTTGTTCAAGTATGGCCTGGCTGTGAGGGCTTAGTTCACATTTCTCAACTTGCCAAAGAAAGAGTAAAAAAACCAGAAGACGTCGTAAAACTAGGAGATGAAATCATCGTCAAAGCGATTGGAACGGACAAGAAAGGACGTTTGAACTTTTCAAGAAAAGAAGCATTAAAATAACAGAAAGATTGCTTTCTGTTTTTTTAATTGATATAATATTTGTATATGATAAAACTGGGGAAGTGAAACGATGAAAGAAGAAAAAAATAAAAAATACAAAATAGGTCTTCCTATTTTGTTAGGAACAATTCTTTTGTTAGGAGTAAGTTATGCTTGGTTTACTCTTACCTTGACAGGTGAAAAGACGAATGTACTAGAAGTGGGTTCCTTATCTTTGACGCTTGAAGATACTCAAAGCAATCAAATTGACTTGTTGTATGCTGCTCCAATGTTGGATCAAGATGGAATGAATCTAAGTCCTTATCGTTTACTTTGACTAACAATGGTGATGTTAACAGTGATTATACCATTTATTTGGACGATGTTGCGTTAGAAGAAGGGGATGAAAAACTTTCTGATAGTGCGATTAAATATAATATCACCAAAAATAATGTTAATAAAATTACGGCTTTGCTTTCGACGTCAGATCGAGTGTTAGATAGTGGCTTGATTCGTCCAGGAGAAAGTTATACGTACGATTTGCGGTTGTGGGTCGACGAAAATGCTACAATAGAAGAAGCCAATAAAGTATTCAAAGGTAAAATTAGGGTGGTAGCCGATCAGTTGATGCCAACAGATCCAGATTGTTTTACGATCAGTGAGAATGGAGCAATTACTGAATATTTATGTGGGGTAGGAAACACCAATAATATGCCAGAAGTTCGTGATGTCGTGATTCCGGATGTGATCGATGGCAAGGAAGTTGTAAGAGTTGAGGGAAAGTACCCTGGTGTATTTGATAACATGGGACTAACGAGCGTGATTTTGCCGGATCATTTTGTTGGAATTGGCGGTTACGCGTTTGAAAATAACAATTTAACTGATATTGTGATTCCAGAAACTGTCACGTTGCTGGATGCGTACGCATTTAATAACAATAAGTTAACGAGCGTGGTAATTCCTTCTCGTGTTAGTACACTTTATGTACGAGCATTTGCCAATAATCAGTTGCAAAGCGTTATCATTGAGGGAAAAACAAGTTCGAGTGGTTTTTATAAATATTCAGATCCTTTTATAGACGCTTGGGCTACCAACAGTACCTGTGAAGCATATACGGGCTCTATTGATACTCATCCATGTATTACTTGGAATGGATAAGAAAAAGACATCAAATTTTGATGTCTTTTATAGTTTTTTAATTTTGTTATATTCGCGAATAGAACGATCCATTGGATAAAGCGGATAAAGTTGCGTGAGAGTACGAGTGGTTTTACTATTTACACTTTGTTTTTTTTGTTCTATTTCGTCTTCGCTAAAGAAATCCGATTTTACAAAAGATAAAATCATGTCCTTTGCAAAAATGGGATCTTGATAAAATGTTTGTACAGCATCGACCATATTCATTTTTTCTAGTTGATCACAACGTATTCTCTCGTAAGTATGTTTAGGATTTTTGTGATATAAAAGATAAAAAGTCGAAGCCATCAACCCGATTTCATAACACTTAATAAACAGTTCATCTTGTTGATTTGCGACTGCAATACCAAAGTGAGAAAAACAATGATCGTATTGCTGATAGTAAGCAAAAGGACTAATAAAATAGTGGTACATTTGTTTACTAACTAAATCGAGATCTTGATAAGCAAAATAAAACTCTTGTTTCATCGTCGACAAATGTTTCATAATCGGCTCTGTCAAAGATGTTACAGAAGAAATCATACTACCACTTCCTTCCATACTAATTTTATTTAAACATAGTTTTTATAATTCTGCAAGAAATATTGATTATTTTTTGAATTCATTCATATAGTAAATTAGGTGATGAAATGAAACGAAAAATCATTGAGATAACCTCGGCTTTTATATTGATTTGTTTTAGTTTTTATTATACGGATAAAGCAGTGGATATTGTAAGACGGAACGATCCTATCATGAAAGAGATTATGAGTGTTAAAGAAGAATACGAAATATCTCCTATTAATGCTATGCTGGAAGATAACAATATCATACCAGGAGCCAATGGAAAGACGGTAAATATGGAGGAAAGTTTTCAAAAAATGAAACAATATGGAAAATTTGATGAAAACTTGTTAGTGTTTGAGGAAGTGAAACCATCGATCAGCGTAGAAGAGTACTACGATCGTTATATTGCTTCAGGAAGTCCAACCAAAAATAGTGTTGCCTTGGTTTTTCGAGTCGAAAAAAACGACAACATCGACGATATTGTATCTATTTTAAATCAAAAAAATATCCAAGCCACTTTTTTCTTAGATGGAGTTTGGATCGAAAATCATCAAGAGCAAGTTTATGAATTAGCCAAAGACGATCACCATTTAGAAGTACTTAGTTATGACCAAAAATATGATGAAGTATCTTTTCAATTGTCGCGTGATATGCTACAAAACATTACCAATTTAAAAGGAAAATACTGTTATGCTGAATACGATCAAAAAGAAGTATTAGAGTTGTGTGAAAAAAAGCAAATGCATACAATCATCCCGACGATACTTGCCAAAAACTATCCATATGCCACGGTAAAAAACAAATTGACTAAGGGGTCTATTATAGGATTTTCGATTAATGATTCTGTCAAAAAAGAACTATCTACCATCATCAACTACATTGAGCAAAAAGGGTATGGAATCGATACCTTAGAAGTATTATTAAATGAAGCCAACTTGATTGAAAAATAAAATATGCGAAAAGGCATATTTTTTTCTTTGGCTTGCTTCACTAAGTGGAATATAGTATAATTTTAACTAGTGAGTAGGGTGATAATGATGTATTTAAAAGAGATCACAGCAACAGGGTTCAAGTCGTTTGCCGATAAATTGTCTATTACGCTAGACGACAAAGTTACTTGTATTGTGGGACCAAACGGTTCTGGTAAAAGCAACATTGTCGATGCGGTAAGATGGGTATTGGGAGAACAATCAGTTAAAAATTTACGTGGAGACGGTTCGATGAGCGATGTTATCTTTGCGGGAAGTAAAAATCGTAAAGAATCGAATGTTGCCAGTGTCTCACTTGTGTTTGATAATCGCGATCACTATTTAAAAATTCCTTATACGGAAGTATCCATTAAACGAAGAGTATATCGTTCTGGAGAAAACGAATATTTTTTAAATGGGGAAAAGTGTCGTCTTAAAGATATTACTGATTTGTTTTTAGATAGTGGAATTGGAAAAGCGGCTTTTAATATTATTTCTCAAGGAGAAGTACAACGCATTTTAAGTAATTCCCCGAGCGATCGAAGAGTTGTATTTGAAGAGGCAGCCGGTGTCCTCAAGTACAAGAAAAGAAAAGAAGAAGCCATGCGCAAACTAGAACGTACTCGTGACAACTTAGATCGCGTACACGACATTATTGAAGAGTTAGAAGTACAAGTAAAGCCATTGCAAGAACAAAGTATCAAAGCCAAAGAATACTTAGAAAACAAAAAAGGATTGGATCAGTATGAAGTTGCCCTTTTGGTATACGATATTGAAGAAAAAGTGCAAGAATACGATCAAGATAAAGAAAAAATCGATGCCTTATCGCAAGAACTTTTGATGTTATCCAACCAATCTTCTTCTCGAGATGTCAAAATAGAAGAGAAAAAGAAACGATTGTTGCAACTAGAAAAAGAACTAGATACTTGTAATCAAACGTTGTTGCAATTGACGCAAGAAGTAGAAAAGATCAACAGTCAAAAGAAATTGTTAAAAGAAAGAAGCAAGTACGACAAAAACAGTGAAATGATCCAGCAAACCATGCGAGAGTTAAAGGAACAACAAGGAAAAGTGCAAGCCGAAGTTGCTGTTTTGGAAAACGATATCTATATTAGTCAAGAGGAATTAAATAAGATTCGAAAAGATAGTAACGATTGCCTTAGAGAAATTGAAAACCAGAATCAAAAGAAGGCAGTAATAGAAAAAGAATTTGCTTATCAACAAAAAGAACGGTTGAAGTGGCAACAAAAAGCAGAATTGCTGCAACAAGAAATCGATAATGGTGGCAATATGCCAAATAGTGTGAAAGTTATATTAAAACAATCTAATTTAAAAGGAATTCATGATTGCTTAGAAAATTTAATAGCAACGGAAGATGTTTATACCAAAGCATTAGAAATTGCCTTGGCCAGCAGTAAGCATTTTATTGTAACAAAGACGTCATCTGATGCCAAAGAAGCCATTTCCTATTTAAAGCAACATCAATTAGGAAGAGCAACTTTCTTTCCGTTAGAAGTGATCAAACCAAAGGGAATTGATCCAGATACTATGTCTTTATTGAAACAAGATCCTAATTTTATTGGAGTGTTTTCTGACTTAGTCCATTTTGATCAACAGTATCGTAATATTGTATTAAACCAATTAGGTAATGTTGTAGTCGCCCGTAACCTAGATAGTGCCAATCACTTGAGTCAAATCATTCATCAACGTTACAAAATCATTACCTTAGATGGCGATGTCGTACATGTTGGTGGTTCTATGACCGGTGGAACGTATTATGGATCAAAAAGTATCATCACATTGAAACAAGAGTATCAACAAGGAATTAGAAAGATTACCGCACTGGATCAATCTTTGATGCAGTTGACGACGGACCTCGATGAATTAAATCAAACCATAAAAAAATTAGAACAAAAAAGTTACGCGCAGAAAGCAAGTGAAATTGCTCTTACGGAAACACTTCGTAATCGCCAAAATCAATTTATGGACAAAAAAAATCAACAAGAAGAAATCATTCAAGAATTAAATAGTTTAAAGTTAGTAGAAGATTCGGCTCTTAGCGAGGAAGAAGAGAGAATTATTGCTTTATACTATGAAAAAGTTTCAGAAAAAGAAAAACAACTTGCGTTACAAAAAAGTTTGATGAAAGAAGAAGAAAAGATTAAAAGTGCGATCGAAGAGGAAGAAGCGACAGATCGTTTACATAATGTTACGTTCCGTTCCAAAGAACAAGAATTAAAAGATTTAGAAATCAAGGTTAGTAAATTAGACGTCCAACTAGATCACATGCTCAATACCTTATCCCGTCGCACGAGACACACGCACGAATAA
>CAMMJA010000022.1 GCA_946497145.1 uncultured Mycoplasmatota bacterium | reverse complement strand
AGATATGGGGAAGGTATTTAAGGGAAAGATTAGAGTAGAGGCAAGTCAAGTAATCGAAGAAGCATCATTGCCATCAACAGATGCGAGTTGTTTTGTAACAAGTGATTTAGAAGATGGAACTATTCAAATAGATCAATATATTTGTGGACCAACTGTGGGGTATAATACACCGAATACCAATGCAGTAAACGATATAGTTGATGTCATTATACCTAAAACGATTAATGGGAAACAAGTTACTAAAATTGGTGACCAGTCTTTTGCTTATACTGGTATCACATCAGTCGTGATACATGAAGATGTAACGGCAATAGGATCAGGTGCATTTATGTCCAATCAATTAACAAGTGTAGTGATAAAGGGAAAAAGTAGTTCATCTGACTTTGATGAGTACGGAGTTGGCATTTGGAATTCTGCTTGGGCGACTGGTTATAGTAATGATAATATTGTATGGGAACCATAAAAAAAATTCTCTTTTTAGAGAATTTTTAATTTTCTTTTTTCTTGTTGATTCCAATCATACTTCCTAAGATAGAAGAAATGAGTAAAATAGAATAGTAAATCCAAGTTTTTAAGTGCATGCCTTTCTGAAAGCCAAGATAAGAAAGTAAAAATAAAACAATTAAGAAGATAAAACCAATTTTTAATCCCTCTAACCAACCATTTTCTTTGCTGTGCTTTCCGATGTAAAAACCACCAATGAGTAAAGAAACAATAGGGATCGTCATTTTTATGTAGTTGGTCACAGTACTACTGAACCAATCAAAATAAGAAAAAATCGTCGTCAACAAAATAAGCAAAAGAAAAACGATACCTATGACACCTAAACTTTTGAGATATTTTTGAATCAAATTTATCACATCCCTAGTAAACGTTATGAAATTGTATAATTTTTTATGACTTTATTCACAATAAAATGGGTGATGTTATGGAATATGTGACAGTGATTGTTAGGACTATTATTTTTTATATTTTGATTACGTTGGTTTATCGTTTTATGGGTAAAAGAGAAGTAGGAGAGTTAGGTATCGTCGATTTGATTGTCTCTATCTTAATTGCAGAACTTGCGGCGATTTCGATCGATAATTTGGAGGATAGTATCTTTTTATCGATCATTCCTATGTTTTTGTTGGTAGCCATTCAAATGGGAATGGCACATATCTCTTTAAAAAACAGCAAGATTCGCAATGTGTTTGATGGAGAACCATCTGTGATGATCAACCGAGGTAAAATTAACTTTACGGAAATGGTGAAGCAGCGTTATAATTTAGATGATTTATTGACGCAACTTCGGGAAAAAGGAATCAAAAGTATTGAAGAAGTAGACTATGCGATTTTGGAAACCAGTGGACGACTTTCTGTTTTTCCGAGAGAAAAAAATAAGAATCATGATTATCCGTTGGCTGTTATTTTAGATGGAAAAATTCAAGAAGATACGTTGTTTCAAATAAAAAAAACCAGACAATGGCTTCTTACGATGTTGAAAGAGGAAAGGGTAAACTTAGAAGATATTTTTTATGGTTTTTATAGGGAAAAACAACTTTATATCATTAAAAATAGTGAGTTAATTAAAAGATAGGAGTCAAAATCCTATTTTTCTTTTGCCCTTTTGATTGGATAAGAACTTTAATTTTTTCAGTTTATAAAGAGGAATATCTTCTTGATGACAATCGTCATCTAAATAGAAAAGCAGTGGTGAAAGTTCATAAGGAAAGGCCTGAATATTGGTTTTGGTAGTAATTTCTTGGTAAGTAGTAATTTCTGCTTTGATCAAATTGGCGAGTGTTCTTCTTAATAAATTGGGCTTTTTTACGATGAGTGGTTTGGTAAAATTTCTTTCTACGACATATAAATTTTTAACTTTCATTTGCATCCCTTCTTTGTTTTTCTATATTATAGGAAAGTATTGTGTTTGTCAAATCAATTCGACAAAAGAAGCGTACTTTTTTGATTATGCTATAACATAAGATGTAGTGGGTGATATTGTGAAAAAAATAATCGTTGTAGCACTAATTCTCGTCATTGCTTCCTTTTTCGTGATTGAAAAAAAACAAGTAGAACAAGAAGAAAAGATGGTACTTGCAAACCCCATAGAAGAGCAAGATGTAAATGAAAAAAGGGCTGTTTTTGTTTCTTATATTGAAAATGGTAAATATTTAAAAGGTAAGACAGTAGAAGAACAAAAGGAAAATTTAATTACGATGTTAGATAACTTAAAGTCGTATGGCTTTAATATGATGCTATTCCACGTGAGAAGTTTTTCTGATGCTTTGTATGAATCCAAGATTTTTCCATGGAGTGCATCGGTTAGTAGTGAAGAAGGAGTAAGCCCAGGATTTGATATTTTAGAGTTTGTGATTGAGGAAGCACATAAAAGAAATATTGAGGTCCATGCTTGGATAAATCCTTATCGTATTCGAAATACGACGGATGTTTCTTCGATTAGTGAAGATAATCCTGCTTATGCTTGGCTTAATACGTCTCATGTTAAAGTAATAGAGGATAAGGGTATTTTTTACAATCCTGCTAGTGAAAAGGTTCGTGATTTAATCGTATCTGGCGTAGAAGAGATCGTGGAAAATTACGATGTGGATGGAATTCATTTTGATGATTACTTTTATCCAGATAAAGAGATCGATTGGCTGCAGTACTTGGAATATCAAAATGATGGAGGAACGATGACGTGGGATGAGTTCCACTTAGATAATGTGAATCAGATGGTAAAACGTGTTTATGAAGTAATTAAAAAGCAGGATAAAAATATTTTGTTTGGAATATCTCCTGAAGGAAATATCGATAATAATTATGAGATGAACTTTGCGGATACCAAGCGATGGGCTAGTGAGGAAGGATACGTAGATTATTTGATGCCACAAATTTATTTTGGTTTTGAAAACGAGCGAAAGCCGTATATTGAAACAGTTGAAATGTGGAACGATTTGATTACTAGTTCCAATGTAAAGTTGTTGCCGGCACTTGCTTTTTATAAAGTAGGGTTGGAAGACGTCAATGCAATCAGTGGTTCTAATGAATGGATTGAAAATGATGATATCATAAAAAAAGAAGTATTAGTCAGTCGTAACTTAAGTAACTATGATGGTTTTGCTTTATTTCGCTATGACTTTTTATTTGATGATTCTTTACAGACGACTACTACAGTAAAAGAATTAGAAAACTTGCAGGAATTGTTGATCGATTAGCAAAATTTGACAAAATGCCTAAATTGTTGTATAATATGTTCCCAAAAGAGGGGATAATATGGAGAATAGTGCGATCAGAGACTTTATTGTCTTAATTTTTGAAGGATATCTAAAAAGAAAACAAGAAAATCGATTGTATCAAAAAGACAGTTTGATTCCACAACAAATTATTGAAATTTATTATAAATCTATTAAAAACCCGCAATTTAAAACGATTTATAATAATTTTAAACGGAATTATTTGTACAATGAAAGTCGATTGGACGAAAACATTACCAAAGAAGAGCAAGCTGGTTTAGCAAAAGTTTATGACTATATAAGAGGATACGATTTTAATGAACAGAAGTTTGATATTTTTGTGGAAGGATTAAAAATTCACCAAATGTTGTATTCAGAATGTTGCGGATCAGAGTTTGGTGGGAAATTGCGTACCGATTCAGCAGTTCTTTATAATTCTATTGTAGAAGTACCTCCACCAGAAGAGGCAAGAGCATATTTTCAATCTTATATTGGAAAAGAATTGCCAAAATTAGATTTATCTGATTCGATTTCTATTTTCGATTATATTAATGCTTGTATTTACGTAACAACAGAGTTGATCAAAGCACAACCATTTGCCGATGGTAACAAGCGTACGTTTCGATCTTTATTAAACTTGATGTTTAAACAATATAATTTACCACCAGTTTATGTTAAAACCAAAGAACGTGCGGAATATAAAGATGCTTTGATGGATGCTTTGACGAAAAAGGATTATTTGGCTTTAAATCAATTTTATTATTATAAAATTTGTGATTCTATTTATGATTTGGATATTCTGCCAGAATTAAAAGAACAAGAAAAGGGCTCTGTCAAACAAAAGATCAAAAAATAAGATTTCCATGCGAAATCTTTTTTGTTTTCCTTTTCTAAATGGTAAGAATGGGGTATAATACTGTTATAGTAGGTGAAGATAATGAAATGGAATCGTAAAGGATTTACTTTGGTGGAATTACTTGGAGTATTTGCTATTTTAGGAATTATTATGTTGGTTGCTATTCCTAATGTTATGGGAGTACTCGATAAAAACAAGAAGAATACTTATGTGCAACATGCCAAACAAATGGTTGCTTTGGCAGAATACAAAATGAGTTCAGATCCTAGTTTGCCCAAACCGACGTCGACACAAATTGTTGTACTTACTTTGAATTGTTTGGACTCTTCTGATATTGAAACTGGTCCAGAAGGGAACGCTTATGATCTTAATCAATCTTTTGTAGCAATTTGGAACAGTGGTGGTTATCAATATTCGGTTACACTACGAGAAAATACTAAAAATGGTGCGACAGGAATTGACCTCATCAATTCTACTTCGTTGAGTAAAGAAAATGCGATTTCTCATGTAGGAAAATTAAATACTACATATTCTTTAAATGTCAACGGATTGCTATCTGGTATTTCTGGAAGAAGAATTTCTTATGTATGTAGTTAGATTTAGAGTACGAAAAACATGATTAGATATTGACGCTTTTTTTTGATTATGCTACAATGTTTTATGTAGAGTAGGAGGAAGATAAAGTGAGAAAGTTTAACAAAAAAGGATTTACTTTGATTGAATTGTTGGCAGTTATCATTATTTTGGGAGTATTGTTGTTAATTGCAATTCCTGCGATGAATACTTTGGTAGAAAATGCGAAGAAAGATGCTTTTGTTTCAACAGCAAAGAATTACATTTCTCAAGCAAGATACGAAGCATTACAAGGTGAATACGAGTTGCCTGGTTTGGGTAAATATAACGTAGTTCCAATTCAAAATATCGAACTAGAAAAGGGAAGCAAAAATAGTGTGTACGATAAAGCATGGAAAGATAACTTGGCTTATGTTGTCATCGTCAACGAAGGAAGCATCGATGCGACAACAGGGGAAGCCAAAGACAAGTTTGTTTACTATTTTGCCGCTGTTGATGTTGCCAACAATGGTATTGCTTTGACCGAAGAAAATGCGATGGAACGCGACGATGTCAAGAAGCAAGGAATCAAGGATGGTGAAATTGCTACTTATGATGAAGCTAGTGGTTTATCAGGCGGCTTAGAGATTGGCGGACAACCTTATACTTACATTGGATAGAAAGACCTCACTTGTATAGAGGTTTTTTTTATGTTACACTTTTTATGAGGTGAAGGATATGTTATTGATTGGGTCGCATGTTTCGTTTCGGAAAGATGATCAGTTATTGGGTAGTTTAGAAGAGGCGTTAAGTTATGGGGAGTCGACGTTTATGTTTTATACTGGTGCTCCACAAAATACGATGCGCTATCCGATCGATAAAGAAAAAACCAATACGGCTTTTAAGAAAATGGAAGAGCATGGTATTAAAAAAGAAACGGTTATCGTTCATGCTCCCTATATCATCAACTTAGCCAATGGTAAAGAGGAAGAGAAATATCAGTTTTCGATTCGATTCTTAAAAGAAGAAATAAAGCGTTGTGAAGAATTAGAAATGCGTTATTTGGTGCTTCATCCAGGAAGTCATGTTGGCCTTGGCATCGATCGTGGTATTGCCTATATTATTTCCGCATTGAATCAGGTATTACAGGATACTTCTGTTACTATTTTATTAGAGACGATGGCTGGAAAAGGAACAGAGATTGGGAGTAGATTAGAAGAAATCAAGCAGATTATCGATGGAATAGAACATAAGGAAAATATTGGCGTATGTTTAGATACTTGTCATTTACACGATGCGGGTTATGACACTAGTAAATTTGATGCATTACTAGAAGAAATTGATCGTATTATCGGTCTTGATTACGTCAAATGTATTCATGTAAACGACAGTAAGAATCTATTGGCATCTCACAAAGATCGTCACGAGAACATCGGTTTTGGTGATTTGGGATTCGATCAATTATTACATATTATTTATCATGATAAATTAAAAAACATTCCTAAAATTTTAGAAACGCCGTATATTGATCGTGAATATCCTCCATATAAAGAAGAAATACAAATGATTAAACAAAAAAAGTTTAATCCAAATTTAAAAAAAGATGTAAAAAACAAGTTAGGATAAAAACTTGTTTTTTGTTTCAATATAAAGTTGTTTGAGATTTTGAAATGTGTCTGGTTGTAATTTTTTTTCTAGTTCTTTTAGTAAATCAGATGGATCTCCTTTGTAAAATGTTTTCCAATGTTTTTTTGCATAGTCATAGATAATATCTAAATCGTTTTGGGATAATGAGATCTCTTTTTGTTGGGCAAAATTTAAAATATCATCTTTCGATAGTGACGTAACGTAGCTTTCGATAATTCTTTCGTACATATTGGTTACCTCCTTTAAAAAATATATGAAATAACTTTTGAAATATGTGCCAAACTATAAATGGTGAAGTATATATGAAAAGAAAACGATATTCAACAAAACAAGTGCTAGAAAAACAAGAAAAAGTAATTTCTCGACGTTTTCTTTTTTTGGCTTGTTTGATTGTTGGGTTGTTTTTAGTGTTGCTTTTTCGCCTTTATGATATGATTTATTTGAAGCGTGATGTTTTTAAGGAAAAATTAGCACAGATTGCTGATGTTGTAATTGAAGGAAGTAGTGCTCCACGTGGTCGAATTTACGATCGTAATTATAATTTATTGGTCGATAATAAAGCCATGAAGACAATTTATTATAAAAAAGATAAAGATATTACGATTGAAGAAGAATTAAAGTTGGCATATGAAGTAAGTAAACATTTAGATTTGGATGTTACGAAATTGACTTTGCGTAATTTTAAAGAGTTTTGGTTGGCACAAAACGACGAAGAGGCGAAGAAACGAATTACTGAAGAAGAATGGGAAAAATTAGAACAACGTAAATTAGATCAAAGTGATATTGAAAATTTAAAGATTGATCGTATCACGGAAGATGATCTTAGTATTTATCAAGAAGAAGATAAAAAGGCCGCTTATTTGTATTATTTGATGAATCGTGGTTATACATACGATGATAAAGTAATTAAGACGGGAAATGTGACGGAAGAAGAATATGCATACATCGCAGAACACAATCAAACATTGAAGGGTTTTAATACCAAATTAGATTGGGAACGTATTTATTTATATGGCGATACGTTTAAGACAATTTTAGGAACGGTATCAGATTCTAATCAGGGAATTCCAAAAGAATTAGAGAAAGAGTATTTAAAAAAGGGATATTCGTTGAATGATCGAGTAGGAATTAGTTATTTGGAACAACAGTACGAAGATATTTTAAGAGGAAAAAAGGCCACATATCAAATGGTCAATCGTTATGAATTAACGTTAAAAGAAGAAGCCCAAAGAGGAAAAGATATTGTACTTACCATCGATATCAATTTACAACAGGCAGTAGAAAACATTTTAAAAGAAGAAATCGCACTAGCCAAAACGACACCAAATACCGAATTTTACAATCGTAGTTTTGTGGTGGTACAAGATCCGAATACAGGAGAAATACTTGCGATGAGTGGAAAACAATTATTGAATAAAAATGGAACAGATGAAATGCGCGATTATACACCAGGTGTAGTCACTTCTCCTATGACAGTGGGAAGTGTAGTGAAAGGAGCTTCCATCTTAGTGGGGTACAACACAGGTGTAATTCAAATTGGAGAATATCAAGTAGATGAGTGCATCAAGATTATGTCTACACCTTTGAAATGTTCTTGGAAGACATTAGGTAGAATCAACGATATTCAAGCGCTTGCTATGTCATCGAATATCTACCAGTTTAAAATAGCTATGAAAGTCGGAGGAGCCACTTATGGTTACAATCAACCATTAAAAATAGATCCGAAGGCCTTTCAAATTTATCGTGATACGTATCAGCAATTTGGTTTGGGAGTAAAGACTGGAATTGATCTTCCGGTTGAAAGTTTGGGTTACAAAGGAACTTCTACTTTGCCTGGACATTTGTTAGATTTTTCAATGGGGCAATATGACACGTATACGCCGATTCAATTGTCGCAGTACATTTCGACGATTGCCAATGGTGGATCAAGATTACGACCTCACTTGTTAAAAGAAGTACACAAAGCAACATCGGGAAGTGATTTGGGTCCTGTCATTGAAGAAGTCAAACCAGAAGTATTAAATACTGTTGAGACAGAAGAAAAATTTTTAAATCGAGTAAAAGAGGGCTTCCATGCAGTTACGATGGCAAGTTATGGAATTGGACACAACTATATTGATAATCAATATGATCCAAGTGGCAAAACGGGAACGAGTGAAAGTTTTATGGACCGTGATGGCGATGGAGTAATTGATACGGAAACCGTAAGTACGGCGTTTGTCGGTTATGCTCCGAGTGAAAAACCGAAAATGAGTATCGTCGTCATGAGTCCTGATGTCAACAACCCGAATGGTAGAAGTAGTTATAGTAGTATGGTTACTAGAACCATCAGCAAACGAGTAAGCGATAAATATTTTGAACTCTATCCTCTTTCTAACTAAAAATTATGAAATTTTACTAAAATAAACAAAATTCTTTTGCAATTTTGAAAAATTCTGATATAATACTGATAGACGCGAGGAGGGGATAAAATGGCAAAAGTAGGAAATAGACAAAATAAAACTTTAAAATGTAGTGTTTGTGGCGAAGAAAATTATAGAGATGAACGCAATGTGAAGAACACGACAGATCGTCTTGAATTGAACAAATATTGCCCTAGATGTAGAAAACATACTGAACATAAGGAAAAGAAATAAGATTACACTTATTTTTTTCTATTTTTAAGGAGGAGTAATTATGATTACGTCAAATGATTTTAAAACTGGATTAACGATTAAAATGGATAATAATCTTTATACGATTGTAGATTTTCAACATGTAAAGCCAGGAAAGGGTTCTGCCTTCGTTCGTACGAAGTTAAAGAACTTGCGTAATGGTGCGACGATTGAATATACGTTTAATGCTGGTGTAAAGGTGGAAACCGCCCATATTGATCGTAAACCAATGCAATTCTTGTACGCAATGGGAGATACATATTATTTCATGAACATGAACGATTATGAACAAATTGAGTTAAGTAAAGATTCTTTGGGAGACGATGTCAACTACTTAAAAGAGAATTTGGAAGTTAGTATCATGTTTTATGAAGGGGAGATGTTAGGGTTAACATTACCAGATAAGATTGAATTGAAAGTCGTATCAACGGAATCTGCAGTGAAAGGAAATACTACAAGTGGTGCGATGAAAGATGCGACTCTTGAAACCGGTATGACAGTAAAAGTACCATTGTTTATCGAAGCAGGGGAAACGATTTTAATTTCGACCAAAGATGGAAAGTACGCATCACGAGCATAGGTAACGTCCTATGCTTTTTCATTGGTATATTTTCTTAGTTCTTTCATATAGTTTAATAGAACAAGGGAGGATACTTATGATAAATAAGCAAAGTTTGTGGTTTTTAACGTTATTTAGTTTGATTTTAGTACTTAGTGTATACTATATTACGATGCCGAATGAATTACTTCTTACTAATAATAATCAATATAGTGACAAAAGCGAAACCGAAGATAAAAATAACGAAAGTGAAGAAACCGAGGAAAATGCAAAAGTAACGATCGAAGAAAGCGATTTGTTAGTTGCAATGCGCGTTAGTTTAGAAGAAGAACGTTTGAATTTGATGAACGATTTACAAGAGCAACTTACTAATAGTGAAACAACAGTAGAAGAAAAAAACAATGCCTATGAACAATTGCGTTATTTAAATCAAATTCAAGGTGATGAAGAAAAACTAGAAGCCAAAATTAAAAAGAATTTTCAATTAGACAGTTTTATTCAAATCGATAACAATCAAATTAAAGTAGTGGTCGTATCGAAGGAACACGACAATAAACTCGCCAACAATATCATGAGAAGTATTCAAGAAGAATATCAAGAAAAAATGTATATTACGGTAAAATTTGAAGAATAGGATTTCCTATTTTTTTCTTTTGGGCATTATCCCTCAACTTTCTTACACCCACTCATAGAATACTATGAGTGAGTAGAAAGAAAACCCGCTAGGGAAAGGGGAGATGAAATGCAATGGGTAAAGGAATTTTAACCGTTCGTGAAAGAGAAGTCTTTGAGCGATTGGTTTTAAATAAGACCACCAAAGAAATTGCAAAAGAGTTAAATATTAGTGAAAAAACAGTGCGTAATCATATTTCAAATGCCATGCAGAAATTAGGTGTAAAAGGAAGAGCCGGTGCTGTTGTAGAACTTTTAAAATTAAAAGAAATCTCTTTGTAGTCGTACTAATTTGGTACGACTTTTCATATGGTTTAAATAGGTGATGGCATGTGTTAAAAAGAAAAGCGTTAAGGAAAATGTTGATTACGACCATAACAGTTTTTATTTTACTTGTCGTCTATTTGATTCCAGTGAAAGAGACGACCAAAGAGTTGGAGACCAACTTAGAGATTGAATATGTGACAGGTCTTGGAACTAATTTTATTTATTTATTTAATGATAATCAATATTTGGTACGTGCGAGGATTTTGCTTACAAGTGACAAGTTATTGGATCAAGTAGCCCAATTAATTGAAAATCTAACGGGAGAAACCAGTAGTCAACTTCCTACAGGACTTTATACGGTCATTCCAAGTGAAGTAAAAGTAGTGAATATCGAAGAGAAAGATAAGATTGTTACGGTAGATTTTTCGAAAGAGTTTCTAGATATTGACAAGGAAATAGAGGAAAAGGTAGTGGAAGCAATCGTGTACAGTATTATGGATTTAGGAAATGTTGATGGCGTGAAAATTTTAGTGGAGGAAAGTCCGTTGTTACAACTGCCTAATTCGAAAGTGACATTACCAGAAGTATTGACGAAAAAAATCGGCATTAATAAAGTGTATGATTTGCAAAATCGTACTGATATTAATAAAGTTGTCATTTACTATTTAGAAGAATTTGAAGGAAATCAATACTATGTTCCAGTTACAAAGTACGTAAACGATAAACGCGATAAAATTAAGATCATCGTCGACAATTTGACTTCTGCATATATTTATGAACCAAATTTGATGAGTTTTTTAAACCAGGATACCAAATTATTAGATTATCGTATTGAAGATAATTTGATGATCCTTAATTTTAATGATTCTATTTTCACGGATGAATCACAAATTTTGGAGGAAGTGGTTTATTCTTTGGCTTATTCTGTTTTCGATAATTACGATGTCAATGAAGTAGTATTGCAGGTAAATAATCAAGAAATCGTAAAAAAAACGATAAATACGCTTGAATAATTGCTGTTTTTAGTGTATAATCAATTTACTAGTTGGTTATACGTCTCGGTAGCTCAGCTGGATAGAGCATCGCCCTTCTAAGGCGGGTGTCAGGGGTTCGAATCCCTTCCGGGACACCACTAGATGTCAAATCTAGTTAACATTAACTAGATTTTTTTCATTTTAGGAAAAGGGGGGGAAATTATGAAAGATACATTTTTGGAACAGGAACAATTTCCAGAGGTGCTTTCACAGGAAGAACTTACTGCGTTATTTCAGAAAAATCCGAATCAAAATCCTAAGGTATTAGAAAAAATTTTTGTACATAATTTACGTTTGGTAACAAGTCGGATTTCTACACGCTTTCCTTATGGTTTTGATTATGAAGAGTTGTTTGCGGTGGGATGTCAAGGATTGTTGAAAGCCGTTCGTACGTTTGATCTTTCTAGAAACGTAAAATTCATTACTTACTCGGCTCGGTGTATTGACAATGAAATTTTTTATTATATTCGTAGAAATACGCAAAGTGTGTCACTGGTTAGTTTGGAGCAAAACAAATGTGTAGATGGTGATGGAAACGAACAGCGTTTGATTGACATAATTCCATATCGAGTGTTCATAACCAACCTGAGAGTTGGGATATGGACACTCGATTTCTTTTTGCCTACATTTTGCATCTTCTTGTATGTATGAGCAAGAAGTTGATCCTGCTCTTTTTTTGTTATGCCGGTAAAGCATTCGGGACATATTCAACGGCGACGCCTTTTCGGGTTTCCTCACGGTAATTGCATACAAAAAGCACTTGCAGGATAGTTACGCCGTGCGGAGCGTGAATTCCATGCTCGCGAGTATAAACAGCCTCTTTGCGTTTTTAGGGTGGCACGAGCTGAAAGTTAAATCAATCAAGCTTCAAAAGCAGATTTACTGTCCCGAAGAAAAGGAACTGACAAAATCCGAATACGCTCGGCTTTGCAGAACAGCAGAAAGAAATCATAATGAACGGCTTAACTTAATTTTGCAAACTATTTGCGGCACGGGAATAAGAGTTTCCGAGCTTCAATTTATAACGGTTGAGGCGGTCAAACAGGGCGAGGCGGTTGTGAACTGCAAGGCGAAAACTCGATCAGTGTTTATTGTAAAAGAATTGCAAAAAAAGCTCTTACGTTACGCACAGTCACACGGAATTAAAACGGGCTGTATTTTTATAACTCGCACCGGCAAACCGATAAGCCGCACCAACATTTGGCGGGAAATGAAAAACCTCTGCCTTGAAGCAAAGGTGAGTCCGGCAAAGGTATTTCCACATAATCTGCGGCATTTATTCGCCCGTGTGTTCTACGGAATAGAGAAGGACATTGCCAAATTAGCTGATATTCTCGGTCATTCAAGTATAAACACAACACGAATTTATATCATCACCACCGGTACAGAGCATCGCCGCCGTATGGAAAATATGCGATTGATAATATAGCTTTGATGAATGACGGATTCGCCTTATTAAAAAACCGCCGTAAAAACAGCGGTTGAGCACATAATGTATATTATGTTGTATTTTTTTAAAATTTCAAGAACAAGCAATTTCATAATTTATGAATACCGATATTAAAAGTGTATAGCAAAGCAAGCCTTTTGGAATTCTGAGTACAAAAGGCTTATTTGTGTTATTGTGTTTTCGACAAATTTTATCTTTATCGTACTTTTCTCGATAAAATACTTGCGATTTTTTTCTAAAAGTGATATAATTAATACTAAATATAATGTTCTGATTGCATGATAGATTTGATATGTACAACATAATATACATTTTGTTGCATTAAATCAATATTCAAACCCATACATAAGTCAAAAGAAAGGAAGTTTTTTATGAAGCAGTATAAGGCAGTAGCAGGACCTAAAAATATTAATGTTGCTAAGGGAGACACACAGGCAGCTTTTGATACTTTTGCAGATATTATTAATTTACAAGCCAACGATGGTTTGGAATATCATTCTATGGAGACAATTACAGTAACAGAAAAACCGGGTTGTATGCAGCAACCCGTACCTATGAATTACTATATGTTGATTTTTGTTAAAGAAGTTTAATTTTAAATCGTCTTATGTATGGGTTCTTATTTTTTCCGGAGGAACGTTTTTGAAGTATATTGAGTTTAACGAAGAACAGTTTAGCGATTTACAAAATATAGGCGAAAAACTATTATATAGTGTTAATGATCCCAGAAGTTCTTTTTATGTACGAAAACTTAATCGTCCAAAAATAGACTGGCAGAAAATACTAATTTATATTTTTTCTCCCATAATCCTTATTCTGTTATCTGAATTTATAATGTACAAATTAAATGTTGATAAGATGATATGTATTGCAGTTCCGATTTCTTTTTTATTTATATATATGCTTTTAACTGCAAAATCAGCGATTATCTGCATTATTAAAATATATCAAAGATACGCACCTGATTCAATCAGAAATAAATGCCGTTTTGAACCTTCATGTTCTGAATATACTATTCTCTCAATTAAAAAAGAGGGATTGATTAAGGGGCTTATTCGATCATTTCATAGATTGAAAAGATGCAACATAAATGATGGGGGATTTGATTATCCTTAATAACTAATGTAAAGGATGGAGACAATGAAAAAAATACTTGCGGCTTTTTTATCAGTATTTGTTTTAATGAGCTTATGTGTTACCGCACAAGCGGAAACTTATGTTCCGTCTCGAACGATAAATCTAGTTTATGACGATTCGGGAAGCATGATAAGAGTAGGGTCAGATTATGTTGATACATGGTGCCAAGCAAAGTATGCAATGGAAAGTATGGATATTCCGGCAGCAGTTACAAAAATTGACGATTTAGCTTTTAACGGTTGTGTTTCTATGGCAAAGATTG
>CAMMJA010000021.1 GCA_946497145.1 uncultured Mycoplasmatota bacterium | reverse complement strand
TTTATACCAATGTATTTACTTTAATTGCACAATATGAAAGTAGAGAAAATTACGATGATATTGACAGTAAGTATACAGCTCATTGGGTAAGAAAGATGGTCCTTGATAAAGGTAAGGAAGGTGTTTATAATTTTTCTGGTACTACTACTTGGCGAAATGCTGGTTATTTGGACCTTACGAACTGCAGTAGTACGTATTTTACCGATGTTACCTACTGTTTGAATTTAAAAGAGAATTTTCATATTACCAAAATGTATCTTACGAAATATGTTTTGGAAACCAATACGTTGAAAGCAAGATTAAAAAATGCTTATTCTTCGACAAAATTTAGAAATTACATTGATTATCTACCTGAATTTTCTAGCGATGCAAACAAAAGAGATTATTCTAGAGTTATCGTCGAAATAGATCATGGATCTTACAAAAGTTATGGAACGATAGAGGTGATGGGATGAAACCAATGAGTCAACGTGGCTTTACGACGATCGAACTGTTGGTTTGTTTTATCGTTGTGAGTGCGATTTCTATTTCTTTGTTTGGCGTCGTCATGAATTTTAAAGAGCGTCAACAAGTAGCATCCATTCGAAGTGATGTTACAACGTATAAGAATACTCTTACGAAAACGATTATGGACGATGTAGCCAAAAATAAAATTAATTATGTCTATTCTCCTGATGGAACCAATACGAATATCTATATTGTTTATTCAGATGGAGAATATTCGTCGATTCAGGTAAATCCTACAACTAATACCATTCGTTATAGTTCTAAAAAATCATATTATAATATGATTTCTTCCTATTTGAATTATCCATTGCCGGCCATTCCCGATTTATCGATCGATCAAGCCAATTATTTTGTGATTGATTCCACCAATCGTTTTGTAACAATCAATATTCCATTTTTGCATCCTGATTTAAAAAATCGTGATTATGGAATTCATATTGTGTTTCCTTACTAGAAAAGCAATGGATAGCATAATAGAAACAATGTACAGGCAATAATGGCATGTAATATTCGAGCAAAGAAGAAGGTTCGGTATTCGATTTTGGTATCACAGATGATACTGATTATTTGCATGTGAATAGATAAACCACCGAATGAAATAAAAGCAAGCATCAACATACTTTTGAAAAATAAGGAAATAGAAAGTGTGCTTGCATATTTGACTCCTTGGGTCATTTCTAAAATGCCGCTTAACAAAGTTTTTTCGATATCGTTTAGTGGAATTATTTGTTGTAGTAATGTGGTAATGATGAGAAAAAAAGTGACGATTCCTAGCATTAAAAAGAGCGTTTGGAAACTGTTCGTCAAAGCACGAGTGAGAATTTGACCAAAGTTAAGAGGATTGTTCATTCTTTTTTTGTGCATTTTGGATAAGGCGGTTCGCAAGGAGGAAGATTGTAGTAGGGGTGGTCTTTTTTTAGGGCGAAAGATGATACCTAATACAAAGTTGGCTGCAAAATGGCAAACTAAAATAGCAGTTCCTAGGGTCTTATTTTTTAAGAATAAAGTAGCAATGGTTCCCATGATAAACAAAGGGTTAGAAAAATGAGAAAACGTAATTAATCGGGTAGCTTCTTGTTCTGTAATCGTTTTGTTTTCTAGTAGTGCTTTACTGTACTTGGCGCCACTTGGGAAGCCGCTTACCATACTCATAGCTAAAACAAACGCACACTCGCCAGGTAAGTGAAAGATTTTGTTCATAAATTTTTTGCATAATTCTCCTAAAAAGTCGACAAGGCCGTATTGTATAAAAAATTCACTTAACACAAAAAAAGGAAATAAGGTAGGAACAAGATTGTCTTTCCAAATGGAAAAGGAAAATAAAACCGATTCCATTACTTCGTTGGCATAAGCCAAAAAACAGTAGGCGATGGCGATTAATAAAACCAGAATGAAGACAGATGCAACTTTTCTTTTCATAAAACACCTACTTTTTGGTATAATTAACTGTAAAGGACTGATGAAATGTTTAGTAAAGTATATGAAAAGATCAAAAATTATATCAAACAAAACTACAAGTTTATTTTAACTTTGTTGGTTACTTATATCGTACTTACGTTTCCGTTACCGTACTATATTTATACGACAGGGGGAACGATCGATATCAACGATCGAGTAGAAGTAGAGGATGGCTACGAGGCGAAGGGATCTTTTAATTTCGCCTATGTTTCAGAACTGCGGGCGACGATTCCTACTTATTTACTTAGTATGGTGATTCCAAGTTGGGAACGAGTAAAGATTGAAGATTATAAGTTGGATGAAAACGAGAGTGTGGAAGATGTTTCTTTCCGTGATCATATTTCGTTGGAACAGGCCAATCAATCGGCTCTTAAAGTGGCTTTTGAAAAGGCAAATTTACCTTTTGAAGTTGTTGGAAGTCATCATTATGTTGTCTATTTAGATCCAAATAGTAATACGGATATAGAAATCGGCGATGAAATATTAGAGTTAGACGGGGAAAAAATTACTTCTATGGATGATTATCGTAATATTGTGGCGCGGCACGATTATCATGATGTGTTAACCATGAAAGTAAAAAGAGACGGGAAAGAACTGGAGAAAACGATTGAAGTAATAGAAAAAGATGGTGAGAAACTAACGGGCATTTCGATTACAACTCTTTATGATTATCAAACGGATCCAGAAGTAACCTTTCACTTTAGCAAAGCCGAATCTGGTCCATCGGGTGGTTTGATGTTGACACTTTCTATTTATAATAAGTTGGTGGAAGAAGATATTACTTATGGAAAAAAGATCGTCGGTACAGGAACCATTGATGAAAATGGGAATGTAGGTGAAATTGGTGGCGTAGAGTACAAGTTGCGCGGTGCTGAAAAGGAAAAAGCTGATTTATTTTTGGTTCCAGCAGGACAAAACTACGAAGATTGTATGAAAATCAAAGAAGAAGAAAACTTAAAAATTAAAGTTATTCCGGTTAAGAATTTTGATGAAGCACTTCTTGCTTTACAAACATTGAAAGATACAAATTAACTAAATCATCATGTTTATTTTGACAAACGATGGGTTTTAGCGTACAATTAAAATAGATCATAAAGAGGTGAAGAAAATGAACAAACAAGAGGCGTTTCGTTTGCCGGCTGTAGACTTTATGTTAGATGAAAAAGAAGGATTTCAAACGGTACAAAGAGGAGAAACACGTTATGGAGAAAAGGAAACACTAAAAAATCAATTGCTAGCCAAAGTGATGCAGAATGATTTTGATCAAATCATTAAAACTGCACATCACAGTTATACTTTTTTACCGAAAAAGAAAGATAATAGAGAAAAGATGCCAATTCGTGTTCATCTTTCTTCCACTGATTTGAAGCGTTCTGGTGATGGAAGAAGCAACGAAGAATACTTTGATAATTTGATCTTATCATGCAAAGCGCAACGTAAAGTAGCAGGAGTGAAACGATTGTTGATTGGTGCTGGAGCAGCGGCTATTTTAACCGCAGGAGTGGCTACGCTTATGGTTGGAATGAATTATGCTTGGGAAAAAGAGACGGAATATCAAAACCAAAGAAATGCGCCTTACGTTGATATGCAAGAACAGCAGCAAAGGCAAGAAGAAGCTCAAAAATGGTTTGAGGAACAAAAACGGATCGAAGGAGAACAACAGCAGGAAATAGTAAATCAAGTAACTGGTGCTTCTTCGAATATCGAGTATCAAAGTCATAAATAAAGTCAATCGGTCAACCGATTGCTTTTTTTCTAAAGTGGGTGAGAATATGGAGACATATATTAAAGGAAATTATCGGAAAAGCATTTATCAAAATGAATCGGGTTATATCATTGGTATTTTTAAAGTAAAGGAAACCAATTCGGAAGATTTAGAGATTTATATTGGTCGAACCATTACATTTACTGGATACTTTCATGAGTTAAATGATACAGATACTTATTGTCTGTATGGAAATTTGGTAAATCATGTTCGTTATGGTGAACAGTTTAACGTCAGTCGCTATGAGCGTTGTCAACCGGAAGAAAAAGATGCGATCGTCGAATTTTTGACGAGCGGGATCTTCAAAGGGATTGGCGAGAAGAAAGCTAAGAAAATTGTCGATGTTTTGGGAAAAGATACGTTACCTATCATTTTAGAGCATCCAGACAACCTGTTGTTGATTCCTACCATTACGCAAAAAAACGCCGACTTGTTACATAGCAAATTAGTAGAATACGAATTTAGTTATCAGACGATTTTGGCACTAGGGAACTTGGGTTTTACTACCAAAGAAGCCATGCTTGTCTATAACTACTACAAAGAAAAAACGATGCAAGTAATCGATGAAAACATTTATAGAATCGTTGAAGATATTTTAGAAATCAACTTTAAGAAAATTGATGCCATCGCTTTAAAAATGGGAATAAAAGCCGATGATGACAGACGCATTCAAGCAGGTATTTTGTATATGATAGAAGAGTTAGGCAACATTACAGGTCATTGTTATTTTTTAGAAGATGAAGTTTTTCAAACAACTTCTCGACTTTTAAAAATAACATTGGAGCAAGAGCAGTTTGCCCATGCTTTAGAACAATTACAACTTGATTTTAAAATTATCAAGAAAGATGATTGTTACTATTTGAAAGCACTATATGATGCGGAAGTAAACATTGTTCGGCGTATTATGCTTTTGCATAAAGAAGAAGATGTGGTACAAAATAAAATAGGAGAAAAGATTAAGGAATTAGAGAAATTTTTTCAAATTTCTTACAATGAAGATCAAAAAAAAGCCATTCAACAGGGTTATAGTAAACCGTTTACGATTATTACGGGAGGTCCAGGAAGTGGAAAGACGACAATTATTAAGGGAATTACTGAGTTGTATCGTATTTTTCACAAATTAAATTATGAGGCATTGCAAGAAGAAATTGCTCTTTTGGCACCTACTGGACGAGCAAGTAAGCGAATGAGCGAAGCGACAAAACTACAGGCACAGACCATTCATCGTTTTTTGAAATGGAACAAAGAAACGAATAAATTTGCGGTCAATGAGCGAAATAAAAGCGATGTCAAATTGGTGATCGTCGATGAAGCAAGTATGGTAGATACATTATTGTTTGATCATTTGTTAAAAGGGTTATCTTATAAAACAAGATTGATTTTGGTGGGTGATGATCATCAATTGCCTAGTGTTGGGCCCGGCCAGGTGTTGCGTGATTTGATCGAAAGTGAGCAAGTGAACGTTTGTTATTTAAAAGAACTGTATCGCCAAAGCGAAGATTCCCATATTTTGGCTCTTGCCTATCATATTCAAGATCAAATCATTGATCCAAATGACTTTAATGTGGCAGAAGATTTGACGTTTATTTCGTGTAAAGATGATCAAATCAAAGCAAAACTTACGGATATTTGTATGACTTATCAAGATATTGATGAAAAAAATTTTCAAGTGTTGGCACCCATGTACAAGACGAAAAATGGTATCGATGAATTAAACCGTTTTTTGCAAGATATTTTTAATCCGAAAGCAGAAAACAAAAAGGAACTAATCGTAGGAGAAGTACTTTATCGTGAGCAAGATAAAGTGATTCAGCTTACCAACATGCCAGATGAAAATGTTTATAATGGCGATATTGGGACGATTGTAAAAATTGAAAATGGGAATCAAAAACGTATCTATATTGATTTTGATGGAAATGTGGTTGTCTATACTGCATCAAATTTTGCGAAATTTAAACATGGATTTGCGATTTCTATTCATAAATCACAAGGTAGTGAGTTTGATGTGGTTGCCATGCCTATTGTCCCTAATTATCGTAAGATGCTTTATCAAAGATTGATCTATACTGGAGTGACGAGAGCAAAGAAAAAGTTGTATTTACTTGGTTCTATGGAGGCGCTTGCCATGGCCATTAAAAATCAAGAAAACGATAGTAGGAGGACTACAATTAAAAAATTTTTACAAGAAGGTATAAAATAGGTAGATTTTAACATACTAAAAATGGTATGAAAATACCAGTCATATTTTTGATAAATAAGAGGTGATACGTATGAAATTAAAAACGGGTCTTACCATTGCTGCGATAGGTGCAGCGGGATACGGTGCATGGGCAGCTTATAAAAAATACAACCCTAATGCAAAACAAGATTTAAAAAAAGCAGTAAATCAGATGACGAAGAAAGCAGAACATAATATCGAAAATATGATGTAAAAAAGAGAGAAATCTCTTTTTTCTTTTGTTTCTATTAAAATATGTATGGTATAATTAGTATAAGAAAAATAGGGCTATTAGTAAAAATAAAAGATATGGTAAAAATTGAGGAGAATATAAATGATAAAAATTGTAGCGTTTGACTTAGTTGGAGTTTTGGTAAATGAAAAAGATGTCGAATTAACACCTGAGGAAGATAAATTAGAAAGAATGTTTGGAAGTAATATTAATGATGCTGATTATTTGATGGATGCAAGAAAAATTATCAATAAGGATTCAATTTTAATGAGAACAACTGAAGATTTGATTGATAAAATATATAAAGTTAAAGATCGTGAACTTTTTAGAAAAATAAAAGAAAAGTATCCTAACTTAAAAATTATTATAGCTACGAATCATGTTTCTTATGTGCGAAATTTTATTGGTGAATCATTTGGAGTGAACTATTTAGACGATGTTTTGATTTCAGCAGAAATTCATAAAATTAAGCCCAATTTAGATTTTTATGAACATATCATTAACAAGTATAATATAAAACCGAACGAGTTACTTTTTCTAGATGATGATGATAAAAACATTGAAGGTGCACAACATTTAGGAATCAATACCATTAAAGTGAATAAAGATACCGATTTGTTTAAAGAAATATGTATTTGTTTAGAACACAATAAGGGTTAAAATTTGAGATGGTATAGTTATTGCGTTAATGGGAATGTAAAAAAAAGTCAAGTTCATTGAAACCTGTCTTTTTTTTCGTTATAATAGAAAATAGTGAAAGTAATGGAGTGAGGACAATGGCATTAAAGTACGATGAAAATTCGATCAAGATTTTGGAAGGATTAGATGCAGTTAGAAAGCGTCCGGGAATGTACATTGGTTCTACTGATAAAAGGGGACTTCATCATCTTGTTTGGGAAATTGTCGATAATTCCATCGATGAAGTAATCAATCACTATGGAGATTACATTAAAATCGTTCTTCATAAAGATAAAAGTGTCAGCGTAGAAGACCATGGACGAGGAATTCCTGTTGGTCTTCATTCTTCTGGGAAAAGTACGCCGGAAGTGATTTATACCGTATTGCACGCTGGTGGAAAGTTTGAAGAAGCCGGATACAAAGTGTCTGGCGGCTTGCACGGTGTTGGTGCATCTGTCGTCAATGCGCTTTCTAAGTGGATGGAAGTAACCATTCGTCGGGATAAGGGAGAATATTTTATTCGTTTTGAAAATGGTGGACATGTTGCCGTTCCTTTAAAGAAGATCGGTTCAACCAACAAGACAGGTGTTACGGTACGTTTTTTGCCTGATCCTGAGATTTTTCAAACGACTAATTTTTCTTTTACGACGATTTGTGAGAGGATGCAAGAATCAGCATTTTTACTTCAGGGTTTAACGATTGAAGTAATTGATGAAGAGGATGAGAAAGAAGCCAAGTTTTATTACGAAAATGGATTACAATCTTTTGTGGAGTATTTGAATGAAGACAAGAATGTTTTGCATAAAGTGGTTGTTTTTTCTGGAGTCAAAGAGAAAATGGAAGTAGAAATTGCCATGCAGTATACGGATACGTATTCGGAAAATATCGTATCGTTTGTCAACAATGTAAAAACGATCGATGGAGGAAGTCATGAAGTTGGTTTTAAAACGGCTTTGACGAGGGTATTTAACGAATATGCGAAAAATAATGGCTACATTAAGGGAAAAGAGAAGGCGTTTGAAGGTAGTGATGTACGTGAGGGATTGACGGCTGTCATCAATTTGAAGATTCCAGAGAACTTATTGCAGTTTGAGGGACAGACCAAAGGAAAGTTAGGAACACCAGCAGCCAAGACGGCAGTGGAAGCGATCGTCACTGAGAAACTACAGTTCTTTTTGGAAGAGAACAAGAAAGTGGCGACGGATATTATCGAAAAGTCGTTAAGAAGTAAAGTGGCAAGAGAAGCAGCGAGAAAAGCAAGAGAGGAAGCAAGAAAAGGCAAGAGCAAGAATCCGAAAGAACGAGCTCTTTCTGGTAAACTTACGCCTGCGCAATCAAAAGATAAAAGTCAAAAGGAATTGTTTTTGGTCGAAGGAGATTCCGCAGGTGGATCAGCGAAACAGGGACGCGATCGAAGATTTCAAGCCATCTTACCGCTTCGTGGAAAAGTAATCAACACGGAAAAAGCCAGAATGGAAGATATTATGAAAAACGAAGAAATCAACACGATGATTTATACCATTGGTGCGGGAGTGGGCAATACATTCGATATTAGCGAAGCCGAATATAGTAAAGTGATCATCATGACCGATGCCGACGATGATGGGGCGCACATTCAATGCTTGCTACTTACTTTTTTCTATCGTTATATGAAACCGTTGATTGAAGATGGTGGATTGTTTATTGCACTTCCTCCACTATTTAAAATCTCGAGTGGGAAAGATGTAAAATATGCTTATAGCGTCGAAGAGATGAAAGAATTAACGCAGGGGAAAAAATGCGATATTCAACGTTACAAAGGATTGGGGGAAATGAATGCCGATCAGTTGGCGAAGACGACGATGAATCCTGAAACACGTACGTTGATTAAAGTTACCATCGATGATGCGTTACTTGCTGAAAAGCGCGTCAGCATTTTGATGGGGGATAACGTGGAACCACGTAAAGAATGGATCGAAGAAAATGTAGAGTTCTCTTTGGAAGATGATTATAAAATTTAAAAGGTGGGATTGTTTATGGCCTTTATGAAAAAAGATATGGAACCAGTTTTACAAAAATATGCAGGGTTTGGTTATACCATTTACTTTTTATATCAAGAAGGTACTGTTTCTTTAGAAGATGTGCAAAATATTTTTTTGAAGTTGAATCCTGAGATTGCTTTTTTGTACTTAGAAAAGGTGTTACATAAAATTGACGAAGAGGACTTGAGTCGTAGTTTTGCTGCGCTGAGTCAAGCGTATACCAAGGAAGAATGTCTCGAAGATTACTTTCAATTTGCGGATACTAAATTGACACTCAAGCAAGATGTGTACGAGACGGCCTTAAATTATCATTATACCAAAGAGATGTTGCAAGAGTTAAGACAACCATCTTTGAGTGTTGCTGATCAAAAAATCATCGAACAATATCAAACTATTTTAGATCAATTGATCAATGTGGCCAAACAGTCGGTGGTACAAGTAAAGAGTAGAGTTAGGTGAGAGGATGAAAAAAGAACAGAAAAAACAACCAATTTTAGAGAAAATTTTCGATTATTCTCTTGAGGAAATTATGGGAGAGAGGTTTGGACGATATTCGAAATACATCATTCAAGATCGTGCCATTCCTGATGTGCGTGATGGTTTAAAGCCCGTTCAAAGACGTATTTTATACGGTATGTATAAAGAAAAACATACGTATGATCGACCATATGTCAAATCGGCTCGTTCGGTAGGCGACATCATGGGTAAGTATCATCCACATGGAGATTCTAGTATCTACGATGCGATGGTTCGTATGAGTCAGTGGTGGAAGCAAAATGAAGTTTATATCGACATGCATGGAAACAATGGATCCATGGATGGGGATAGTCCTGCAGCGATGCGTTATACAGAAGCGAGATTATCTAAAATTAGCAATGAACTTTTAAAAGATATCGACAAAGATACAGTCGTTTGGGCACCTAACTTCGATGATAGTTTGATGGAACCGACGGTCCTTCCTGCCAAGTACCCCAATTTGCTCGTCAATGGTTCTACAGGAATTTCTGCAGGATACGCGACAAATATTCCTCCTCATAATTTAGGAGAAGTGATCGATGCAACGATCAAGCGAATCGATTCTCCTAACTGTACACTAGAAAGTGTGATGCAATTTGTAAAAGGTCCAGATTTTCCAACAGGTGGTATTGTCGAAGGGAAAAGTGGAATTTTACAGGCCTACACCAAAGGTCGTGGCAAGGTTATTATCAAAAGTAGAACGCATTTTGAAGAAGAAAAGAAAGCATTGACGTTGGTAGTGACTGAACTTCCTTTTGAAGTAAACAAAGCCCAATTGGTTCGCAAAATCGATGAGATTCGAATCGACAAAAAAATTGATGGGATTTTAGAAGTACGTGATGAAACGGATCGTTCTGGTTTGCGTATTGCCATCGATTTGAAAAAGGATGCGAATCAAGAATTGATTTTAAATTATTTATTAAAGAATACAGATCTACAAATTAGTTATAACTTTAATATGATCGCCATTGTGAATCGACGCCCCAAATTGTTGGGTTTGCTTGAGATGTTAGATGCTTATATTGCTCACCAAAAAGAAGTAGTTACCAAACGAACTCAATTTGACCTTGCACATGCGAAAGCACGGTTACACATCGTGGAAGGGTTAATCAAATGTATTTCTATTTTGGATCAAGTGGTGATGACGATTCGTAGAAGCGCGAATAAGCAAGATGCCAAAGCAAATTTGATGGCTCAATACCAGTTTACAGAACTACAAGCAGAAGCTATCGTCATGTTACAACTTTATAAACTTACCAATACCGATGTCACACTTTTAGAAGAAGAATTAAAAAATTTAAACAAAATTGTTACAGGTTTAGAGTTGATATTAAGTGATGAATCAGCATTAAAAAATGTCATGAAAGAAGAATTACGACGTGTAAAAAAAGAATATGCCGTGGCAAGAAGAACAGATATTAAAGAAGAAATTACAGAAATTAAAATCGATACTACCAGCATGATTCCAAAAGAAGATGTGATTGTTATGATTACCAAAGATGGCTATTTAAAGCGTACGAGTATTCGCAGTTATCAAGCGACGAGTGATGAAGTTGTCTTAAAAGATGATGATTATATCATTGGGCTTTATCAATTGAATACCCAAGATACGTTGCTTCTGTTTACGAATTTTGGCAACTATTTGTATGTGCCAGTTCATACGATTTGGGATTTGAAATGGAAAGAGATGGGAAAACATATCAGCAATCTTGTCAAGATTGAAGAAGGCGAAGAGATCGTAAGTTGTGTTCCTGTTGCAGACTTTACGGCTGACCAAGAGATTATGTTGATTTCGAAGATGGGTATGATCAAGCAAACGAAAGTGACTGATTTTAAACTTTCTCGTTATTCAAAGCCGATTGTATGTATGAAATTGAAGGAACAAGATCGTTTGGTTTCGGCTTTTGTTGCTCATTTTCCAGAGTGTTTTATTGCTACTAAAAAGGGATATGGATTGTGGTTTGACAGAAGCGAGATACCGATTGTTGGTTTAAAAGCATCGGGAGTAAAGGGAATTCAACTAAAAGAAGATGAAGTGGTATCCTTATCTAATTTTGATTTAGAAAATTGTGAATACGTAACGGTAGTTACCGATAAGGGAACTGGAAAAAGAGTCAAGATGACAGAGTTTGAAAAATCATCTCGAGCACGACGTGGACTTTTGTTGCTTCGAGAAGTAAAGACCAATCCGTACCGCGTTGTAAGGGCATTTGCTACCGATTCCAAAACGCACATTGGTCTAAAGGGACCAGAGATTACGTTGCACAAAGTAACGGAACTTCCTATTGCGGATCGTTATTCGGTAGGTAGTGCCATTTCGAAACAACAAATCGACGATGTATTTGAAGTACAATCATTACAAAAGATAGAAGAAATGGTAAAACAAGATCATTCTTCGCATCAAGAAAAAAAGGAACCAATTTCTTTAAAGGAAATCGATGATCCCCTGATGACGATCGATGACTTTTTGAACGGACAATAATCGTCCGTTTTTTCTTTTACGCAACAAATTTTGACTTTTGCATAAACTTTAATAGGTGATGATAAATGTCTAAAGAAACGTTTAAGATTTTTGTACGCAATCATCCAGAACTCGTTAGCAAAGTGAACAATCAGGAAATGACGTGGCAACGTTTTTACGAGATATACGATATGTATGGAGAAGATAGCAACGTTTGGCAAAGTTATTTTACGGATCAAGTAAAAAATACAAATCAGAAAAACAAGGATGCTTCCATACAAGAATTGATTAACATGGTGAAAAAAGTGGATCTTGATACTGTGCGTCGTGGCATTAACGGATTGCAAAAAGCCATTGGCATTGTACAAGATTTGGGAATTGGTTCAAATAAAACGCAGAAAACAGAAACCTATCAGCCAAGACCAATGTACAAATACTTTGAGGACTAATGACGTTAGAATTACAGTTTAAGATCAAAAACGATCCAAATTTATTTCGTTATTTACGAGAAAATTCTTATTGGTACAAAGAGCTGAATCGCAATCCTGCTAGTATCAAGCAGATGGAATTCGAAATGCGTAAGCGCTACAAAATGACGACAGTCGATAAAATTGGAAACATCAAAAAGAGTATCGAGATGGTCCGTACTTTTATGGATGTATTGAGTTAAAGAAATCGAATTGGTTTCTTTTTTTTGGAATTTATGATAAAATGAAAAGGAAAAGAGGATAGGTATGAATTTAGAAATCTTAACCAAATTAGAAAGTATTTGTCAACTACTTGATGAATTACCCTTGATTAAACAAATACAGGATGTAAGAGATAAAATTTTTTTAGATCATGACTTGTTGGAAAAAATCGATTGTTTGAAAGAAAATCCTAGCGATGATACACTTCGTAAAGCAATTTTTAAGCACCCTCTTTATGCTTCTTACAAAAAATTAGAAAACGAACTTTACTATCTTATTTTACAGATGAATCAGAAGTTGAAGACATTGACAGATGGAAAGGAATGTCCTTTATGAAAATTATCAGCGGCTTTTTGAAAGGTAGAAAGTTAGCGGGATATCATATTGCTGGGACACGACCAACGATGGACCGGATTAAAGAATCTCTTTTTGCTATGATTCAAGATTATGTGAAAGATAGTGTGTGCTTGGATCTTTATGCAGGAAGTGGCAATTTGGGAATAGAGGCCATCAGTAATGGTGCAGAAAAGTGTTTTTTTGTCGATGCTAATTCGAAAATGATTGCGGTATTAAAAGATAACGTGGAACGTTTTGAGATTGCTTCTTTTTGTGAAATTTGGAACACAACCGATGAGAAAGCACTAAAAAGATTGGAACGTGAACAGATCGCGGTGGATCTTGTTTTTTTGGATCCACCATACAAAACAGATTACGTTGATAAGATATTAAGAAAACTAGATGAAAGTCATCTGGTGAAGAAAGATGGCCTAATCGTATGTGAACTACGACAGGTGGAGCAATTGGGTAGTTATCCAACTTTAGAAATTTATAAACAAAGAAGGTATCAAGATAAATGGATCGTTATTTATAAAAAAATGTAAAAAAGAAGGTATAATAAAAATGGTGATGAATATGAATAATAAGGGGTTCGCAATTTCGACGGTGTTATATAGTTTGATTATTTTGATGAGTTTACTTTTGTTTTTGTTGATTGGAACGATGTCTTTTTCTAGAGATAATAGTAGTGAGTTAGTGGATCAGGTTGAAGAAGAATTGAATGAATGTGTTTGGCAGGGAACTTGTTAACATTCTTTTCTTTTTTGAAAAAAATTAGCAAAAGGTGTTGACAAGTGCTAAAGTAAGGCATATAATGGTTTTAGCACTTGAAAATGAGCAGTGCCAATTTCGTTTGGGAGGTGTTGAGATGCTTACCAATAGGCAAAACAAGATTTTGAAACTGATTGTAGAGCAGTACATTAAGCGAGCAAAGCCAGTAAGTTCTAGCTTGATTTGTAAAACGTTGAAATGCTCTAGTGCTACTGTTAGAAATGAAATGTCGACATTGGAAGAGATGGGGTTACTAGAGAAACCGCATACTTCAGCTGGAAGAATTCCTAGTGAACATGGTTATCGCTATTATGTGGATCATTTGATGGAATTAAAGAAAATGAATGCCGAGGATATGTTAAAATTACAGATTATCTTTCATAACCAGCAGTTGGACTTATCAGATTGCATTACGAAAAGTTTACAGTTGATTTCTGATATGACGACGTATACGACGGTAGTATTGGGTAGTAATTCGCATGAAAACTTATTGAAGCAAATCGACGTGGTACCCATTGATGAAAACAACATCATCGTCATCGTGGTCACTGACAAAGGGCATGTAGAACACAAGAATATTCATTTAGAAGGTGTATCGCTAGATGAAATTAAAAAGACGGTTGGTTTGATCAACAACTTGATTACAGGAACGCCAATCGATGAAGTAAGCAGTAAACTAGAATATGAAATCAAACCAATCATTGGGCAATATGTAAGTCAACATGAACAAATCTACAATGCTTTTTATCATGTATTTTCTGATTTTAATCAACAGAATATCAATGTGGTTGGAAAAAACAACATGTTGAAGCAACCAGAATTTCACAATATTGACAAAATCAGAGAAATTTTTAACAAGTTGGATGATGACAATATTTTAAAGAGCATCGAAGAAGATGATGACAACAATATCAATGTCTATATCGGAAAAGAAAACAATCTAGATGAAGATATGACAGTAATCAAGACGAAGTTTAAAACAGATCAAGAAGAAGGAACGATTGCGATCATTGGTCCTAAGAGAATGGAATACGATCGCGTAATGAGTTTACTTGAATTTATGAAAGAAAATATCGAAAGGTAGGATTATATGAGCGAAAAAGAAGAAAACAAGAAAAAATCGTGTCATTGTGATGAAACGTGTAATTATCATAGTGACAAAGATAAACATCATCATGATGATCATCATTGTAAGCATGATGAACACTATAAAAAAGACCATCATGATAAGAAAGATTACTATAAACTAAAAGATAAGGTAAAAGAGTTAGAACACGAAAAAGAGCAATTAGAAGAAAAGATCAAGTATCACCAAGCAGAGTTAATCAACTATCGCAAACGAAAAGATGAAGAAGTATCCAATCTATTAAAATATGCCAATCAAGATCTTATTTTAGAAGTAATTCCAGTTATCGATAACTTCGAGCGTGCCATCAAGTTGGATGATAACAATTTGAACGATGAATTATCTAAATTTTTAGATGGATTTAAAATGATGTATGTACATTTGTTGGATATCTTGAAACGCTTTGGTGTAGAAGAAATCGAATGTATCGATCAAGAATTTGATCCAGAACTTGAAGAAGCATTGATGTTGGATGAGGATACGACAAAACCAGATAATGTTGTGCTTGAAGTATTATTAAAAGGATATAAACTAAAAGACAGAGTCATAAGACCTGCCGCAGTAAAAGTAAACAAACGAAATGAAAAAGGAGAGGATAAACATGAGTAAAATTATAGGTATCGATTTAGGTACAACGAATAGTTGTGTATCAGTATTGGAAGCAGGAAGTCCTAAGGTCATTCCCAATCCAGAAGGAGGAAGAACGACACCTTCTGTTGTTGCTTTCAAAAATGGTGAACGTATTGTTGGAGATGCTGCAAAGCGTCAAGCGATTACCAATCCAAATACCATTTCTAGTATTAAAAGAAAAATGGGAACGAGCGAGAAAGTAGAAGCCGAAGGCAAGAAATATACTCCAGAAGAAATTTCAGCGATGATCTTAAGTTACATGAAAGATTATGCAGAAAGTTACTTAGGTGAAAAAGTAGACAAAGCCGTTATTACGGTTCCAGCATACTTTAACGATGCGCAAAGACAAGCAACGAAAAATGCTGGTAAGATTGCAGGACTTGAAGTTGAGAGAATCATCAACGAACCAACAGCTGCAGCACTTGCTTATGGTCTTGATAAACAAGAAAAAAGTCAAACCATCTTAGTTTACGATTTAGGTGGTGGAACATTCGATGTTTCTATCATGGAATTAGGTGACGGTGTATTTGAAGTTAAATCTACCAATGGTAATAACAAACTAGGTGGAGACGACTTTGATAACAGAATTATCGATTACTTGGTTGATACATTTAAGAAAGAAAATGGTATTGACTTAAGCAAGGATAAAATGGCAATGCAACGTTTAAAAGAAATTGCAGAAAAAGCAAAGAAGGATTTAAGTGGTGTTACTTCTACTCAAATTTCAGCACCATTCATTTCTCAAGGAGAAAATGGACCACTTCACTTAGATGTTACATTGACGCGTGCTAAATTCGAAGATTTAATTCGTGATTTGATTGAATCTACTTTAAAACCAGTAAGAAACGCTATGAAAGATGCGAAAATAACCAACAAAGATATCGATAAAGTAATTTTGGTTGGTGGATCAACTCGTATTCCAATGGTTGTTGATTTAATCAAGAAAGAATTAGGAAAAGAACCAAGTAGAGAGGTTAACCCTGATGAAGTAGTATCTATGGGTGCTGCTATTCAAGGTGGTGTCTTAACAGGAGACGTCAACGATATCGTCTTGCTTGATGTTACACCATTATCTCTTGGTATTGAAACATTGGGTGGCGTTATGACGACGTTGATTGAACGTAATACGACAATCCCTACTTCTAAGAGTCAAGTATTCTCAACTGCGGCTGACAATCAACCGGCAGTAGACATTCACGTATTACAAGGTGAAAGAAGTATGGCAAGTGATAATAAGACACTTGGACATTTCCAATTGACAGGTATTCCTGCTGCTCCTCGTGGTGTACCACAAATCGAAGTAAAATTTGATATCGATGCAAATGGTATCGTAAACGTTACGGCAAAAGATTTAGGAACCAACAAAGAACAATCTATTACGATTACTGCCAGCACAAACTTAAGTGATGAAGAAATCGATAAGATGATGAAAGAAGCCGAGGCACACAAAGAAGAAGATAAGAAGAAAAAAGAAGAAGCAGATCTTAAGAACGAAGCAGAACAGATGATCTTCCAAACTGAAAAATCATTGAAAGATCTAGGAGATAAAGTTGATAAGAAAGAAAAAGAAGAAGTCGAAAAGTTAATCAAAGAATTAAAAGAAGCACTAGATAAGAACGATA
>CAMMJA010000020.1 GCA_946497145.1 uncultured Mycoplasmatota bacterium | reverse complement strand
GTTCGCAGAAGAAAAGCCAAAAAAGAAGGAATTAAAAATTCCCAAAAAAGAAATCGCAATAGAGACTAGTCGTCTCTTTTCTTTTTTGTTATAATGAAAAAGAAAGGAAGCGTTATCGTGTTAGAAAAATTGAAAAAAGATATGGTTGAGGCCATGAAAAATCAAGAAAAAGAACGTTTGATGGTCATTCGTATGGTGAAAGCAGCCATGCAACAAGAACATATCGATCATAAAAGAGAACTAGATGATGATTTGTTGATCGATGTGATTAATAAACAAATAAAAATGCGTATGGATGCAATCTGTGAATTTGAGAAAGCAAATCGTTTGGATTTGGTCGAAAAGAACAAAAGAGAATTAGAAATATTAAAACAGTATTTACCTGAGCAACTTTCCCAAGAAGAAATTATACAAATCATCGATGAAGCATTCGATACATTACAACCAACTGGGAAGAAAGACATGGGAAAAGTGATGATGGAAGTTACGCCTAAATTAAAGGGAAGAGCCAACATGCGTGAAGTAAGTACGATGATAAACGAAAGATTAAATTAAGATAAGCATAATAATTATGCTTATTTTTTCATATTCTTTATCAGGTGAAGCGTATGATTCGTAAGTTGGTTGATTATGTCAAAGAAACAGAATTTCGATTTACAGTGTTTTCTGATCGTATTGATATTCTTAACTATCAGGAAATTTTATCGTTAGAAGATGATCGTATTTGTATTACGTACGATACTGGGAGAATGGTAATCAAAGGAGAGCATTTGACCGTAGGGAAACTATTGGATCAAGAAATATTGATATTTGGCAAAGTATCGGAAATTGAGATGAGTCGTACATGAAAAGTAAATATCGTTTAAGAATTACTGGTAAGAATCTCAATCGATTTCTTCGTATGCTTTATAAACTACATATTGATTTGCTTTCCATCGAGCAAAACCATGATAGTTGTATCGTAGAAGTAGATTTTAAAAATTATCAAAAATTGAAAAAAATAAAAACAAGTTACACCATCGAAGTGATTGGATATAAGGGAATTGCTCATTTTCGTTATTTGATCCAGCATTATTTACTTTTCGGTAGCATACTTTTGTGTGGCTTTTTTGTGTTGTTTATCCTCACTCATTTGACATTTGAAGTAGAAGTGGTTCATACCAAAGAAGAAATTCGTCATTTGATTGAAGAGGAGTTAAAACAACAAGGAATTTATAAATTTTCGTGGAAGTTTAGTTTTGAACGTCAGGAGGAAATCGTCGAGAAAATTTTAAATAAATATAAAGATAAAATTGAATGGTTGGAAATTGAAAATGTTGGAACAAAATATATTGTGAAAGTAGAAGAGCGTAAGTTGAACGAAGAACAGCAAGAAGATCAGCCACAAGATATCGTGGCTAAAAAAGATGGGGTGATTTTAAAAATTGAGGCGACGAATGGTACGGTTGTAAAAAAGAAAAACGATTACGTGAAAAAAGGAGATATTATCATTACGGGTGTTATCAAGAATCAGGATACTTTGATGACAGTTGTTCCGGCTCATGGAAGGGTATTTGCTGAGACATGGTATAGTTCACAAGTAGAAATGCCACTTCAGTACAAAGAATCGTTTTTAACAGGGAAGAAGAAAACCATCTTGCAGATCTCTTTTTTAAATCATAAATTTGGACTTTTTGATTTTCAGCCATTTGAACACTCAAAAGATGTATCCACGAATATCGTTTCGAATCCCTTGATCCCTTTTTCGATTCAAAAGACAGAACAACAAGAGTTAAAAGTCATCGACGAAGTTTATGATCGTGACGAAGCAGTAGCAAAAGCTCAAGAACTAGCTTCTCAAAAACTAGAAAAACGCTTAGGTGTCAACGACGAGATAATTTCGCAAAAAACTTTGAAAATTACCGAGAAAGAGAGTAAAATAATAGTAGAAGTATTTTTCAAGGTGAAGGAAGATATTACAGATACACAGTTGATTGATTTAGAAAAAATCAAAAAAGAAGAAGAGAAGACAGAATGAGGTGAAACTATGTTATCTCCCCTTAGCGATACCATACAAGAAGTCATGAAACTTTCTTGGCCAACGGTGTTTATTTCGGTGGCGATCATTGTTTCTCTTAGGTTGACCTATCTTTATAAAAATCATTTGCGATTTGTGTTTTATCAAGAATTGTTTATGCTTAGTTTCATTCTTTACATCTTGTGTTTGTTTCAGGTTGTAACGTTTCAAGATGTAGTCAATTGGTCGAGCAATAACTTTGTTCCTTTTCAAGAAATTTTGCGTTATGATATAGGTAGTCGTCTCTTTTTCCGCAATGTTTTAGGAAATATGATTTTATTTTTGCCTTACGGCTTTTTTGCAAGTTTCTATTTAAAGTTAAAAAAAGTATCTTCCGTTTTCTTTCTAACTTTAATTGCTTCTGTTTCCATCGAGACGATGCAACTGGCAATTGGAAGAGTTTTTGATGTGGATGATATTATTTTAAATTTACTGGGTGGAATGATCGGGTTTGGTATTTATTACATTTTAGATAAAATAGGACATAAACTACCAAATGCTTTTCATAAAGAATGGTTGCTTAATTTACTAGCGTTACTTTTCTTAGTGGGAACTATTTTTCTTATCTTTTAAAGGGGTGGTTTTTTGAATACAATTGGTATTTTTAATCAAGTAGATGTAAACTTGGATGAAGTTTTAAGCAAAGTGAAAAATGTATTAGAGTATGCTTTAAAAAAAGATGGTTTAAAAAACGTAGAATTTAATGTTATAATAGTGGATAATGAAAGTATTCAAATGTTAAATCGAGAGTATCGTAAGATCGATAGAGCAACTGATGTCATTACGTTTGCCTTGGAAGATGATAAGACAAGCGTTATAAACTATGAAAATCGCATGTTAGGTGACATTTATATTTCTTACGAGAAAGCGAAAGAACAAGCAAATGAATATGGACATTCTTTTCTTAGAGAGATGTGTTTTTTAGCGATACATGGCTTTTATCATTTGTTGGGATACGATCATATGACTGAGGAAGATGCGAAAGTTATGTTCCAAAAACAAGAGGAGGTATTAAGTGGTTATGGAATTGAAAGGTAAGAAAAAGAAGTTGGGGTTAAAGAGATTTTTCAATAGTTTTCATTATTCGATTGAGGGCTTAAAGTATGCTTATTTGAATGAGCAAAGTATGCTGATTCATTTGGTTGTAACGATATTAGTAATTATTTTTGGTATTGTTTTTCATATTACGACTACGCAATGGTTGCTTTGTGTTACGATGTTTGGTTTTGTCATGGGAGCAGAATTGCTCAATACAGCCATTGAAGCAGTGGTAGACATGGCGATGCCCGATATTCATCCATTAGCGAAAATTGCGAAAGACACGGCCAGTGCGGCAGTATTTGTGTTATCATTGATGGCATTTATCGTAGGAGCAGTCATTTTCTTTCCTCATTTTTATGATGTTTTGAAACAGTTGTTTTAGGAGGATCGTATGAAGGAAAAATTGCAAAGTTTATTAAAAAATAGTTATGCACCATATTCAAAATTTCCGGTTGCTGCTGTCGTAGAAATGAAAGATGGAACGATGTTTTATGGGGTCAATGTCGAGAATGCTTCTTATGGTGGAACGATTTGTGCAGAGAGAAATGCGATTGCCTCGGCTATTACAAATGGCTATCATAAAGGTGATTTTGCATCGCTTACCATCATGGTCGATCGTCCTAATTTTTCTACTTGCTGTTTTTTATGTCGCCAAGTTATGGTAGAATTTTTTGATCCGGATTCCCAAGTTACTTTTTTAAACAACGAAGGTGTAGGAGAAACGGTGACAGTAAGTGCGTTGTGTCCTATGGCTTTTAGCGAGGACGATTTAAAATGAAGGCCGGTTTTGTCAGTTTAGTGGGTAGACCGAACGTTGGAAAAAGTACGTTGTTAAATGCCATATTAAATACTAAAATAGCCATTACTTCTGATAAAGCAGGAACGACGAGGACATTGATACAAGGAATTTATCACGATGAACAATCACAGATCGTCTTTGTCGATACACCAGGTATTCAAAAGCCGATGCACAAATTAGGAACTGTATTGAATAAAAAGGCCTATACGATGGTGCAAGACGTTGATTTGATTTTATTTTTAATCGATGCTAAAGCGGGGTTTGGAAAAGGGGATCAATTTATTTTGAAGCGTTTAGAAAATGCACAGCAACCCGTATTTTTGCTTTTAAATAAGATTGATCAAATTCCTAAAGAAAAATTGTTAGAATTGATCATGCAAGTGAAAGATTATTATCCATTTCAAGAAATCATTCCCGTTTCGGCTTTGACGCATGATAATGTAACTCATTTAATCGATTGTATTAAACAATATTTACCAATGCATGAGCCGTATTACAGTGATGAAGAAATCACCAATTTGTCCGTGCGATTTTTAATTGGAGAAATGGTACGAGAAAAAGTGTTACAACTTACGCACGATGAAGTACCTCACTCGGTTACTTGTATGGTAGAGACATTTGAAGAACAAGATAGTATTGTAAATATTCAAGTGTTGATTGTCGTTGATCGAGATAGTTTAAAAAAGATCATCATTGGAAAAAACGGTCAAATGTTAAAGAAGATTGGTTCGATGGCAAGAAGGGATATGGAAGCGTTCTTAAAAAAGAAAGTGTACTTATCTACGTATGTAAAAACGATTTCAAATTGGCGTGATCGAGAAAAATATTTATTAGAACTTGGACTCAAAGATAGCGATGAAGATGTATAAAAGTATTCATTTGTTTTCACTATATAAATAGAGGTGAAACAATGGACGAAATACTTTGGAATTTATTTAAGAAAACAGGAGACATTAAATATTATTTGTTGGCTAGTAAATTAAAAGAGAAGAAGTGAAATATGAAAATTGAAAGTGTAGAGGGTATTGTTCTAAGTGAAACCAATTATAGTGAATCTAGTAAGATTTTACATGTGTTGACGAAGCAATATGGTAAGATTGGAATACTTTCAAAGGGGTGTCGCTCTCTTAAAAGTAAATTGCGGGGGGTGAGTAGAAAGTTAATTTATGGGGTTTTTCATATTTATTATAAAGAAAATGGTCTATCGACGTTGATTGGGGTCGATATTAAAAACTCTTTTCGGAAAGTTATGATGGACTTGACGAAGATTGGTTATGCGTCATATTTAACGGAACTTGTGGATCAGGTGTTGAAACAGTCAGATGATGAGACGATTTACGATACGTTTGTTGCAGCTTTACTCAAAATGGAAGAAGGTTTTGCACCTAATATTTTAACGAATATTGTCGAACTAAAGATGCTTGATTGTTTGGGAGTGAGACCGATGATCGATGGGTGTGCTTATTGTGGGGATGAAAAACATATTGTAACGCTAAGCAGCAGTGCGGGTGGTTTGGTATGCATGAATTGTCATAGCAATGAAAAAATTGTCGATTCTAAAGTGATTCAGTTGATTCGTATGTTATATTATGTCGACATTGCAAAAATTAGTAAATTGAATCTTCCGGAATCTATCGTAAGAGAATTAGATTGTTTTATCGACGATTATTATGATCGCTATACAGGACTTTATTTAAAAAGCAAACAATTTTTAAGAAAGTTAAGTAAGATAGGGTGAGAATATGTTAGAGGACATAAAATATATTATCATTCCTTTTTTGGCTTTGTTGACAGCGCAGATTATCAAGTTTAGTATTGAATCAGTGAAAGAGAAAAAATTGAAATGGGGACGTTTATTTAATGGTTGTGGTGGAATGCCAAGTAGTCATACTACTTTTGTATTTTCACTTACTACCGTTATTTTATTAGAAGAGGGCTATCAAAGTCCTTTGTTTGCGATTTCCCTTGTTTTTTCTATGATTGTGGCTTATGACGCCATGGGACTTCGTAAAGAAAGTGGCAATCAAGCAACGATGATCAATCGCTTGATCGACGAAATGATCGAACAAGATACCAAAACAGGATTTAAAAAATTAAAAGAACAACTAGGACACAATCCGAGCGAAGTAGTTGCTGGAATTTTCTATGGCAGTTTGTTTGCCTTTCTTTTTGTTTCTTTGTTGTAGTGTAAAATCTATTTGACGAAATGCAAATAATATATTAAAATGAAAGTATCAATGCGATGACGGGGTGGAAACCTAACAGCAATATACGAAAAGAGATTCTAAATTAGAATAAATAGAGTGGAACCGCGAGTAATCGTCTCTATATTTTGGAATCTTTTTCTTTTAGGAGGGATATTATGAATTTGTTTGTTGCGTGTTCATCAAGTAATGATATGCCACTTGATTCGTTAGAATTGACAGGACAAGTAATTCAAAATTTGGCATCATCTGGCAATTATGATTTGGTAATAGGAGGAACTACTGGCGGCTTGATGCAGTTTTGTTACAATGCTTTTCAAGATCAAGGAAGAATGATTACGGGTGTAGTAGCGTCACGTTATCAAGATGATTTAAAGGGTATGAACTGTGATGTTAGTGTGGTAGAAGAAAGTACGTTTGATCGATCTAAGAGAATTATGGAAGAAGCGGATGCCATGATATTTATGCCGGGTGGTATTGGAACTTTAGCAGAATTTTTTGGAATGTTAGAAGAAAAGAGAACGAATGATTGGAAGACGCCGATGATCCTTTACAATGAAGATCGTAGTTTTGATCCACTTCTTCGTATGATGGATCGACTCACTAACGATGGCTATATTAGTAAAAAAGATCAAGAAAACTATAAAGTGATTTACGATCAAGAACATTTATTTTCTTATCTAGATCAGTTACAAAATCAAGTGGATACTAAAATTGTAAAGTAGGGTGAAAATGATGGAAAAAATGACAATGGAAAAAATGGTGAATTTTTGTAAACAGTATGGTTTTATTTTTCAGGGAAGTGAAATTTATGGGGGGCTTGCGAATACTTGGGATTACGGTCCTTTAGGGGCTCGTCTTAAAAATAATGTGAAAGATGCTTGGCGTAAACGTTTTATTCAAGAAAGAAAGAACAGTTATGAGTTAGATGCCGATATTTTGATGCATCCCAAAGTTTGGGAGGCATCTGGACACGTATCTTCGTTTAGCGATCCGCTTATTGATTGTAAGCATTGTAAAGCAAGACATCGCGTCGATAATTTGATCGATGATTTTGATTCTGATGCACATGCAGATGGGATGACACAAGAAGAAATGATGGCATATATCAAAGAACATAAAGTTCCTTGTCCAAAATGTGGGAAGTCAGATTATACCGATGTAAGACAATTTAACTTGATGTTTGAAACCTATCGAGGTGTGACGAACGATTCTAAAAATATCGTCTATTTAAGACCAGAAAATGCCCAAGGTGAATACGTAAATTTTTTAAATGTACAACGAACGATGCGGTGCAAATTGCCTTTTAGTATTGGTCAAATTGGAAAAGCATTTCGTAATGAGATTACGCCTGGAAACTTTACGTTTCGAACGATTGAATTTGAACAGATGGAATTTCAAACGTTTTGTAAAGAAGGAACAGATGTAGAGTTATACGAATACTTTAAAGAATATGGTAAAAAATTCTATGTCGATTTAGGTTTGTCTTTAGAACATCTTCGTTTTCATGATCATGAAAAATTGGCGCACTATGCTAAAGCAGCGTGTGACATTGAATACAAGTTTCCATTCGGTTGGGGCGAAATCAATGGTACGCACAATCGAACCAACTTTGACTTGACTAGACATCAAGAATTTAGTGGTGTAAAACAAGAATATTTGGACCCAGAGACCAATGAGAAGTTTATTCCTTATATTATAGAGTCAACTTATGGTTTGGATCGTACGGTTTTGGCTTTGTTGTTTGAAGCGTATGAAGAAGAACAATTAGAAAATGATACTAGAGAAGTATTGCATTTGCATCCTTTCTTGGCTCCTTATAAGGTAACCGTTTTACCACTTGTCAAAAAATATCATCAAGAAAAAGCAATGGAAGTGTATGAACAATTAAGTAAAGCATTTATGACGAATTACGATGAGACAGGATCTATTGGTAAACGTTATCGTCGTAGTGATGCGCTAGGTACTCCATTTGCGATTACGATCGATGATCAAACGCTACAAGAAAATAAAGTGACAGTTCGTGATCGTGATACGATGGAACAAATTACGTTGGCACTGGATGAAGTGATTCCTTATATCAAACAACGAATTGAATTTTAAAAAAGAAATTTATTTCGTTTTTTTCATTTGATTGCATATTTTTTTCCTTCATGGTATAATTTTTAATGTGATTGATTCACTGGAACTTATATTTCGCTAGTATCCCTGTCTTAATTTTCAATTTGGATTCGATAACCAGTAAGATTTCATAAGTCCAATTCTATTGTTAAGGAGGGAAAAAGATGTCAGAATACAAAGATAAAACCATTAAGTGTGTTGACTGTGGTGAAGAATTTACTTTTACTGCTGGCGAACAGGCGTTTTATGCTGAAAAGGGCTTTACCAATGAACCAAAAAGATGTAAAGCATGTCGTGAGAAAAAGAAAAATGCCCGAAATGTAGAAAATAACAATCGTTTGAATGCGTAAAAAGAGTGTTTACTCTTTTTTCTTTTGTGTTTATAATAGGTGGCAAGGAGGTATTTATGTTACCATTTGTTTTTAATCGAGAAGTGAATCGTTATTTCCATATTTTGTGTCCAGAGGGAATGCCATCTTTTTTGATTCCTTATTGTCATACGCCTAGCATGGAACGTCTAGAAGGAGTCGGCTATTTTTGTGGGGCCGACTATCATCAAATGGAAAGTCATCGACCAAAGTATTTTTACTCTCGCTATGATCATAGTTTGGCCTGTGCCTTGATGATGTGGCATTTTACTCACAATAGGCAGCAGACGATTTTAGCGTTGCTTCACGATATTGGAACTCCTGCGTTTTCTCATGCTTTGGACTATGGATTAAAAGATAGCAAATATCAAGAAAGTAGTGAAAGAGATATCGTAAGTGCCATCAAAGATGATTCGATGTTAGAAGGACTTCTTTATTTAGATGGAATAGATATTGAAAAAATTATCCTTAAAGATTATTCATTAATTGATAATGAACGACCTAAGTTGTGTGTGGATCGTTTAGATGGAATCTTAGCACCGAATTTAATATGGAATCAAAAAATAACGATTGCCAATATCCAAGAATTGTATTCTCATCTAGTGGTGTTAAAAAATGAGGAAAATAAGTTGGAGTTGGGATTTGACGATGTGGAAACGGCTAAACAGTGTTTTGCATACAATCAAATTATCAATCAATTGACGGAATCGAAAGAAGATCGACTTGCCATGTCTTTGTTGGGAGATATTTTGTGTTACGGAATAAAAAGTGGTTGTTTTACACAAGATGATCTGTATCATTTGACGGAATACGAAATTATAGAAAAAATGAAAAAAAGTTCCAATAATCATTTGAAACATTATTGGAACGTCTATTGTGGCTTAAAAGAAGTGTACTGTGATCCATCGTTATCTCAACCTTATTATACGGTATCAGAAGAAGTGAAGAAAAGAACGATCGATCCTTTGGTGGCAACCGAAGAAATACAACAGCAACGTCTATCACAATGGAGCGAAAAAGTACGTTTGGATATTTTTGAATACGAAAATCAACCACTGGAAAATTATCCTTACATTAAGTTGCGTTGGAACAAAAAAAGAAAATAAATTGCTTATTTTCTTTTTACTTTTTGTTTTGGATTTAAAAGATCTAAGTTACCATGAATACAATATATAGATTCTGGATTGATATCTAAAGATCCGGCCATATAGTACATTGCTTGACTCTTTTGATAGGTGATGATTGGCATTTGTTCTTTTAGTGCGTACAAAAGTGGAAGTTGTACTTCTTGGGTGATACGAAATGATTCTGGATCTGGGTTGTAAAGTAAAACTGCATCTAGTTGGTCTTCCCCTTTTTGTTGTAGAAGTTGTTGATAGTATTCTTGCTGATTTTTATTTACTATTTCTTTTAACTTACTTGATGAAAGAATGGTTTTGTTGCCTGCGGTGATACCAGGTACTTCTAAAATACGATTTTTATCGTATACGTAGTATGGTAGATGTACGGTATGCCCTTGTTCTTGTAAATTGGTTTGTAGATCTTTTAAATAATTTGGATTTGTGTTCTGTGACACAATTAATAGATTCATATTATTTTCCCCCTTTTTGAAATATGGTTGTTATTATAGCATATTTACTTTATTTTGACAATAGTGTTATAATAATAGGGAAAGAAGTTGAGAAAATGAAATATTATTGTATTGGTATAAAGGGTGCAGGTATGAGTACTTTGGCCCAAATTTTATTTGATTTAGGAAACGATGTGTCTGGTTATGACGATGTAAAAGAATATAAGTTTACGCAAGATGGTTTAGATCAAAGAAATATACCCATTTATTATGATCAGAATCATCCGATCGACAAAGATACTATCGTTACGTATTCGGCTGCTTTTTCGCCTGATCATAAAGAAATTAAGAGAGTGAAAGAACTTGGGTTGACGATTCAATCTTATCACGATATTTTAGGAGATTTATCAAGAAAGTTTCAGACCATCTGTGTAGCAGGTACTCATGGTAAGACGACGACTAGCTCTTTGATTACCCATATTTTGAATCATACCAAAGGATGTAATTATTTTATAGGCGATGGAAGTGGTTTTGCCAAAAAAGAAAATCAACTCTTCGTTTTGGAGTCTTGTGAATATCAAAAGCACTTTTTGGCGTATACCCCTACGTATGCAGTCATTACGAATATCGAGTTAGAACATACAGAGTGTTACAATGGGCTGGACGATATTATTTACCATTTTGGTTTGTTTGCCAATAAAGCAACCCAACAAATTGTTGCTTGTGGCGATGATCAGAACATCCGTAAGATTGCGTTTACGAAAGAAGTGTTGTTCTATGGTTTAAACGAAGGAAATGATTTGGTTGCTAAAAATGTTTCGTTTAGCGATAAGGGAAGTAGTTTTGATGTTTTCTTGTACGGTAGTTTATTTGGTCATTTTGATTTGCCCCTTTATGGTATGCATATGGTCTTAGATACTCTTGCTTGTATTGCGATTTGTCATCTCGAAGGAATCGATTATGAAACGATGCATCAATTACTTTTAACGTTTGTCAATGCTAAACGAAGATTTAAGGAAACTAAAGTAGGGGATATTATTGTGATCGATGACTATGCACATCATCCAACCGAAATAAAAGTAACCTTGAATGCGGCAAGACAGAAGTATCCGGATAAAAAATTGATTGCGATTTTCAAACCTAATACGTATTCTAGAACCGTTGAAATGACAGATGACTTTGTGGAGGCCTTAAAGATTGCTGATCAAATTTACATGACGGAAATCGATGCTAACAGAGAAAAAGCAAGCGATTATCCAGGCGTAAGTTCTCATATGATTTTAGATAAAATTCCAAACGGTAAAATCATCGATGAAGAAAGTATTGCACAGTTGAAAGAGGAGAAAAATGCTGTGGTTTGCTTCATGAGTTGTGCATCGATTGCGCATTTGTTAGATGCCTATATGAAGATGATTGCGTAAAGTTGGTGTTTGCCAACTTTTTTTATTGTTTCTAAAGAGGGTTTATGCTATAATGATCTTAGATAAAATAGGGAGTGATCTTTATGAAGAAGTTTTTGAAAAAAGAATATGTTATGCCGGTGTTGGCTATTGTTTTAGCGATTGCAGTGGTAACAGGAGTAAGTTATGCAATTTTTCAAGTAACTACGACGGGAACCAAAAACAATGTAATCAATGCAGGAACGTTACAACTTACGTTTGATGAATCGAGTAGCAATGAGATCAGTTTAACAGATGCTGTTCCTTTGACGGATGCTACGGGGATGCAGGGAACTCCTTATACCTTTACAATTACCAATACGGGAACGCTTGATGCACAATATCGTTTGATGATCGAAGAAAATGATGAATTGTATGCTTCCCATGGAGATGAAGATCGAATTTTTCCTAACGGAACACTTAGAATTGGACTGACCAAAAATGGTACGACGACTTATGTAAATTATGAAAGAAGTAGTTTGGATAGTGGGGTTTTAAAGCCACAAGAATCGATTACTTATACGGCGCGTATTTGGATCAATTATGATGCAGGAAACGAAGTACAAGGAAATCACTTTCACGGTCATTTTACGGTTGAAGCCATTCAAACAAATGATATTTTCCCTGGTGCAGCACAAACCATATTGGCAAATAATACGGTAAAGACGGAAACGCCTGACTTTTCTACATCGAATGGAACAGGGCTATATCAAGCCGAAGATGACGATGGAACGAGTTATTATTTTAGAGGCAATGTAACGAACAACTGGGTAAAGTTTGCTTCAGATTTCGACGAATGGTTATATTGGAGAATTATTAGGATCAATGGAGATCGAACGATTCGTTTATTGTATAACGGAACAACGACTACGACAACAGGAAGTGGAACCGTTATAGATGGTGATTATTATATGAGTTCTTCTGGTATGCAAGAAAAATATATGGGATATACTTATGATCGATCAAGCGATGAAACAGATTCTGGTTTGAAACAAAAAATTGATGCTTGGTATGCTGATACAGTGGGAAGCGTGAATACTGATTATGATCAGTATGTGGCAACTGGTAAATTTTGTAATGATACTAGTGGTGGAACGACGAGTGGAAATGTCAAAAGTTATGCGAGTGTAACTAGAATGAACAATCATACACCAAGTTTAAAATGCCCTCAGACGACAGAAGATTATGGAGGAAGTTATTTGTTAAAAGCAGGAACCTTTACGTTAGATGAAGCGATCATGGCTGGAGCCACGTCAGCAGCAAATAGCAATTATTATATGTACAATGGTTTAAATTATGGAACATGGACGATGACGCCAGGAAAAGTTGATAGTAGTAGTTCTACAAAAATACCATATTATTGGCAGCAACAACCAAATGGAAGTATTAGCAATGTAAATTCGTATGCATCTTCTATATGGGTACGTCCAGTTATCAACTTAAGGGCTGATGTGCAGTTGACTGGTACAGGTACTGCCTCAGATCCTTATGAAATCGTAGAATCATAATATCTTAGGAAACTAAGATATTTTTTCTTTCCCATAATTTCCCATAAATGTTTGATAATTAAACAGTAATTGTTTTATACAATGGAATTACAAAAGGAGGTGATAGTAATCATACTTTAACACGATAGAAAGGACATAAATATGAGAAAGTTATTCAATAAAATGCGGGAATATGTGCAATCGTTTCCGTACTTCAACAAACATTCTTTTGCATAGAAAGGAGGTTAATTCGTAAATAGCAAAAAATAGAAAATAATGTTATACTATTGGTAGGTGACGAAATATGTATACAATTTGTTTGGTAGAAGATGAAGTTAATCTTTCTAACCTTGTCAAAACTTATCTAGAAAAAGCAGGGTATCATGTAGTTACTTTTATAAAAGGAATTGACGCCATGTCATATATTGGCAATCCTGTCGATCTTTGGATTTTAGATATTATGTTGCAAGATGACATCAATGGATATGATATTATCAAAGCCATTCGTGAAAAAGATTCAACTGTACCAGTTATCTTTACTTCGGCAAGAGATCAAGATTTGGATAAAATTGTTGGTCTAGAACTTGGAAGTGATGATTATATTACGAAGCCATACTCTAGTAAAGAACTGGTTTTGCGCGTGAATAATATCATGAAACGAGTATACCAAACACCGACCAAAAATGTAATGAAATACGAAGATTACAGTGTTGACGTCGATAAGCGCGTAGCTTTTCACCAGGAAAAAGAGGTGAAACTTACGACACTAGAATTCGATTTGTTACTTTTGTTTTTACGAAACATCAACAAAAGTTTTTCACGAGAAGAAATTTTGGACTATGTTTGGGGTGATGACTACTTTGGTAGTGATCGAGCCGTTGATGATTTGGTAAGACGCTTGAGACGGAAGATGCCAAAATTAAATATTAGTACGATCTATGGATATGGATATCGCTTGTCATGAGTTATGTAACAAATAAATTAAGTAGACAATTGTTAACCCTAATTGTCATTATCTTTGCTATCTTCTTTGTTTTCTTAGGTGTTTTGTTACCAAGAATTATTTTACCGGTTACCGAGAGAAACTTGTACAATTATTTGAGACAACCATTAGAGTTTGTGGAATCGGATATCGATGAAAACTTATTGGAAACAGAAGTTGGTTATCTTTATATTTTTGATAATCGAATTGTGGCCAGTGAAAACTTATATGATATTATTCAAATTAAAGATGTTAATACTTTGCTTGAGAAAATTCAAGATTCTTATGGTAAGTTTATAGAAAAAAAGAAAACCTATTACTACTATACCATTCATACTGATCAAATTGTAAAAGTAGCGATTACCAATGATACATATATTAAACAAACCAATCAGGAAATATTGGATGCTGTACTACCAATGGTATTATTAACCTTTGTCATTATATCGTTGATTCTTATTCTTTGGAGTAGCGTTATTGTAAAAAAAATAGAAAAACTGAAATTAAAAATAGATAATATAGACAATGATGATTTTGATCATCATGTAGATTTCCAAATTGATGATGAAATCAATTCCTTGGCTTTGGCCATTGAAGATATGCGCGTTTCCTTGAAAAACCAAGAAGAATATCGCAATCAAATGTATCAAAATATCTCACATGATTTTAAGACACCTCTCACCGTTATAAAATCATATATTGAAGCCGTTCACGATAATGTTGAGGATAAAGATACTGCCCTTGCTGTTATCGAAGAACAGGCAGATAAATTAGAACAAAAAGTTCACTCACTTCTTTATTTAAATAAATTAGATTATTTACAATCTACTCAGAAAGTTGCGTTGACAGAAGTCAACATTGCTACGATTATTTCTCGTTCGCTTGAAAAATTTAAGTTTCAAAGAAAGGATATTAATTTTATCGTAAATATCGATAAAAATTCCAAATTTTATGGAACGGATGATTTATGGGAGACGATTTTAGATAATTTGTTAGCAAACTTTATGCGCTATGCCAAAAGTGAAATTAAAATTACGGTTAAAAACGGCAAGTTAACTTTATTTAATGACGGACCAAATATTGAAAAAGATTTTCTTGACGGAATCTTTACTCCGTTCCGTAAGGGAATCAAAGGTGAATTTGGGTTGGGCTTGTCTATCGTGAAAAAGACAGTAAATTTAATCGGATACGATATTATGATTAAAAACCACAAGAAAGGCGTGTCATTTATGATTCATAAAAGGAATTCGTAAAGAAGGATTCCTTTTTTGTTTTAAATTGATGAAATATTTCCATACTAATAAAAGGTGAATAGTATGAACATATTGATAACGGGAGCAAGAAGTGGCATTGCCTACCAAGTGGGAATGATGCTTGCCAAAAGAGGACATCACGTTTATTTGACGACACATACGAATCAAGAAGCGATTGCGTTACATAACAAAGTAAAAGAGTTACCTTATCATATTGTTTGTTTCAAGTTGGATATTACGTTAGATCAAGATCGTCATTTGATCGATGCACTGGACTTAGATGTGTTGATCAATCATGCAGGAATTGGTATTGGTGGATCTATTGTGGAGATGAATTTAGATGGGGTAAGAGAAAACTTTGAAGTGAATGTCTTTTCTTCTTTTGCTTTGTTACAACTTGCTTATCAGAACATGCGAAAAAAGAAAAAACGAGGGAAAATTTTGGTGATGTCAAGTTTGGCTAGTATGCTTCCTATGCCTTTTTTAGGAAGTTACTGTGCAAGTAAGGCCGCTATTTCGACAATTGTGTTTGCTTTAAAACAAGAATTGAAAATGATTGATTCGAAAATTCAGATTTCCTTGATTGAACCAGGGGCTTATCGAACGGGTTTTAATCAGGTAATGATCCAAAATAAAGAAGTATATTTATTTAAAGATTCATCTTTTTATCATAAGCGAAAGGAAATTAATGCGTGGCAAGAAAAAGTGTTTTCGTATGTAGAAAAGAAAAACTTAGATTCTATTGTTCGTCGCATTGTGAAGGAAGTCGAAAAGCCGAAATCAAAGTTTAAAATCCGCGCACCATTTTGGCAAAGAGTAGGGGTAAAACTTTATTTGTTGTTTTTTCGATAAATAAAAAAAGTTTAAAAAACTTAAGAAATGCTTGCATAAGAAGAAAATATTTGATATATTAATTATGCATTTATTTGGCGATGTAGCTCAGCTGGCTAGAGCGTTCGGTTCATACCCGAAAGGTCGAGGGTTCGATTCCCCCCGTCGCTACCACTTTGAATTGATACATAATCTTTATTATGTATTTTTTATAAATTGCCTCGTAGCCAAGTGGTAAGGCAGTGCGCTCTGACCGCATCATTCCGTTAGTTCGAATCTAACCGAGGCAGCCAGGATATAACATCTAAATGTAGATGCTTTTTTCATATAAAGAGGTGTGTTATGAATAAAGAGTTAGCTAATTTGTTGTTTCCTCATATTACGAAGACGAGTGCTTACTATGAAGAACAGTATCCAAAACGCGATCTATCCGATAAAGCCATCGTGACGAGATTTGCACCAAGTCCAACTGGTTTTGTACATATGGGAAGTTTGTATGCGGCATTTATTGCTAGTCAAATGGCCAAACAGTCAGGTGGCATATTCTATTTACGAATTGAGGATACCGATCAGAAAAGAGAAGTAGAAAATGGTATTACCGGAATTATCGATGACTTAAACTGTTTTGATTTTACAATTCAAGAAGGTCCTATGCAAGGAGGCGCATATGGTCCTTATATTCAATCACAACGCAAAGAAATTTATCAAACTTACGTAAAGGAATTAGTAGAAAAAGGACTTGCTTATCCTTGCTTTTGCACCGAAGAAGAACTTGCCGATTTAAGAGCAAGGCAAGAAAGAGAAAAAGAAAGAATTGGCTATTATGGCTCTTATGCTATCAATCGTAATTTGACGCTTGATGAAATTAAAGAAAAATTAGACCGAGGCCTTCCTTATGTGATTCGTTTGAAATCACCAGGAGATTTTCATAAAACTATTACGTTTCATGATTGTATCAAAGGAAATATTACGTTTCCCGAGAACGATATGGATATTGTCTTATTAAAAAAAGATGGCATTCCAACGTATCATTTGGCACATGCGATCGATGACCATTTGATGAAAACCACGCACGTGATTCGAGGAGATGAATGGTTAAGTTCGGTTCCTATTCATTTACAGTTATTTCACGTATTGGGGTTTAAAGCACCAAAGTATGCCCATATTGCACCACTTACGAAAAAAGAAGGGACGACAGTTCGTAAGTTAAGTAAACGTAAAGATCCAGAAGCGTCAATTCGTTTTTATCAAGAAAAAGGAATTCCTGCGGCTGCCGTAAAATTGTTCTTGGCTACTTTGGTGAATGCCAATTTTGAAATGTGGTATCAACAAAACAAAGATAAGACAGTCGATGATTTTCAGTTTCAATTTCCAAAGATGCCAGTAGGGGGAACGTACTTTGATTTGGATAAATTAAATAGTATTTCGCGCATTTATTTTTCGATGTTAAAAGCCGAAGATTTATATCAACAAGCATTATCGTATTATAAGACGTATGATGTCGCGTTTTATGAATTGATGAAAGAGAAAAAAGAAAAGACGATTGCTCTATTGAACATCGAGCGTGAAGTCAAACGACCTCGCAAGGATCTAGCAAGCTATTCTGATATCAAACAAGAATTTCAAAATTTTTATGACGAGATTTTCTTGCAAGAAGAACCAGATGTTGCTTATCATGGTTTGACTGGCAATAAGAATTATGATGCTTCCTTGTTAGAACAGTATTTAGAAATTTATCATGTAGAAGATGACAAAGAAACATGGATGGAACGAATTAAAGAGTTGGCTTTTCAAAATGGTTATGCCAAAGAAGTCAAATTATTCAAAGAAAATCCCGATCAGTATAAAGGCCATGTTGGTGATATTTGTGAAACGATCAGGGCTTGTGTAACAGGAAGAACTATGAGTCCGGATTTATACGAAATTTTAAAAGTATTAGGGAAAAATTCCTTAAAAAATAGAGTAGAA
>CAMMJA010000019.1 GCA_946497145.1 uncultured Mycoplasmatota bacterium | reverse complement strand
TACCGGAAGTAAACCAGCAAGTGCGAATCGTAAAAATCGTAAGGGCTCTGTGTTGAGCAGTGCTGATAAGAATCGTTTAAAGAATATTATTTAGTTACAAACTAACAAAATGAAGGAGGAAAAAACATGGCAAGAGTAAAAAATGGTGTCACTACCAAAAAACGTCATAAAAAAATATTAAAAGAAGCGAAAGGTTATTTCGGAAGCAAACATCGTCTATATAAGACAGCAAAAGAACAATTGATGCATTCAGGACAATATGCATATCGCGATCGTAAACAGAAGAAAAGAGATTTTAGAAAACTATGGATCACTCGTATCAATGCGGCATGTCGTGAAAACGAAATCAGTTATTCTAGATTTATTGAAGGTCTAACCAAAGCGGGAGTAGAAGTAAACCGTAAAATGTTGAGCGAAATCGCAATTAGCGATCCAAAAGCGTTCCAAGAGTTGGTACAAATCGCTAAACAAGGAAAAGAAGGCAGTATCACTCGTAAAGAAGTAGAAACCAAAGGGGTTACGATTGTAAAACAAACCAAAGAAGAACCAAAGAAAGAAACAGCGAAGAAGAACGACAAAAAAGAAGAAGCAACACAAGATCTTAGTAAATTGACTGTTGCAGAATTAAAAGAAATGGCCAAAGAAAAAGGAATTGAAGGTATTTCAACAATGAAAAAGGCAGATTTAATTGCTGCTTTAAAATAAACATATTCGTGAATTGATTTTTCAAGTGCTCAGAGTTTGGGTGGAAAATTTTAGAAACGAATAGAAGAAAAAAACGAAAAGGAGAAAAAAATATGTCAGTTGTATCAATGAATTATTTACTAGAAGCAGGTGTACATTTCGGACACCAAAAAAGAAGATGGAATCCAAAGATGAAGGAGTACATCTACACAACCAGAGATGATATTTATATCATCGATTTACAAAAAACTTCTAAAAAAATTGAAGAAGCGTACATGAAGATTAAGGAAATTGCGGAAAATGGAGGTAAGTTCTTGTTTGTAGGAACTAAGAAACAAGCGCAAGAAGCAGCCGAAGAATCAGCACTTAGAACCAACATGTACTTTGTAAACGAAAGATGGTTAGGTGGAACATTAACTAATTTTAAGACCATCAAATCAAGAGTAAGACGTTTGGAAGAAATCGAAAAGATGGAGAAAGAAGGAACGTTTGAATTACTTCCTAAAAAAGAAGTAATTAAAATCAAAAAAGAATACGATAAGTTAAATAAGTACTTAAGAGGTATTCGCGAGATGAAAAAAGTTCCAGAGGCGTTGATTATCGTTGATCCACGCAAGGAAGAAATTGCGATCAAAGAAGCACGTATTTTAAACATTCCGGTATTTGGTATTGTCGATACCAACTGTGATCCTGATATGGTCGACTATGTAATTCCAGGAAACGACGATGCTGTTCGTTCTGTAAAACTTATCATTGGTGTATTGACTAACGCCATTGCGGAAGTAAACGGAAATGAAATGCACGATTATTTAAGTGAAGAAGACAAGAATAAGAATGATAAGAAACAAAAGAAGCAAGAAGAAAAAGAAAATCAAGAGGAAACAGTAGAACCAGTCAAAGAAGAACAAAAGGAAGAAACAAAACAAGAAGAAGTAAAGGAAGAAAATAAAGAAGATTATAGCAACTGTACTTTGGCAGAGTTAAAAGAAATGGCCAAAGAAAAGGGGATCAAGGGTTATTCTAAATTAAAAAAGAACGAATTAATCGACGCTTTAAAATAAGATAAGGGCGAGTTTTCGCCTTTATTTACCAATTTATAAGGAGGAAAATTTATGTTTGGTGCTGGAGATATTAAAGAATTAAGAGAAAAAACAGGGGCAGGAATGTTAGATTGTAAAAAGGCCTTAGAAGCAGCAAGTGGCGACATTGAAAAAGCCGTAGATTGGTTGAGAGAAAAAGGAATTAGTAAGGCAGCAAAGAAAGAAAGTCGTATTGCAGCCGAAGGGTTGTGTGCAACTTTAGTTGATGGAAATCAAGCCGTTTTGTTAGAAGTGAACTGTGAAACAGACTTTGTAGCCAAAAATGAAGAATTTAAAAATTTTATTGCCTTTGTTGCTGAACAAATTTTGAAACATGATGTAACGACCAACGAAGATGTATTGGCGCTTACGATAGATGGGGAAACAATCGAAAGCAAGTTGATTGCTTTGACGGCTAAAATAGGCGAAAAAATCAGTTTTCGTCGTTTCGTGAAACTAACGAAGCAAGATGATGAAACATTTGGACAATATTTACATATGGGGGGGAAGATTGGCACGCTAGTTGTTTTAACAGGTGCGGATAGTGAAGTGGCCAAAGATGTTGCAATGCACGTTGCAGCCATGAACCCAACTTGCATCATGCGAGAAGATGTTCCAAGTGATTTGTTAGAAAGAGAATCTAATGTTATCAAAGAACAAGTAATGAACGAAGGAAAACCAGCCGAAATTGCGGAAAAGATGGTGGCAGGGCGACTTAATAAGTTTTATAAAGAAATTTGTTTGAATGAACAACCATTTATCAAAGAACCAGATATGACAGTAGAAACGTATGTGAAAAATCATGGTGGTAAAGTCGTAGCAATGGTGCGTTTTGCTGTTGGAGAAGGTATCGAAAAGAAACAAGAAGATTTCGCTCAAGAAGTCATGAATCAAATTAAGGGCTAAGACAGAAATGTCTTTTTCTTTTGTCAAAAATATCAATTCGTGGTAGAATGAAGAAGAGGTGAATGTATGAAAAACTTTGTTAAAACTTTTTTGGCCACGATCTTTTCAATCTTTCTGTTTTGTACTTTGTTTGGTGGAGTAGTTTTATTTAATGTGGAGCACAATCTATCTAAAAAAATGATTGTAAAAAGTGTGAAGGAAGTAGATGTCGTAGAAGTAATTGAAGAATTAAAATATACGGAAGGAACAAATGCTACTACGGTGATTGATGAAATATATGAAGAAGCAGATGCGATGGAAATTTCTAAGGAAACAGTCGATCAATTTTTGAATTCTAATGCTGTCAAAGAGACGATTGGTAACGTCATTGGAACCCTAACGGAGGGTGCATTAACAGGAAAAAGCCAAGATTTCATCACGGTGGAAGAATGGAACGACATGTTAGATCAAGCCGTATCCGAAATCAAAGAGAATGAAAACATCTCGTTAACAGAAGAACAAGAAGAGAAATTTTTGGAAGAAGTAAAAAATCATTCTGATTATATTATCGATCGATTGCCAACTACAGAAGAATTTACGAATACGGTTACGAGTCAAGAGTTGGTAGATGTACAATATATTTTTGGAGAACAAGTGAAAATTTTGGGAATCGGCAGCATCATTTTATTTGTTATTCTTATTTTCTTACTAAAATATAAAGATCGTGCATGGTTACTTTATTTGGCAACACCACTTATGGTATTAGGTATCATGTTGTTGATTAGTGGAGTAGGAATCTTACCAATTATTTTAAATGTATTAGAAGAAAGTGAAGTAGGTACTACAATTATTCAAATTGCAGTCTCTAACTTCAAAAATTCTTTTGTGATCAGTGGTATCGTCGCTTTGATTGTTTCTATTATGTGTTTTATTTTTCATAAAGTACCTAAGAAAAAAGAAGAAGTTGTACAATAAAAAAGACAAAAATAAATTCCTGTGTTACAATAATATATATAAATTAAGGAGAGATGAAATCAATGAATGACAATGTCATAAAAACAGTAAAAGAAAAAATGGAAAAAGCCATCCAAAATGTCGAAAAAAGATTTACTACAGTAAGAGCGGGAAGAGCCAATCCGTCTAGTTTAGATGGAATCGTCGTACCTTATTATGGGGTAGATACACCGTTAAAACAACTAGCCACAATTTCGGTTCCAGAAGCAAGGCAATTGGTGATTAAACCATTTGATAGAAGTTGTCTTGCAGCAATTGAAAAAGCCATTTTAACTTCTAATTTAGGATATACACCTAATAACGATGGAGAAACGATCCGTATCATCATTCCAGTATTAACAGAAGAAAGACGAAGAGAATTGACCAAACAAGTAAAGGCCATGGCTGAGGAAGGCAAAGTAGCCATTCGCAATATTCGCCAAGATGGAAACAAAGAAATCGAACGTTTGGAACTTCCAGAAGACGAAGAAAAAGCCAAAATGAAAGAAATTCAAGATATGGTGAACGAATACAATAAAGAAATCGAAGAAAAATTAAAAGAAAAAGAAGAAGAATTATTGACAGTATAAATTTTTGAAGTTGCAAAATGACGATGATTGTGATATGATAACGTCACAAATGACAAACGATCATTAGGAAATAGTAACAAGTAACGTTTTTAAAGAGAAGTCAGTAAGGTGCGAGTGACGAAAAATATGTGCTTGTGAATTCACCCTATAGTTCCTATTAACAGTAGGCGGATACTTCCGTTAAAGAGTCAAAGTGTATAGAGCAATCTATAAAATAAGGTGGTAACACGGCTATTTCGTCCTTAGTTGGAAAGTAGTCGTGTTTTTGTTTATAAGGAGGAAAAGCATGAATTTAGAAGAAAAAATCAAAGCGATTAGATCTAGTTTAGAAGAAGATTGTAGTAAAGTTTCTAGTAGCAATCAACTTCAAGAATTAAAAGTAAAATATTTGGGTAAAAAGGGCTTCGTAATAGAACTTACGAAAAACATGCAAAATTTATCTATCGATGAAAAGAAGATGGTTGGAAAGTATGCCAACGAGATTAAAAGCGAAGTAATAAAGAAACTTGAGGAAATGGAGCAATCTTTAAAGGAAAAAGAGTTGAACGAAAAGTTAAAAAAAGATGTGATTGATCCAACACTTCCTGCGACGAAAATAAAAGTTGGAAGCAAACATCCTTTGACTAAAGTAAGAGAAGAAGTTGAGAATTTGTTTGTTTCTATGGGATATGACGTTGTATCTGGTCCGGAAGTTGAAGAAGATCATTACAACTTTGAACTTTTGAATTTACCAAAAGAACACCCTGCTCGAGATGCCCAAGATTCCTTTTACATTACGGAAGAATTGTTGCTTAGAAGCCAAACATCTCCAGTTCAAGCACGTACGATGTTAAAAAATGAAAAGAAAGAACCAATCAAGATCATCTGTCCGGGTAAAGTTTATCGAAGAGACGAAGATGATGCGACCCATTCTCATCAGTTTAGTCAAATTGAGGGTTTGGTAGTTGGCGAGAATGTGTCACTTGCCGATTTAAAAGGAACGCTAACGATTTTTGCTAAAAAACTGTTTGGAGAAGCAAGAACCATTCGTTTTCGTCCTAGTTATTTTCCATTTACCGAACCAAGTTATGAAGTAGATATTTCTTGCTTCAAATGTGGAGGAAGTGGTTGCAACATTTGTAAGCAAACTGGTTGGATTGAAATTTTGGGCTCTGGAATGGTGCATCCTAATGTTTTAAATGCTTGTGGTTATGATGCTAAAAAATATACTGGTTTTGCTTTTGGTATCGGTATAGAACGTGTTGCGATGCTAAAGTATGGCATCAGTGACATTAGAAATTTATATACCAACGACGTTCGGTTCTTAGATACTTACAATCGTGTGGAAGGAGATCAGTAAAATGAAGTTAAGTAGAAAATTTGTAGAAGATTATATTGCACTTCCGAAAGATATCAGCATCAAAGACCTAGCAGAAGCAATGACCAAAGTAGGAAATGAATATGAAAGCGCCAAACGACTTTCGTCTGCTACCAATATTGTAGTAGGAAAAGTAATCGAGTGTATCGATCATCCAGATAGTGACCATCTCCATGTATGTCAAGTAGAAATCAAGGAAGGAGAAATTAGACAAATTGTCTGTGGAGCTCCTAATGTAAGAGCGGGCATTTTGGTTATGGTGGCATTACCTGGAGCCAAACTACCAGGGGGCATCGAAATAAAAAAAGGTGTCATTCGTGGTCAAGAGTCAAATGGTATGATTTGTTCTCTATCGGAATTAGGAATCGAATCCAAATATCAAAGTGAAGAAGATAAAACAGGCATTCATATTTTAGATGATGATGCCCCAATTGGAACAGATGCTTTGGTTTACATGGGATTTGATGATGAAGTGATCGATTTTGAACTTACGGCCAATCGTGCTGATTTGTTGAGTATGCTAGGTATGGCTTATGAAATAGGGGCAATCTATCGACTTCCTGTAAAATTACCAGATACCAAAGTGCAAAAAGAAGTAGAAGACATCAGCAATTATCTTTCTTTGCATGTAGAAACTAAAAACTGTCCTTTGTATTTGGCTAGAATGGTCAAAGATGTTAAGATTATGCCAAGTCCAAAATGGATGCAGATGCGTCTTATCGCGTGTGGTATTAGACCTATCAATAATGTTGTAGATATTTCCAATTATGTCATGTTAGAGTATGGACAACCACTTCATTTTTTTGACTACGATACATTAGGTAACGAAATTCATGTACGCATGGCTCAAAAGAATGAAACGTTGACTACATTAGATGGAAAAGAACGTAAGTTATGTGAAGAAGATATCGTTATTGCAAACCGTGATAGAGCAAGTTGTCTTGCAGGGGTAATGGGAGGTCTTGATACCGAAGTAGAAGCAACGACTCAAAACGTCGTTATTGAAAGCGCTATTTTTAGTCCTTATCATATTAGACGTACGGCTCGAAATATTTTACGCAGTGAATCTAGCAGTCGTTTTGAAAAGGGACTTGATCCAAACCGTACTTACGAAGCCATCGATCGTGCATGTTACTTGTTAGAAAAGTATGCCAATGCTACGGTGATTGCTGGTTTGATAAAACATGATACCATGGAAAAAAATACTAAAGTAATCACCATTACGCAAGAAAAGATCAACCAAGTGCTAGGGCTTTCTTTAACTTTAGATTCTATTTTAGATGTCTTTCATCGATTATCTTTCGAAACAGAAGTTTCCGGTTCTACGATTCAAGTTACAGTTCCGACGAGAAGATTGGATATTTCCATTGAAGAGGATTTGATTGAAGAAGTTGGACGTATTCATGGCATTGATGATTTGGAAGAAAAATTACCTTTGGTTTCCAGTAAACCAGGTAGTTATGAACGAAAATACGAAAAGGAAAAGCAAATCAAACAGCGTTTAGAATCATTGGGCATGAGCGAAGTAATGACTTATACACTAACTTCGAAAGAAAATTTAGCAATGTTTACTCTAGACGAATTTGACCCTATTGTGATGCAAGATCCATTAGCCGAAGATAAGATGTATATGCGATATAGTATTTTACCGTCACTTTTGCAAGTTGCTAAGTATAATTTGGCTCGCAAAAACAAAGATTTGGCTCTTTATGAATGTAGTGATATTTATTATTTGAAAGATGGCAAAGTACAAACCAAAACGTATCTTGCTGGATTAATTTGTGGTACGGTATTAGAAAATTTGTGGCAACACCAAAAGATAAAAGCCGACTTTTATTATTTGAAAGGAATCGTTGAAAATCTACTTTCTTATCTTGGTTTAGCCAATCGTTATCACTTTATTGTAGAGAAGGTACCGAAAGAGTTCCATCCTTATCAAAGTGCATGTATTACTTTAGATAAAGATGTCATAGGATACATTGGAATGATTCATCCGAAACTAGCAAAAGAATCAATTTATGTATTTGAAATCGATTTGGATTATATTTTTGAAAAAAGAATTCGTCAAATTAAAGATAAAGAAATTTCTAAATATCCAACGATCGAAAAAGATTTGGCTTTTCTAGTAGATCGTAAGGTATATGTTGACGATATGATTAAAACGATTCAAAAAGCTAGCGGAAAATTACTTGTTAATATAACAGTATTTGATTTATATGAAGGAGAAAATATTGCTGAAGATAAAAAATCAGTGGCTTTTCGTTTAACTTACCAAGATGTCAATAGGACACTACAGGAAGAAGAAGTTATGGTATTGTTTCATAAAACAATCGAAGAAGTTACGAAAAAGCATCAAGCAATTTTAAGAGACAAATAAATACAATAGGGGAGTAGGAATATGAAATTAGAGGAAATAGTCGAATGGATCAAACAACAAGCACCATTAAATAAGGACGAAGTAAGATATTTGTTTATTAAATTTTCTACAAAAGAAAAAGAAGAGAAAACGGCAATAAAAGAACAATTGTTAAAACATTATTTGCCACTTACACTAGAATATTTAAAAACATATCAAGAAACGTTTCCAGAAAGATTCCAAACAGAAGAAGATTATTTTGATATTTGGGAAGAAGGGTATTTTTTCTTAGATAGTGCGCTACATTGTTATGCTTATGGTGATGGTTATAATTTTAAACAATTCTATCAGAAACAATTGAAAAAGGAAATGAGACGTCTTCAATTAGAAAAAGAGCAAGAAAAGACCATATTAGAATCATTGGATCATAGTGATATATCAGAAGAAATTGATCCGTTGGATGAATTTTCTGTGCTATGTGATCAACTATATCAAGCGATGGAAATATTGTCTCCTATGGAACAACGCGTCGTAATTAATTTTTATCATTTATCGGATCATCTTCCACAACAATTGTTAGAAGATGCAAAAAAGTTGCATTTGTCTAGTAAAAAACAAGGATATGCTCGTGAAACTGGAGTAAAACAATTGCGAAAAAGATTGAATAATGAGGACAATAAAACAACATACTATCAACACAACAACCGTTTAAAAGTCATAAAATAAAAAGAATCTGTTAATTAGATTCTTTTTCGTTTACCTTTTGTTTGATGATTTCTAACATTTGTTGTTTTAAATCTTCATCGGCTCCTTGCCAGATTATTTCTAAAAATACTCCCATGCCTGGCAATGTTAACTCATCTTGTTCTTTAATGCTTTCTTCGATAGCGGTTCTAAGCGCTTCGTAATCATCACCTTGAAAATTGTTAATAATGTGTTGTCTAATATTAATATCCATATCGATCCATCCTTTCGTTTATATTGTGATAAAGAAAAATAAATTTTATACAAAATAGTAAATTTTAATGGTGTGTTTGATTAAAATGTTGTATACTAATATCAGAAATAGAAAGGAGAATGGTTATGCCAATATGGGGCTGGATTATTATCGCGGTTGTAGCAATTCTTATCATTTGGTTTTTCATAACTTACAATTCTTTGATTCAATTAAGAAATCGTAAAGATGATCAATGGGCACAAATCGATGTACAGTTGAAACGAAGAGCAGATTTAATTCCAAACTTGGTAGAGACCGTAAAGGGCTATGCCAAACATGAAAAAAAGACATTAGAAGAAGTGGTGCAGGCAAGAAACAGTTTTGTAAATGCTACGACGCCAGAAGAAGAGATGAGTTTATCAGGGGAACTTACTAAAGCAGTAGGAAAGTTGTTTGCGTTGACAGAAGCATATCCTGATTTAAAGGCCGATCAAAACTTTTTGTCACTTCAGACAGATTTAAAAGAGGCAGAAGATAAAATTAGTATGATGCGTCAATTTTACAATGATACGGTATTAACTTATAACAATAAAGTACAGATGATACCATCTAATATTGTAGCGAAACTAGGCGGTTTTAAAGAAGCAAAATACTTTGAAACAACTGGAGAAGATCGAGAAGTACCAAAAGTATCATTTTAGAAAGTAAACTTGCTTATGCAAGTTTTTTTGGAGGATATTATGAAAAAATATGTGATATTATGTTTGCTTTTCTTTTGTTTTCCCATGATTGTTTTCGCACAGGATACGACGGAAAAGATGTATATCGACATACAAATACAAGAGGATGGCTCTATTTTTGTACGAGAGTTAGCCAGTTTAAAAGGAAGTTACAATGGTCGCCTTCGCGATATTGCTTATCGCAATGTAAGTGCACCTATCTTTACAGGGAAAGAAAGTGACTTTGGAGGTAGTTCGATCTACAATGGTTCAAGTATTACAAACGTAAAAGTATACGATGTGAAAGATAAAGATAACATTACGTTTGATTCGATGGATCAATTAAACCACGAGTTTCGTTTGGTAAGCAGCGCCTCCAGTGGTGATTATGGTGTCTACACTTTAGTCAATACTCAAACAGGAATTGATTTACAAATTTTTAATCCTTCTTCTTATGATACGGCTTTTTATCTAGAGTACGAAGTTGAAGATGCTGTTGTCGTTCATCAAGATGTAGCAGAACTGGCTTGGAACATTTTGGGAGATACTTATCAAGAAAATATTGACGATTTAGAAGTTCGTGTTCACTTGCCACAAAATGATTCTTCTATGTTGGTTTGGGGTCACGGACCATTAAATGGAACTATAGAAAGAACAAATGATCAACTAGCCACCTTAACTTATGATTTTTTAGGTGCTTACAATGCTATCGATGTTCGCATGGTGTTTGATCCATCTTTGGTCCCTTTTGCAACTAAACAGACGAATGTTGTAGCAAAAGACAAAATTTTGTCATACGAAGAGAAAAAAGCAGAAGAAGCCAATCAAATGCGAGAAAAGATCAAGCTTCAAAACAATGCAATAAAAGTTTCTACCATTGTTTGGTACTTAGTTTTGGCAGGAACTTGGATTTTTATCTACTTAAAATACGATAAAGAAGAAAAAAGTAATATTACGATGCAGTATTATCGCGAAATTCCTGAAAACTATGGGCCTGAAATATTAGAGTATCTTCTTAAAAAGAATATTACGTCTGATGGATTTTCGGCTTCGATTTTAAATGTTATTCACAAAAAGGCCTTGAAGGTGGTTTCACTTTCTACTAAGAAAGACGACTATGAATTCGTAAAAGATGAAAGCAAAATGGATCAATTGACCGAAGAAGAAAAGCAAGTCGTCAGCATGTTGTTAGTAGGAATTGGCAATGGAAAAAAAGTGTCATTAAAAGATATAAAAAAATTTGGAAAAGATTACAGTACAGCAAAAAGTTTTATGTCGGAATATCAAAGTTGGAATCAGTCAGTAGTAGGAAAGGCCAAAAAAGAAAAATTTTATCAAACGGCTTCTAAGCCAAGAGTGTTGGGCGTTCTCATAACGATTGTTGGATGGCTATTATTTTATTTGAATCTTTTCTTTGAAACAGAATTTATATTGGGTTATTTGGTATTGCCTGTCAGTATTGTGGCTTTCATTTACTTTTTAATGTTTAAAAAAAGAACGACCAAAGGGAACTTACAATATCAAAAATGGATGGCTTTTAAACGTTTTCTTTTGGATTTTGGAAGAATGGATGAGAAAACATTACCAGAAATTGCTATTTGGGAAGAGTATTTGGTATATGCGACGGTATTAGGGTGTGCCAAACAAGTAGAAAAGCAGATGCAAATCAAATTGCAGCACATGCAAGAGTACGATCCATCGTTTAATCTTGCCGATTATTACTTGATGCATACACTCATTCATGTAAATATGGCATCCACTATTTCGAATACGATCAATCACGCTGTTGCCTCTAGTAGAGCGTCCATTGCGCAAAGTAATAGTTCCTCTGGATCTGGTTTTGGTGGAGGAATGTCTGCTGGCGGTGGTAGTTTCGGCGGAGGCGGAGGTGGAGGCCGCTTCTAAAAGGAAGCAAACGCTTTCTTTTTTTTACAAAACACGTTATAATGAAACAGAAGTGGTGGTACTATGGATCGACAATATCGCATTGTAATTGAAAGAAAACGAAACAATAAAAATACGTATTTACGAATAAAAGAAGATTTATCAATTTACGTTACGACCAATTATCGTACCAAAGAACGAGAAATTGAAGAAATGATTGAGAAAAATCAAAAACAAATTGAGAAAATGATCGCAAGACAACGTCAAAAAAACGAACGAAAACAACAGTTTTATTTTTTGGGGAAACCATATGATATTGTCTATTCTGATCAAAAAGGAGTTTTTTTAGGAGACGCCAAAGTGTTTTGTAATCGACAAGATGATTTAGATAAGTGGTATAAAAAACAAGCCCAGACAATTTTTTCTGATCATTTAAATGAGCAGTATCAACAATTTAGCGAAAACATTCCATATCCATCGCTACGAATTCGAAAGATGACCACTCGTTGGGGTGTTTGTAATACCAAGACGAAAGTGATTACACTCAATTTAGAACTGATTAAACAAGATACGAAATATTTAGATTATGTAATCGTTCATGAACTATCGCATCTGGTGTATCCGAATCATTCTATAAAGTTTTGGCAAGTAGTACAAAAAAACTATCCGATGTATCAGAAAGTTCGTAAGGAAATGAAAGAGTATTAAATTTGTTGTATATAGGAGTGAGAAGATGTTAATAACGAGTTTAGATAATGAGAAAGTCAAAAATTATGTCCGTTTGCGTCATCGAAAGTATCGTGAAAAAACCAATCAATTTTTAGTAGAAGGAAGACATTTGGTCTTAGAGGCCTACAAAAGAGGGGTGATCGATGAATTGATTTTGGAACAAAACGAATTATTTCCTCTACCGGTACCAACTGTTTATGTAACAGCGGAAGTGATCCGTAAGATTTCTACGTTGGATACACCGGTTCACATCATGGCGTTATGTCATAAAATGGAGATGAATCCTTATTTGGGAGAACGTATTTTATTGTTGGATGAGATTCAAGATCCAGGGAATTTAGGGACTATTATTCGCAGCGCCAAAGCATTTGATATTGATACGATTATTTTAGGAAAAAATACGGTCGATCTTTATAATCCAAAAGTAGTACGAGCAACGCAAGGAATGATGTTTCACATCAATATTTTATCGCGAGATTTAAAAGAAGTGATCTTAGAGTTGAAAAAGCAAGGCATTCCTATTTATGGAACGAAAGTAGAGTGTGGGGAAGACGTTCGTCATTTTCAAAAGAAAGATAGACAAAAATTTGGTTTAGTGATGGGAAACGAAGGAAATGGGATCAATCCAGAAATTATGTCATTGTGTGATGGCAATTTATATATCGAGATGAATCCTATGGTTGAAAGTTTGAATGTAGGAGTTGCAGCAAGCATTATTCTCTATGAACTCAATAGGAGGTAGTATGGATAAAATCTTGATTGGCAAAGTCGTATCTTTTCATGGAATTAAAGGAGAATTGCGTTTACTTTCGAACTTCCCATATAAGAATAAGTGTTTTCAAGTTGGTAAAGAAGTAATTATAGATGATGCACTGTATGAAATTGCATCTTATCGCAGACATAAACAATATGATATGATAACGTTGAAGGGTTTCAACGATATTAATCAAGTTTTATTTTTAAAAAACCAAAATGTTTATGAAACGCGTAACGTCTTAAATCTTGCTGAAAACGAATATTTAAAAGAGGATCTGTTAAACTTTGAAGTAGAATCAACGGATGGAAAGACGGGGGTAGTCATCGATTTGTTTGATTCAGGGAGCAATCATTACATTCTAAAAGTAAAAATAGAAAATAAAATGATAATGATACCGTGTAACCCCTTCTTTATTCAAAAGATTGATCCCAAAAAGAAAATAATTACCATTCAGTTGTTAGAGGGGATGTAAGGATGAAAATTGATATTTTGACCATATTTCCAGAGATGTTTCAAAATTTTTTGACGCAATCTATTATCAAAAGAGCCATTGAGCAACGTTTGGTGGAAGTGGAGATACATAATTTTCGCGATTATTCGAAGGATCCACATCATAAAGTAGACGATACGCCTTATGGTGGCGGAAGTGGCATGGTTTTGATGTGTCAACCCATATTTGATTGTCTTGATAAAATTAGGACGAAAGATAGTTATGTAGTCATGTTGACACCGGATGGAACGAAGTATCATCAATCCATTGCTTACAAATTATCAGAAAAAAAACACTTGATTTTAATGTGTGGACACTACGAAGGATTCGATGAAAGAATTCGTAGTTTGGTTGATTTAGAACTAAGCATCGGCGATTATGTTTTAACAGGTGGAGAACTTGCTAGCATGGTTGTTGCAGATTCCATCATTCGTTTAGTTCCAGGAGTAATAAAAGAAGACTCTCATTTGCAAGAATCGTTTAACGATGATTTGTTAGATTATCCGGTTTATACGAAGCCAGCAGTTTTTCGAGGAATGAAAGTTCCAGAAGTGTTGTTAAATGGAGATCATGAAAAAATTGCTCAGTATCGAAGAGAACAACAGATAAAGAAAACGAAGGAAAAACGACCTGATTTGTTAGAAAAGTAGGTGAGAACATGAAACAAGAGCCAAAATATTTGGTAGTAAAGACCAAAGATCAAAAAGAAATTGTCTATATGGAGTACGATAAATTGACTGGTTATGATATTACACCGAAAAACAAAAAAACCTTTGCAGATTGCATTCAAGTAAATAAAATGATTTTGATTCAACCATCGCTAATTGAAAAGTTGGTACATAAGAAAGTAGACCGTCATTTTAAGCGTTTGTTGATGTTGGTTACGATGTTGTTAGAAACGGATGATGATACGGGGACATCTTTGCGAGAATGTTTAAACGAAGTAGAAAAATTTCGACTTGAGATTAAAAATAAATATCGAGAGTATTTAACCAAAGAAGAGTTAAACTTGATGGCTAAGAAACTGATGATTTTAAACGAAGAAGCCAAAATGCGTCTTAGTGTTTTAGAACGTACTGTAAAGCAAGAAAAAGTAGGAAAGTCACGTTAAATTTAAAAAATGATTTGCATTCTGTTATGTCATATGATATAATGAAAATCGTTAAAAAGGTGATCCGCTGGTAGCATTATTATGATCATTGGTTAGAAAAGGAGAGATATCATGAACGTAATTGACAAAATTACAGCCAAACAATTAAACCCAAACGTTCCAGAATTTCGTGTTGGGGATACCGTTCGAGTTGACGTTAAGATTATCGAAGGAAAAAGAGAACGTATTCAGGCCTTTGAAGGAATTGTCATTGCTCGTAAGGGCGGTGGTGTGAGTGAAACATTTACTGTACGTAAGATGTCTAGTGGCATTGGTGTAGAAAGAACATTCCCTGTTCATTCACCAAAAATTGCTTCCATTACGGTTGTTCGTAAAGGCAAAGTAAGACGTGCAAAATTAACATTCCTTAGAGGTTTGGTTGGTCAATACCGAATTAAAGAAAGAGGACAAAAATAAGGCCAATGCCTTATTTTTTGTTTTGGTGAATAAGATGAAAAAGTGGTTGAAAGAACTGTATCCTTATCTGATTATTGTTGTAGTGGTTATTTTATTAAAAACATTTGTAGTAACGCCAATTGTCGTGAATGGACCATCGATGGAGCCGACTTTACACGAAAACGATGTTATGCTATTAGATAAAATCAGTTATCGCTTTAAAAAAATTCAACGATTTGACATTGTGGTCGTACATCATCATGATACCCATATTATCAAAAGAGTGATTGGTTTACCTGGTGAAAATATTGAATATAAGGACAATAAACTATATGTTGATGGGAAAGAGACAGAAGAACCATTTGAACATGATGAGACAGATGACTTTTCGCTAGATCAATTAGATAGTGGAGTTGTACCGGAAGATAGTTATTTGGTGTTAGGAGATAACCGTGATGATTCTTTGGATAGTCGAGTCATTGGCTTTATTAAAAAAGATCAAATTTTGGGACACGCCCATTTTACTATTTTTCCTTTCCAACGATTTGGTGGAAAAGATTAATATGTATCAATTTGGATATGGAACGTTTGTTAGGAGGAAAGATGATGAGAAAAGAGCAGATTGTTGCAATTGTATTAAAAGTAATCGCACTAATCATTATTTTAATCGGTGTTCGCGTATTTATTGAGTATCGGTTGTGGAGCGATTCAACAGGATATCTAAAGGCATTTGTACCGATTTTGGTATTGGGCTTTTCTGGTACTTTATATGGTTTGGCAACATTATTAAACAAGAACAAAAAATAAAATTACATTTTATAAAGTAGAAGAGTATCTACTTTTTCTTTTGTCTTAAAAATATGTTATAATAAATTGGATTAAATACGAGAAAATAATGCAATAAATGGGAGTGAACTTCATTAGATATTGACGCCAACTGGTTGATTGCAATTGACTATATTATTTTGTAAAATCTTACAAATAAAAGGAAATATCGATTTTAATATTGCATGTTATGGCAGGATTAGGAAAATGATTATGATATTGTCTCGCCAACCCGATAGAAATAAGAAAGAAGGTGTAATGTAATATGATTATTAATTATTCAGATCAAGAAGTAATAAGAGGGCAAATGTCTATATTTTTGGCAGGACCAACTCCACGGGGGGGGAAAATGTCGTTTCTTGGAGAACAGATGCTTGCCAAATTTTAGAACAGATAGGGTTTGATGGAGTAGTTTATGTTCCTGAGTATTCTACTTGGAAACCTAAAGAAGATTATGTAGATCAAGCAATGTGGGAAAGAATAGCGTTAACAAATGCTACAGTAATTTTGTTTTGGGTACCTAGAAAATTGCCTGATATGTCGGCATTTACTACAAATGTAGAATTTGGCTATTGGTTACATAGTGGTAAAGTTGTTTATGGCAGACCTAATGATGCATCTAAAATCAAGTATCTTGATTGGTTATATAGAGTAGATTATGATAAAAAACCTTATGAAGGTTTAAATTCGTTACTAGAGGAATCAATGAAATTAGCAAATAATTTATATGATGAACAAGTAAATGAAATATTGCCATTAAAAGAAAGAAAAATTTTAAAGAAATTAAAAAAATGAGTTTTTACGCATTTTTATATTTTAGTATGTTTAAGGAGGTAAGGTGAGATATGATGGATCAACAAAATAATATTATGATTTATAAAGATAATGATGGTGTTACGAAAATAAGTGTTAAATTCAGTGATGAAGATATATGGTTAACAAAGTATCAAATTGCAGATATTTATAAAACTACTAGGCAAAATATAGAACAGCATATTAATAATATTTATCAAGATAAGGAATTAGATGAAAATTTAACCTGCAAGAATTTCTTGCAAGTTCAAAAAGAAGGTAAGAGAAATGTCAAAAGGAATATAGACCACTATAACTTAGACATGATAATTGCTTTAGGTTATCGTGTTCAATCTGATGTTGCTGTTAGATTTAGAATATGGGCAACAAAGAGATTACATGAGTATATTCAAAAGGGCTTTGCACTTGATGATGATAGATTAAAACAGGGTGGGAATAGATATTTTAGAGAATTATTACAAAGAATTAGAGACATTCGTTCTAGTGAAAGAAACTTTTATCAACAAGTAACCGATATTTATGCAACCTCTATAGATTATGATCCAAGAAGTGATATCACAAAAAAATTTTTTGCTACAGTTCAAAATAAATTACATTATGCAGTTCATGAACATACTGCAGCAGAACTTATTCAGGAAAGAGTAGATAATGAAAAACCATATGTTGGGATGACTAATTTTAAAGGAGATTATGTTACAATAGATGATGTTAAAATTGCTAAAAATTACTTATCTGAAATAGAACTTCAAAGATTAAACTTGCTAGTATCACAATTTTTAGATTATGCAGAACTACAAGCTTTAGAACAAAGAGCAATGAAAATGAATGATTGGGTAAAAGAGCTGGATAATCAAATTTTACTTAATAGAAGGAAAGTTATGGAGGGTAAAGGAAAAATATCTCATGAAGAAGCGATTAAAAAAGCAGAAAAAGAATTTGCTTTATACCGAGAAAGAGAAATGAGAGAGTTACAAAGTGATTTTGATTTAATGATGAAGCATTTACCAAATAGTAATGAGAATAAACATATTTAGTTGGCAGCGATGACTGAATTGTATTTTATATATTAGAGAAAATAATGGATGGCCTTCAATTATTAATGGGGAATATGATTGTAATATTATAAAAATAGCAGAAAGAAAATTTAAAATAAACTTTTATGCTAAAGATAGATTTGATGAATTAAAAGTAATTGTTGATACTGATATGAAGTGTGATGTTTCTTACAATTTATATTTTAAGTAGTATTCTATCTACTTTTTCTTTAGCCATAGATTATGATATAATGTAATGAATCTAAAACGCGGAAGCGATAAAAATAGAAAATAAAGAAAAAGTTTGGAATGACGGCGTATCGGGTGCTTGATACCGATTTATTTAATCCCTCTGAGAAATCCTTATAAATAAAGGAATTACGAGATTTTAGATCTTACGCGTTTGTTAAAAAAAGAGTCAAAAAGGCAGAAAATAAGCAATTTTTATTAAAAAAGGAGATAAAACAATTTAGTTGATACCGTATGGTAAACCCTGCTAAAAGATTATTCTAATTCGGTAAAGAAAGGAGATGATATGATGGTAAAAGATTTAATGATTAGAAGTAGTAGTGCGGAGTTTTTAATATTTGAAAGGCAAATACATGATAAGGGGGTTCAAGTCAGATTCGAAGATGGGGATTTGTGGCTAACACAAAAATCTATAGGAGAACTTTTTGATACAACTCGAAATAATATCACGATGCATATTAATGAAATATATAACACTGATGAATTAGATGAAAATTCAACTAGTAAGAAATTCTTACTAGTTCAAAGAGAAGG
>CAMMJA010000018.1 GCA_946497145.1 uncultured Mycoplasmatota bacterium | reverse complement strand
TTTCTGTTACCATACGACCACGCGAAGTGCGCTTGAGCAAACCATTTTGTAATAGATATGGCTCATACACATCTTCAATCGTCGAAACTTCTTCACCGATGGCACTGGCTAGTGCCTCTACTCCAACAGGACCCCCATTAAATTTTTCGATAATGGCTTTTAACAATTGATAGTCAGTATCATCTAAGCCCATTTCATCCACTTTTAATCGTTGTAATGCTTTTTTGGTAATATTTAAATCGATGATTTCGCTTTGATCTACCAAGGCAAAATCACGAACCCGTTTAAACAGGCGGTTGGCAATACGAGGCGTTCCTCTACTTCTACTTGCAAGTTCTAAAGCCGCCTCTTCGGTAATTTTCATCTCTAATACACGAGAAGTTCGTTCGATAATCAACTTTAATTCGTCAACAGTATAAAACTGCAATTTAGAAACGATACCAAAACGGTCACGCAAAGGACCAGACAAATCACCTGCTCGAGTCGTCGCCCCTACTAATGTAAACGGTGGCAAGTCGATCTTGATACTACGATTATTACCATCACCACCAACAATAATATCCAAAGAAAAATCCTCCATGGCCGGATATAAAATTTCTTCGATGAACCGTGGCATACGATGAATTTCATCGATAAATAGTACATCACCTGGCTCTAAAGTCGAAAGGATAGCAGCAAGGTCTCCTGCTTTTTCGATACTTGGTCCACTAGCCGTTTTGATGTTACTTCCTAACTCATGAGCAATAATAAAAGCAAGTGTCGTCTTTCCAAGACCAGGAGGACCATACAATAAAACATGATCAAGTGGTTCTTTACGAATCTTGGCTGCTTCAATAAAAACTTTGATGTTTTCTTTCACGTCACTTTGACCCACGTACTCCTCTAGTGTTTCTGGACGAATGCTGTTGTCCATCACTCCATCTTCTTCTAGTTCGTAATTAGTGATGACACGTTCTTCTTCGTTCATATTTTCCCTCCTCATCTTATTTTAACATGAGTTTCAATGCTTCCTTAATTTGCTCTTCAATCGGCATCTCCACTTGAATTTTAGGTAATACTTTCTTAATTTCAGCCGGTTTATATCCTAACCCCTTCAAAACTTCACACAACTCTTCATAATCGTGATTGACTGTTATGGAATCGTCACTCAAACTAAGTTTTCCCTTAAGATCTAAAATCATCTGTTTGGCTAACTTGTCACCAATCTTCGGAAATTTTTTCAAATACAAAATGTTTTCTCGTTCAATTGCATCCATAATACCAGATGGTGAACCCGTAGCAAGCATAGGTAAGGCCATTTTGGGACCCAGCCCCTTTACGCCGATCAATTTTAAAAACAATTCTTTTTCTTCTTTTGACTGAAATCCAAATAAAAGATGTTCATCTTCTTTGATTTGTTGATATAAATAAATTTGATAGGACTTCCCTATTTCAAAAGAATACGGATTGGCGGTATAAATCAAATAACCAATTTGATTATTTTCTAATATGATAGCATTAGACAAAATGTCTGTTACCACCCCTTGCATATAATGATACATACTTTTCCCTCTTTCTACTTCTATTATAGACAAAATAATAAGGATTTTCCAGCATATCCTAACTGTTTACAGAAAAAAAGAAGTTGCCTTCTTTTATAGTTCTTCTTTCAAATTGTAGTATACATCTTGTACATCGTCTAACTCTTCTAGTTGTTCTACCAAACTCAACACTTTCTCTTTGGTTTCCTCATCGAGCGAAATTTCGTTGTTTGCCACATACGTAATTTCACTAGTTAAAAATTCTTGAACTCCCATTTGTTCTAACGCTGCTTTGACGGCAAGAAAGGTATCCGTAGTGGTGTCGATTTCGTATGTATCGGCATTTGTAATAAAATCGATTGCTCCAGCATCCAAGGCACACATCATCACTTCTTCTTCGTTGTAATCGCTAGGTATTACGATAATACCTTTGCGTTCAAACATATAACTAACTGATCCATCGGTTCCTAAATTTCCACCACGCTTAGTAAAACAAGCACGAACCTGACTTGCGGTTCGATTTCGATTATCCGTTAAGCAATCTACCATGAAAGCAACTCCTCCAGGTCCATACCCTTCATAGCGAACAGATTCGTAGTTTTCTCCTTCTGTTGCTCCCTTGGCTTTATCAATGGCTTTTTGAATATTATCTTTCGGCATATTGGCGCTTCTCGCCTTTTCAACCACCATTCGTAAAGAAGGATTGCTATCAGGATCAGTCGATCCTTGTTTTGCAGCAACATACAGTTCTTTGGCTAACTTTTGGAATACTTTGCCACGTGCTGCATCCAGTTCTCCTTTTTTACGATGAATCGTTGCCCATTTTGAATGTCCACTCATATAATTCCTCTTTTCTATATATTTTATGTTTTTAGACAGATAACCATTCAGAACGATGAATCGTCTTTTCGACAATTTGTTTTACATTTTGTTCATTAAATGGCTTTGCTAGTAAATCGACAATGTCGTATTGGAATACCATGTCTACCATCTCTTTGGTATAAGCGCCAGTAATCACCGATACAGGAATTTTCGTAAACAAGTTATGGCTCTTAAAGTATTCTAATACACCGAACCCATTTACTTTTGGCATCATAATATCTAAAAGCATTGCCGCAATCGAATCTTGCTCTTGTTCTACTATTTTTAATGCCTGTTCCCCATCGTCAGCCGTAATAACTTCATACTCGTTTTCGAAAATCTTCTTGACAAAACTGATGATGACACTAGAATCATCTACCACTAAAATTTTCTTATCTTTTTTTATCGGTGATGTCGGGGTCAACACCATGGCAGAAGAGCCCTCATTTCCTAAGTAAGTATTAGCAATATCGACTGCATTTTGTACTTTTTCAATCAACTCATCAAAATGTTGATAAACATAATCAGAATCGTTTTCTTTACTCTTTAATTCGTGTTGATAAGCCACATCCGCAAGTTCCATAAAACCAAAATATTTGGCGTCGCTTTTTAAGGAATGGACAATGATGGCATAGTTGGCCATGTCAGCAGTTGCTTTATAATTTTCTAACTGAGGAACTTTTTCCTTTACTCCATTTAAAAATTCTGGCAATGTAGCATTGTATGTTTCCATATCACCAAATAACTCTAAACTTTTGTTTACATCTACTCCATGACTAATTAAATAGTTCACATCTTTCATATTATCACTCCTTATTGCTACCTTCAGTATAACATAAATTATAAATTTCCTAAATATTTTTTCAAAACTTTGTCCAGTTCTTTTCGTTCAATTGGTTTCGGTAAATAATCGGTAAAGCCGTCACTTAGATACTTTTCTTTCATTCCTGATATCGCATTGGCTGTCAACGCAATGGTCGGAATTGCAAAATTAGGATCTTCTTTTAGTTTTTTTAATGTTTCTACTCCACTCATCTTAGGCATCATATCATCTAATAATATCAAATCGTACGTTTTGCCCTGTTTTATATTTTCTAAACATGCAAAACCACTGGATACTTCTTCTACCACCAATCCATATTTTTGTAATAACATACCAGCTACTTTTAAATTCAACTGATTATCGTCCACTACCAACACGTGCTTTCCGCTAATATCGACAATTTTTTCAAGTTCAGCTGTCGAAAACTTCGGTTTGGCTTTTTCTTCCACGATGCGTTGATCGAGCGCAACTGTAAACTTAGATCCCTTTCCATAAACACTTTGAACGACAATTTTACCATTCATCAACTCCACTAATTTTTTCGTAATGGCAAGACCAAGTCCCGTTCCTTCAATGGTAATATTATTTTCTAGGTCCAATCGTCCAAATTTAGTAAATAACTGATCTATTTTTTCTTTTTTGATTCCAATTCCACTATCTTCTACAGATACGATCAGGCGACATACATCGTTCGTCTTGACCGAACTAACTTTAAATTCAATAAATCCCTCTTTGGTATACTTGGCGGCATTGGTAAGTAAATTCAAAATAATCTGTTTGATTCTTACATAGTCACCATAGAGAATATCTGGAATACTGTTATCATAAATTGCTCTTAATTCGATGGGCTTTTCTCCAATACGCGCCTTAGTCAACGTGACAAGTTCGTTGAATACTTTTTCAAAACGATACTCTGTGTTGACAATTTCTAGTTTGTTGGCTTCGATTTTGGAAATATCCAAAACCCCATTGACAATTTCCAACAAGTTATCAGAAGCCGTCAAAATATCCTTCACATGTTCTTTGGCTTCATTAGATAATGTTGGTTCTTCACTCAACGTTTGACTGAACCCAACAATGGCGTTTAATGGCGTTCTAATTTCGTGAGACATATTCGATAGAAAATCGGTTTTCGCCGCATTGGCTTTTTCGGCCTGATCACGAGCAAGGTTCAACTCTTCGATCATTTTTAGATCCGGGTTTTCGATTGTAAAGTACATAAGCGTAGTAACCACAGAATTAGATAACAACAACAACGTAATTTCCGGATTGATCTGCTGTACCACCATCGTAGTCATTGTCAATAAGATAAACATAAAAATAGGAATATATTCCTTTGAACGAATCTTTTTGATGTTCTTAATCAAACTAGCCACCATAATGATCACAAAGATAAACGCAATTCCATATGCCAAATTGACACTTGGGCCATAGGAAAAAGCCACGTTTTTTTTCATCGTAACACTAGTTGGTAATAAAAAATCAACCAACGACAAAACCGCAAATCCCATGATAAAATAAGGTATTTTCTTTTTGATATTTTGAAAAGAAAGATTAAGAACATAAACCGTCAAACAAAAAGTATAAGATAAATAATAAATTAAATAGATTTTAGAAATCAAGCGATTCAAGATAAATTCAGTCCCAAATGCTTGAAAACAAAAGAAGCCACCCACATCGATTGCCGTTCCAATCAAGTTGATGATGATCAATACGGTAAATATTTTATTATCGAGATTGTTCAAACGCTTTTTAGAAAAATAAAAGCATGCGATAATGGCCAAAAATACCAAACAAGATACAGAAAATGCTACACTAATCATTTTTACCACCTACTCTATTGACAGCATAACATATTCTAAAACGTTTGTAAACGAAAGAAAGCACAGTTTCCATAAGAAAACTATGCTTTTTTCTGAAATGTTAACGTTTTTTGTAATACTTTTCCATCTCTTGCCAAATCGATTCCGGATGCTTGCTTGATCGCTCCTTGATCGATTTTTCCTCCAGCATTGATTGGTAGTGCATCTACTACTACGTAATCAAATGGAACAGAAGTTTCTTCCAAATTTTGATAACACAAATCGTGAACTTCTTGTAATATTTCTTCTTGTGATTTGTTTTTTAAAGCGGATGGTTCTAGTTCTAGAAAGGCAATTGGTACTGCTTGTTCAGCCGGATGATCAAAGCCAATTACCGCTGAATTACGAACACTTGGAATGCTGTTGATGTATTCCGAAATTGCAGAAGGATGAACATTAAATCCTGTTCTCATGAAAATATTTTTGATGCGATCGACAAAGAAGATATGTCCTTGTTCGTCCATGTAAGTAATATCTTTGGTATGAATCCACTTTTTACCGTCACGATGAACTTTTACGACTTTATCGGTCTCTTCTTGATTATTTAAGTATCCTTTCATAACACAAGGTCCTGTAATACAAAGTTCCCCTTGTTCATTATATCCCAATTCTTCATCTGTACCTGGTTTAAACACACCAATGGTATTGTACATCATTGGGATACCGATACTTCCAAATATATAAGAACCACGTTTCGAATATGTTCCAGTCGCTACGTTTTCAGATAGACCATACCCCTGTCTTACCACAATATCATTGTTGATTCCTTCCTCTTGATACCCTTCACCTACGCCATTCAAAGTACGTTCTACATCATTTGGTAAAGAAGCACCTCCTGATATGTAGTTTTCATGTTCTGGAATTCTTCCTTCCTTAAATTCATCACTTGCTCTTAAATTGATGTAGTGAACAGGACCTCCTGGGAAATGATCCGGCTTTAATTTAGAAAACGCCTCTGCTGTTCTTGTCGTCAATAGTTCAGGAAGCAAATATACTTTCTTTCCTGCTACCGTCTGATAGTGTAACATAGAAATACCATAACCGATAGATGGAAGAAGTGCATCTAAGAATGTCTTCCCTTCAAACACATTTCCATAATAGTAGTTTAATGCTGCTGCATTGATGTTACGATCTGTCAAACAAACTCCCTTAGAACTTCCTGTTGTCCCACTTGTTCCAATGATAGCCGCCACATGATCGGCTTCATAAAATGGCGTTAGATCTGCCTTGATTTCTTTGCTGTTCTTTTGATACTCATCCCAAGAGATCAATTTCTTATTAACCGGCAACAATACACTTCCTTTTTTACGTATCAAAGCATCCTTCATCTGTTTTAATTTACGAATGCTTTCTGGCAACGATTCACTACCATCTAGACAAACGATATTCTCTAAACTTGAATTGTCTAATGCTTGGGCATACTTTTCATAAAAGCCCTTAAAGATAAACAAATTCTTAATTTGATTATCTGATATTAACTGTTCTAATTGTTTTACTGGCAACAATGGTGAAATTGGATATGAAACAGAGCCGATAATACTGTTAGAATAAATCAAAGTTCTAGCTTCTGGTACGTTTGGCAACAAAAGTGGCACAATATCATCTTTTTTTATTCCCATGACAGAAGATGCCTTCGCATTTTTCTTAATACGTTTAAAGAAATCTTCGTAAGTAATTTGAATTCCTTTCGAAAAATCATTCGCACTAGTTCTAAGATCGATTGCTACTTGTTTTAAACGATTCTTATTTTGTTCTTCGATCAATTGATACATGGATACATCAGGAATAGCGTCTTCTGAGTACACTTGATCATAAAACTTTAACCATGGCTTTTCTTCCGATGGCATCAATCCCTTTTTTTCTTCATTTGGTACTGCTTCTTTTACATTTTCCATAAACCCTCCTAAATATTACTGCCTAATCTTTAAAATCAAAATAGAAGTCAAGAATTCTCACTTTATCGCCTTCTTTGGCCCCCATCTCTCTTAGTTTATCATCAATTCCCAATTTTCGCAATCTTTTTGCGAAACGAAGTACTCCTTCTTCCTGATTAAACTTAGTCATTTTAAACCACTTCTCTACTTGCTCTGAATGAATGACCCAAACATCATCTTCTTTTTCGATGGTGTACGGCTCTTCTTTTTGAAATTGATACAAGACGTGACTTTCAAATTGGTTATCTTCATAAAGTGGTGTAGTCGGTATTTCTTCTAACAACTGTCCCAAGTAGTCAATCACTGGTTGTAACCCTTGATTGGTCAAAGCACTCACTTCAAATATTTTATCTTTCACTTTCTTTTGGAACTTTACTAAATTTTCTTTTGCAGATGGCATATCCATTTTGTTCGCCACGATCACTTGCGTCTTCTTCATCAATGTTTCACTAAATTCTTGAAGTTCTTTATTAATTAGTACATAATCATCATATGGATCTCTTCCTTCAATACCACTCATATCGACGACATGTACGATTACTTTTGTTCTTTCAATGTGTTTTAAGAAGCGATCGCCTAAGCCCTCACCTTTACTTGCTCCTTCAATTAGACCAGGTAAATCAGCCATGACAAACGTTTTTCCACTCGTCGTTTTCACAACACCTAAATTCGGAGTAAGCGTTGTAAAATGATATGCTGCAATTTTAGGTTTGGCTTTGCTTACCATGGAAATAATGGTACTTTTTCCGACACTTGGTAAACCAACCAATCCGACATCCGCAAGTAATTTTAATTCTATTTTTAGATTTCTCTCTTCCCCCGGCTCTCCATTTTCCGAAAATTCTGGTGCGGTGTTCGCATGCGTTTTGAAAGCAGCGTTTCCTCGACCTCCACGACCACCTTTTGCAACAATCACACGATCATGCTTTCCTTTCAAATCTCCTAAAATTAAACCAGTATCCATGTCAGTAATGATTGTTCCTTGAGGAACTCTTACGATCACATCTTCACTTGCTGCGCCATGTTGATTTTTTCCTCTTCCATTTTCTCCCTTTTTTCCTTTGATTTGTTTTTGGTAACGCAAATCTAACAACGTATGAAGCCCTTCGTCTACTTCAAAGACAATATCCGATCCACGGCCACCATTTCCTCCATTAGGACCGCCTAAGGGAACGTATTTTTCACGACGAAATGAAGTACAACCATCTCCACCACGTCCTGCTTCCACTTTCAACAATACCTCATCGACAAACATCTAGCATCCCCCTTTTCATAATTGGCTACATTATATCATAAAATTCTTTTTCATTCAATCTTTTTCTTGTAATCTACTTACTTCATCCAACGCTAATCCTGTCATTTCCGAAACAAAAGACAACGCCAATCCTCTTTCCAACATCTTTTTTGCAATCTCCAGTGATTTGCTCTTTTTTCCTTCTTCCTTCCCATTATCAAAAAATTCTTTTCTTTCTGAGTTTCTCATGATTCTATCATTCAATTCGCCATAATAGATTTCCATCGTATCATAATCTTTACTTGCCATCACACTATCTTTTATATATTCTTCCATTAGTTTTCTCCCTTTCCCTATCTTTTTTGCTTCTTCTACTGATGTTTCCATCATCACTAACAACATTTTTCTACTTCTGTTATTTCTCCTTCATTATAATACTTTCTTCTAATTTCTGGCAAGTATATGTTTACTATTTGAAAATTTTCTAACAAACTATTCTCTCTTTGATCGCTCATCATTCGGAATGTTTCTTCCACCGGACAATTTTCTCCATAACTAAAGTTATTGAAGTTAATTTGAATTACCATTTCTTCTTTCCTATAATCTTCACCTCTTTTGACTTCTTGTTGAAATAAATCAGTTGCATATTTAAAATTTCGAATCACTGTTGCAAAGGACGGATTGTTATTCATTTCAATATTGATGACTTTATTTTCTATTTCACAAACAAAATCAACTCTTCTTCCCTTCTTGTATACATTCTCTTTATCCAACATCGGCTTTTTCAACTTAATACTTTTTACTTCTAACCCCAATATATGGCGAATCAAAAAAGAAGCATATTTGATTCTATATTCATGATTCAACATCACTTCAAACATCGTATCAGATACAAATGATATTTTTTCTCCTTCTTTGATTCTATCTAGTTTTATAGCATAATCATGATTCATTTCTAACTGATAAACACTTTTCATCTAGTCACCTCTTGCAGTACAGTTAATCATCTTCTTTATCTTTATTCAAATACCTTTTCTTTTCATATCACAGAAAAAACAATGTCATTTTTTACAATATTTCCTGTTGTTTTTTCTTTTTGATATTGTTTTTTGATTACGATTATTTATTTTACATAAAATTTCAAAAAAAGAAAAAGCACTGAAAATACAGTACTTTAAATGATTATTATTCTGCAACTGGATATACACTTGCTTGCTTTTTATTTTTTCCAAGGCGTTCAAATCTCACGATTCCATCTACGGTTGTATATAAGGTATCATCGCTTCCTTTACGAACGTTTACTCCTGGATATACTTTCGTTCCTCTTTGACGGTATAAAATGTTACCAGCCAGAACGAATTCTCCATCTGCAACTTTAGAACCTAATCTACGACCAATTGAATCACGTCCATTTGATGTAGATCCCTGTCCCTTATGGTGCGCAAACAATTGTATGTTTAACTTCAATAATTTCACTAGAATTCCCTCCTTACTTAATTTTCACATTATTTGGATAACTTTGTGCCAGTTCTTGCAAAAGATTGATCATATTGTTAAGTAATATTTGTGTAGTAGAATCTGGTTTGATCTTATGAATCAACAACCCATCCTTTAAAACTTCATAACTTAATGCTTCTTCATCTAACGATAAAATACCATTGATCGAAGTTGTTACAATGCTACTTACCGCACTACAAACAATATCCTTACCATAATCATCATACAAAGCATGACCTTTTATTTCGATCATTTGATAACAATCTTCTTGTTTGAACACACTTACTTTAATCATCGTTCTTACCCATTAATTTTTGTAATTTCAATTTTTGTATATGGTTGTCTGTGTCCTTGTTTTACACGGTTTGATTTGTTAGATTTTTGTTTGTATTTAAAAATCTTAATCTTTTTACTCTTACCGTTTTTTACAACAACACCTTCTACTGTAACACCATCAAGGTAAGGATTTCCTACTTTACCATCTAGCATCAATACTTCGTCAAATAGAACAACGTCACCATTTTCAGCATCAATCTTCTCTGCATAAATGATAGAACCCTCTGTTACGTAATATTGTTTTCCTCCAGTTTTAATCACTGCTTTCATACTATACCTCCTTTTTTAAACTTAAGACTCGCTCTTAAGGTACTATTGCTAGTTTCTACCTTTTCAATGCGGTTTGAGCATGAGGCGTCAAACAAAAAGAGTTTACCATACTTTTTATGTATAGTCAAACTCTTTTATGCTTTTTTATCCATTTCTATGGTTCCCAAATAATATTGGCACAGACAGAATTATCAAATACATCAGGACAATAATTATGATGAGCACCAAATTCATCAAAATCTTCAAAGCTGCTTTTTCCTTTAATTACCACCTTTTCTAAGTTATTACCCGCAAAAGATGCCCAATGTATTTCTTTTACCGAAGCTGGTATTACAATACTAGACAATTGATTGTCTTGAAAAGCCATAGATCTTATTACTTCTACTGTTTCAGGAAACACAACGTCAATCAATTGATTACCTAGAAAAGCCCATTCACCAATAGAAGTCACTGGTACTCCATTGATTTCAGAAGGTATTACGACATCGGTAATTTCTGGCAACCCATTGGCATTGTTCGGATAACAATTGTAATCCGTTATCTTACCGTCTGAAAACGTAAAACAATTTTCATCCGTTGGTACAATCTGTGAACCATCTACGGTAATTTTGGTATTAAACTGTGTACCTTGGATTTCATTTCCCGCATTGTAATCAATCCATACTTTCAATTCGTAACTAACACTTGCACCAGACTTTAAAATACCACGATCAAATATTCTATCACTAACTGTATTAAGCAAAGCTGGCCCTGTTTCTTCCCCATCTTTTACAAACCAATATTTTACTACACGATCAGGCATTCTAGTACCCGTAATCGCTTGATCTGTCAATTTCAATTCATAATTACTATCCATATCACCAGTATTTTTTAAAGTGAATTTATATGATGTAGTATTCATACCATCAAAGTCAGCAATCGGCATAGCATTATTAAGCATAATACCGTCACTAGCACTTTCATCTAAAGTCAATTCCAAACTTCCTGTTTTGATAACTTGTGTCTTACTTCCCTGTAATGAAATAGTAAACCACGCATAACTTACTCCTACTACAATAGCAATCAAACCAACGATGGATACAATCATCATTCCCAATCTATGTTTAACCATTTTTTCTTTCTTCTCTTCCATAATCTTTGCACCCTACCTTTAATTCTATTATACAAATAATTCTAGTGAATTTCAACCAAAAAAGAAAAGGTTTACCTTTTCCTTACACTTCTTGTATGACTGTAATGATCATTGGTTTACATTCCGTTTGTTTATAAAAATATTTTCCTAACTTTTCACGTACTTCTGTTTTAATTTTCGTATAATCTACTCGTTTGGTGTCTGATTGAATGTTATTTTGAATCAATTCTAAAGCCAAACGTTTGGTTTCTTCTAGTAAATCTTGATTTTCTTTGACAAAAATAAAACCACGCGTCAAAATTTCAGGTCCTGCGATTACTTGTTTGGTAACCCGATCTAGGGTACAACTTAAAATAACAATGCCATTTTCTCCTAACATTTCACGATCTTTTAAAACCAGTTCTCCAATATCTCCTTGACTTTTTCCATCAATCAAAATATCGTCCACTTCAACGTGTTCTAAATGATCTGACAACACACCATCAACAAACTCTACTACATCGCCGTTTTGTTTTAATAAAATATTTTCTTTCGGAATTCCTAATTCCTCTGCGATCATGGCATTGGCATATTGATGACGATATTCTCCTTTTACTGGAAAATAGTATTTCGGATTCATCAAGTTGATCATCAACATCACATCTTCTCTTGATGCATGATGTAGCAAATGTTTTTTGCTAGACAAACTAACGGCATTTACACCCATTTTAGCAATATCATCCATCACGACAGCAAGACGTTTTTCAATTCCTTCGTACGCTGGTTCCGTAATAAAGACAGTATCGGTTTCTTTTAATTTTATGTATTTGTCAAAGCCCTTGATGATTTTTTCTAAATTGGCGAGTGGCTTTTCTTTTTCATCAGAAATTAAAACTACTACTTCTTTGTCATTTAAGTTCGACAAATCACCAATACGATTTGGCTCAATAGTAAGATACTTCATCGCAATGGCCTTGTTGATCGTATCTTGTAACATTTTTCCCATTATGACAATCTTACGATGTGTCTTGCTCACTTCGTTAAAGATTTCTTGAATGCGATAAATATGGGCCGGAAAGACTGTTGCGATGATACGATGCTCGTTTTTGGCCAGTACATCACGGATAAAGTCAGAAACTCGGTTATTAGGACTCGTATGTCCGATTCGTTCTGCATACATCGATTCACAAAGCAAACATAGTACTCCTTGCTTTCCTACATAGGCAAGTTTACCAATATCTGTCTTATAGTTTCCCATCATCGTCGAATCAAAGACAAAGTCCCCTGTATAGACAATAGCACCATCTTCCGTATACAGAACATAACAAACTGCATCTGGTATCGAATGTGTGACACTGATTGGGAAAATAGAAAGTTTGCCAAATTCTAATTTGCTATGAGGTCTTATCTCTTTTAATTGTGCTGTCTTTAACTGTTCTTGGCTTAAATCTTGTTTTAAAATTTCCATCGTAAATTTTGTCGCATACACAGGAAGATCTGGAAGTTCCTTCAAAATATCTGGCGTTGCTCCTATGTTGCTATCGTGTCCATGTGTCAAAAAAAGACCCTTTATCTTTTCTTTATTTTGAATTAAATAATCAAAATTAGGAATAATATAATCGATTCCCAACGTTCTTTCGTTATCATATTTTAAACCGGCATCAAAAACAAAAATACTTTCATCTACTTCTACAACATACATGTTTTTACCATTTTCGTTTAGTCCACCTAAACTAAAAATTTTTATTTTACTCATACATTTCTCCTTTCTTTTTTAATGAAGTAAAAGACCTAGTTCATTATATCAAAAAAAGATAAAAAAGACAATGTTAACTTTTTTATCTTGGTTTCTTAGCCAATTTTTCAATCGCACTTTTTGCGGCTTCTTGTTCTGCTTCTTTTTTACTTCCTGCTGTTCCTATGCCATAGACAATATCTTCGATTTTTACTTCTATGGTAAACATTTTATTGTGTGCAGGTCCTTCTTCTTTTACTAATTCATAATGTAAACTTTTCTGCTTGGTTTGTACATATTCTTGTAAAGCCGATTTATAGTCGCTAAAGAATGTTACATTAGGATTTTCTATATAGGGAACAATAATGTTTAATAGTACTCTTCTTACTGTTGCATAACCCAAATCAACGTAAATCGCTCCCATGAGGGCTTCAAAAATATCCGCCACAATTGGTTTTTTATACTTTCCTCCGTCGCTTAATTCTCCCTGCCCTACTTTGATATATTCACTTAAGTTTAATTTTTTCGCATATTCATACAAAGCATTTTCACATACGTAACTTGCACGAATTTTGGTCATTTCTCCTTCGGCTTTGTTTTGATTGGAATACAAATAATCAGCCACAACCAAATCTAATACGGCATCTCCTAAAAATTCAAGTCGTTCATAATCTTGTTTTAAATGATGTTCGTTTACATAAGAAGAATGGGAAAAGGCCCGACTATATAATTCCATTTGTTTTGGTTTAATATTTAGTGTTTTAAATAAACGTTCCATGTTATCACCAAATTTAGTATAACATGATTTTTTAGATTTCGTATACTTTGATTTGCCATTATACATATTTTATAGTAAAATAGGAATATGGTGATAACATGAAAAAGGGTATAATTTGGTTAATTCGTCTTTACCAAAAGATTCCGGGTCCATGGCATCAGTACTGTAGACATTTTCCTACTTGTTCCCAGTATGGCATCATGGCTTTAGAAGAATATGGACTAATCAAGGGCTCATTTTTTACCATAAAGAGAATTTTACGTTGTAATCCTTGGGGTACGTATGGATATGATCCCCTACCAAGGAAAAAGGAGAAGAAAAATGAAAAAGTGTAAATTATTATTGTTATTATTCCTAGTTGTGTTGATTACTGGTTGTACCAAGGACAATATGGAAGATATCGAAATTATTACAACATCTTACCCGATTGAATACATTACGACAAGGTTGTATGGGGAGCATGCATTAATTAATTCTGTATACCCAGATGGTACTGATATTCGCAGTTACGAAATTACGGATAAACAATTAGATGACTACAGTACAAAAGATTTATTTATCTATAATGGATTGGGCGAGGAAAGAGAAATTGCCATTCAACTACTCGATCGTAATAAGAACTTGAAAATTATCGATAGTGCTTCCGTACTTGAGACGACATATGGAATTGAAGAATTGTGGTTAAACCCATCCCATTTATTGATGATTACACAAAATATTCGAACTGGTTTGAACGAATACATTACTAGTAACGTGTTGAAAAAAGAAATTGATGAAAATTATGAAACCTTAAAAGTAGAACTTTCCGAGTTAGATGCCGATATCAAGTTGATCGCAGAAAACGCTACCAATAAAACGATTGTAGTATCTAACGATGTCTTGAAATACTTAGAAAAATATGGTTTTCAAGTCATATCGTTAGAAGAAAATGAATCATTGCTCGACAAAACAGTCGACGAAGTAAGAACCATGATCGAAAACCAAGAGATCAACTATATTTTCTTATTAGAACACGAAGATGTGAACGACACCATCCAAAGTTTGATCGATGAAACAGATATTCAAACTGTAACATTTCGACGTCTTGATAATATCACAGATCAAGAACGGGACAACAAAGACGATTATTTAACCATCATGAACCAGAACTTGGAATTATTAAGACAAGAAACATATCAATAAAAGAGCCATCAACGACGGCTCTTTTTTTTACTTTCTTTCATTTGTCCTACTTTATAAAGATTAAAACAACTAAACCCAATCAACAACAAATTAAGAAATAAAATCAAATAAGCATACATATCTAAACTTGCTAGTTGCTCTATAAAATAATCGAGTTCTGTTTGAGCAGAAACATTTCTCTGCATCGTAAAAAGTACTGTTTCAATGGGAGTAAAAATAGTTAAAACTCCATTCAATACCGCCCAACGCCATTTTCTAAAACGTAATAGTTGAATCGTTCCTACTAACCCAATTGCAACAAAAAGCCACATAATGCACAAGAAAATATAATTTAACATCCTATCAACCTTCTTTCCTTTTACTATTAACTTGTTGATACCACAACATCACCATTGTTATGTGGCACAACTCCTGTAACAAACGTAGCATCTACGGTTCCTCCTAATATATCTTTCCATGCAAACGAATTTCCACTTGGATTAATAATGCTAGCCAACGCTTTATTGCTACTTGCATTTTTGCGAAATGCACCATTGCCAATCGATGTAATATTAGAAGATAACACCACACTTTCTAACTGATTGTTTTGAAAAGCAAAGTTCCCAATGGAAGTAATGCTGTCAGGTAAAATTAACGTTTTTATTTTATTATTCTGAAATGCAGCCAAACTAATCTCTTGAATTCCATCTTGTATCACGACGCTGGTCAACTGATTTCCCGCAAAAGCACTAGAACCAATGCTTACTACTTTCCCTGGAATACTAACTTGCTCTAATTCATTGCTAGAAAAAGCCGATCCACCAATCGTCGTAGCATTTTTAGAAATGGATACACTAGCAAGATCATTATTGGCAAAAGAAGATCCACCAATATTTGTCACACTATCAGGAATCACAACTTCCGTCAAATTGTTGCCTTCAAATGAAAAGTTTCCAATAGAAGTCAAATTCTCTGGGAGGACGACACTCGTAAGAGCTTTCTTTTGAAAGGCATTGTGATCAATACTCTTGATGGTAACACCATTGATCTCAGATGGAATCACGACATCTTTGGGGCCATTTTCACTATCGTAATCATCTATGCTTCCTCTTTGTGCATTAAGTAAAATATACTTCATCTGTCGGTGGACGTGTTCCTACTACCTGCTCTGCAACGACACGTATTTTTCCACGAAACGTAGTATTCATCACTTTGTTGGTTGCAAGTGAATCAATCCATAATCGCAAATCGTAAGTATGCGTTTCATTCGGTTGCATGGTTCCTGATTCCAAAATACGATTCGGATTTGTCCCAATCTCAGATAACAAGGCAGTATTTAATACAATATCATCTTTCGTAAGATGATACCTTACAAAGGAATCTAACATCCTAGTTTCATCCCCTACCAATTCCACATCATCTAAATAAATAGTATAACCACTTTCTACAGTTCCATTATTGGTAAGAGTAAAGGTATAAGGACTTGTCTTTAATCCAACTTCATCTGAAACTGGAACTGTCGACAGAAGTTCAATGCCAGTTCCGCTGGTATCATCTAACATTAACGAAAAAGTTCCCACTTTGTATGTGGTTGATTTCGAACTACTCAGTACTTGCGTCAACCAAGCGTAACTAGCACCAATAAAGATGATCAAAATCAAGCCCATTAGCAAATAAAATGTTATTTTAAATTCTGTTTATGTTTTGGCTTTTGTTTAACTTTTTGTTTCATATTATCATCTCATTACCATGATATCAAAAAAGAAAATAGTTTTCAACATAATTCGATTTAGTTCATGAACAATAAATATCCATAATATAGAATAAATATAATCAACATCAAAAAGCCCTCTATTTTGGTCAACTTTTTGTCGCTTTTCGAAAAAATGTAGAGTATAATAGTAGAAAGTAAGACGACGATGATATCGATCACGTGAAAATTTACAATACGAATTGGTCCAAATAGTACAATAGGAAGTCCTAATACTACACAAATATTAAAGATGTTGGTTTCTACAATGTTTCCTATTGCCATTTCATATTCTTGCTTTTGAGATGCCCGTACTGTCATAATCAGTTCTGGTAAAGATGTTCCAATTACGATTAGTACCATCGTAATCACTTTTTCACTCACGTTCCACTGTTTGGCTATCAAAACAGCACTATTCACTAATACATCGCTACTGATTGCAATCAAAGCAATGGAAATTACTAGTAAAATAATAGCCGAAATCATTCCATATTTGGGCTTTTCTATTGATTCTTCTTTTCGTCTTCTAACAAGCGTAATCAAATAAGCAATGAAAATGCAAAACAAGAAAAGAAGTATAATACCATCAAATCGTGACAACATTTGCTGTTTACTAGGAAGCAGCAATCGCTTCTAGAATTTTAAGTGATGCAACATTATCTGGATTAATAAAAGAATATCAACCAAACTCTGAATCTAGGAGATATAAAAGTTATTTACCATATTGGGCTTAGTTTTATTTGATGACTATTTGATTACAAATGTAAACATATAAAAAACACTTTAAATATATAGTGTTTTTTTATTTGATTGCCATTTGATTATTTACAAATAATATTTAATTTAAATGTATTAAATATAATAAATTATATCAATTTATATTTCTTAGATTAAAATACTTTTTCAGACTCTTAAAACATATAAAAACGAACTATCTCTAGTTCGACTAATTTCCCTATGGTGCTGTTGAGGAAGTTATCTACAACTTTTTACCAAAGGTAATTGATGTATGAATAAATCATTACTAACATTATAGCACAAATTATTGCCAAAAAGAGAAAAAAATATAGTTATTTATTATTATTTAAGGTATAATTATATCAAGGAGGTCAATATGGAAAGAGAAATTGAATTTTCAATAGGTGAAAATCTTGAAAGTGCTGTATACACCTTGTTGGCAGCTAAAGCAAGAGGAGAAAAAGTTTATGGAGAGTTTAACGGGCATGTACTGCATTCTGAAACTGTCTCTATGGATTCAGCATATATGGAAGTTTTGGGCTGTACCAAAGCAGAACATGACAAGCAAATGGAAGAATGGCGAGAAAATTATAAAAAAGAAGAAAAACTTGCTGAACAAAGGGCTATACAAAACATCCCTAAATGGATTGAAAAGGGACAGGCATTAATTTATCCAGAAAGATATGAAGAATGGGAAAAATGTGTAAATGCTCGTGCCACAGATCTATATCATGGATTAGAATTAGATTCATCATTAGAAATAATGCAAGCATTAGAAAATGGAACTACAATAGAAGAAGCTTCAAAAATGCTTAACAATCAAGGACATTCTGGTATGTCTGCCTCACTAGTAAGAAATATTATATTTTCATTTTCGAATAAAGGTCCAGAATTTTGGGAAGCTACTGCTTATGGTGAAATTTCTCCAGAAAATAAAGCTTTATTAGAAGCAAAAAAACAAGAAAACATTCAGCTTGCTCAAGCTCATACAGAAAAAGATGCCAGTAGACACATGTAAAAATCACCAATTAGGTGATTTTTACATTTCTAAATCAATATCATCATGATCTTTGTTTTTATCATATTCTTTGCTCCAATTATAATCTTCTTTCAAATCTTTAATTGTTTTATTGCTAAATATTCCATGTTCGTATAAGTCCTTTGAAAATCCCCAATAATCTTCACGTTCTTTGTCTTTGCCGAATATTTTATGTTTGATAAAGTTGATTAATCTATCAAATAAATCTTTAAAGTAAT
>CAMMJA010000017.1 GCA_946497145.1 uncultured Mycoplasmatota bacterium | reverse complement strand
TTTTTAGTGGTGCGAGTAACAGGAGTTGAACCTGCACGTCAATGACACTAGATCCTAAGTCTAGCGCGTCTGCCAATTCCGCCATACTCGCAAATTTGTTGGTGGACCTTATAGGACTTGAACCTATGACCGCCCGGTTATGAGCCGGATGCTCTAACCAACTGAGCTAAAGGTCCATAATCTTCATATTCTTTCACCGTGATCAACGTATCACAAGAAAAATTATATAATAAGATCCTAGATATGTCAACAAAAATAATAAGAAAAGCAAATATCCACTTACAACTATTTCAATTGCTCATACAGTTCTTGTAACCGTTGCAATTCTTTTTGATCTAATTCTTGCTTCTTTTTTTGCTGCTCTTTTAATAAAGAAGACAACAAACGATACTCTTCCAACGTAAAAACTTCATTCTTTGATTCATCGTTCTTAACAGGTGTTATCTGTTTATCGTGCTTAGATGATTCTAATGAAACAGAATCTTTAATAAGATTGGATCTTTTTTTAGTTTTATTCAAATACTTAGTAATAAAATGATAACCGAGTAAAAATATCATCCACACCACAAAAATAGCACTACTCAATTCAATTAAAGAAAATGCTTCACTATTTTGATAAACCGAACTTTGACTAAAAATATCCAGGTGTTCTTCATCAATTACACTTAAAAGCAAGATAAAGAAATAGTGAATAGCACAATAAGCAATACTATTGACTATTTTTAAAACAGCGTCGATTCTTTTGCCAAATAATCCCTTCCACATCACAATATTAGCAACAACAAGAGCCAAAAAATAAATTGCCAAATTAGGAAAGTAAATAGCCACAAAAACATGATTCATAAAGTAATCGATCAACGATCCAATAGAATTTCCATATTGTAGTATTAAAACGACTAAACCAACGATCAAAATAAGTAAGTACATCTGTTTGGTTTCCATTTGATTTTTCTTCTTCATGGTAATAAACAACAAAGCCAAAACGATCATAATCAATAAAATGAGCAAAAAGAAAGGAGACGATGCAATGGCATCGACTAATACTTTGACATGGTCAAAAAAAGACATACTCATCGCTATTTCCCCCTTTTTTTTCGCTTATTAAATAGTCGTTTTATCTATTAACTCTAAAATATAAACAGTTTGATGCTCATCATCATCTTTCGTACAAGTAACGAGTGTCAATGTCGTTTTATCATAATCACGATACACAGCAATTTTACCTGTTTTCTTTTGCTGATAAATATTTACAACCTTATAGTGATAGCGGACATTCTGATAAGTAACAAATGCCTCATCCTCTTTCTGCAATCGATAAAGATCTCGGAAAAAGGCCTTATATCCCGTTCCAGAATGTCCTGCGATGATGAGGTTTCCTCCTTCCACGTCCGGATAAGTAGAAGCAAGGGCGACAAAAAGATTCTGTTCTACATCGTTATCTGGTGAATTTTTGTCGACGAAGCCCTTTTTAAACCCTATTTTAGGAATTTCCAAATATCCAATATAATCATAATAAATAGAGGAATCAATATTGGTACTTTCTGATTCATCAGATACCACCTCATCTACTTTCTCAACAGAGACAGTATCCATCGGCTCTTGATTGGATTCATCAGATGAAACAAGAACATCAGTCATATAATCAAACGCTACAATCTTTTTTTCATGAATATAATTATATCCCAACGCAAACGTACTTATCATCAAAATAATAGTACCAATGACCGCTACTTTAGCATTTTTATTGTTGTTGTTTCTTTCCATGATAATAAATATATCCTATTCCAGATAAAATTCCAACAACTCCTACCATCGATAACCAAAAGGAAGCCATATGAGAAGTAGGAGGAACTTCCACTTCTGGATAATTTTCAATCATAATTTGATGTGATAGATGATCTTCATCAATTTCAAACGTAACAACATTATCATCGATCATATATCCATCAGGTGCTTCGATTTCTTCGACTGTATAAACTCCATCTTCTAAATCTTCAATGACATAAGGATCTTCGGTTGTCACAAAATGATAAATTTCTTTCCCACTGCTATCTTTTACCACCAAAGTGGCTCCGGCTAGTGGTTTTCCTGTTTCTTTATCTATTTTTAAAATCGTTACTACCGATGTCTTAGGAACGTTTTCCATCGTTACTTCAACATCTTTTTCTTGATCTGAAATAGTAAATGGCACTGGTTCTTCTAGCAAACGATATCCTTTTGGTGCTTCAATCTCTCTTAAATAGTACGTTCCATTAGGCAAATCACGAATAATATGCGCATTGATAGTCGAAATCCACTGATCGATCACGTTTCCTTCTCCATCTTCTACTCTCATCGTTGCACCTGCTAACGGTTCGTTTGTTTTTTGATCTATTTTTACAATACTAACCTTAGAAGTGGAAAGAGACAATTTCATGTCTGCACTCAAATCAACAGTAGAAGGATACAACACTGCAGGTAGAACATCTTGTATAGAATCATCTTTTGATTCATATAAATATGCTTTATTTACAGTGGCTGTCGCTTTTACATGAAACTTTAGTGTTATTTTTGTATCATTTACGCTAGATACTGGAACTCGAAGACGAAATTTCTCTTGTGCTTGAAAAGTTGTACCCTCTTTACCATTTTCATTGACTACTTTCGTATTTTTAGGAGCGTCATCTAAAACTACTTGATACTCTCCTACTTGATTGCTAGAAACCTTAATAAGATCTGAAACATAGTATTTTCCATCTGCTGACAAAGTTAATTGATCATTATTACTTGATAAACTTAATGTTGGCTTTTCATATCCTGCTTTTCTGGCTTCTTTGGCATTGTTAACTAAATTCTTAATATGAGGACGCAAATTATGAGGATCATCAGCACTCGTTTTAAAATAATCACTCAAATTATCAGTACCTTCTACTTCATCAATGTACCACCACATTGCAGTTTGAGTAATATAATAATCATAATTTCCATTGCCAGTAAAAGATTTGTTAGGATAACCATTTTGCAAAATATAAGCATATCCAGCATCCATTTCTCCTACTAAGTACATCGTCATATTAATGGGTGTATCTTTATAGTGTTCCGTACAATACGCATAACCACCATTTTTTAACGTCTTAGTTTGAAAATATGTTCCTCCAATATAACTAGGCAAAGATGTGACACTTCCCAATTGAATGCTACTTGGAATTTCTGTTTTAGCATCCACCATGTTAATTGGCAATATAAAACCACATATCAATAAAATAAATAGTAAAATACGACACGTCTTTTTCATCTAATCATTCCTTTCCTATTGGCGTGAACGGCTTTATTATATCACATTGTATTCTTTGTTTCAACGATTATGAACGACAAAAAAAGTAACCGAAAGTTACTTTTGTAGCATATTAAGTAAATTTACTTTGAACATATCTTTTTCTGGATTAGATTTTGAAATCATGACACCCTTGTAAGTACCAAGTTCAGCACGATGACCTTCTTCTAAAATCTCATCTGGTGTAATGTTGGTTAACAAAATAATATGACTATCTTCATAGACAGTATAATGCAAACGAATTTGTCCATGGACTTTGGCAAATAGTTCATCAGTGGGCAATTTTAATTCATATGATTTTGTTTTTTCTTTTTTGGATACAGATACCAATTCCCCTAAGAAATTTCCGTTTCTAAGTTCTGGATAATATTCGAATGTCATTTTTTTATAAGCCAACATGTTGTATTTTCTTACTGAACGTTCTTTTTTTCGAAAATCATTCTCATCCAAATATTCAAAAATATAAGATTGTTTCATAATATTCAACCCCTTTAACCCCACATCTTGAACCCCTGTATCTTCAAGATGTCTAAATTATAACACAAAACGCTTATTTTGTCAATTTTTTTGTTGTAAAATCAAAGAAAAGAGTCAAAGTTTGACTCTTTTTTACTTCGTAATACCTGAAGAATTTGTCTGTTGATTAACTGCTGTACTTTGATCAGCCAATTGATCTACATAACTGTTTACTTCTTCTACGCTACTTGGAACATATAGTCCACTAGAACGTTGTACAAAGGATGTTCCACTATAAGTTGTAGTAGTAGAAGTTGACTGTTTCTTTGCTTCGGCTTTTGCAGATGGATTGTCGATAATATTACCGTCTTTATCATAAATAGGTCCATCAAACTCAAGATTTCCATCTTCATCTACATAATCATCGTCGATCGTAATATGATCATCTACATCGTCAATAGATGGGCGTGCTGGCACTTCGTCAGAATTACCACTACTACTAGATGAATCACCATTGCTAGAACCCGTATCTACTTTCGTGTCATCATCGTGCATCCAAGCATTATCTTCTTCAATTTCTTGTTCTAATTGTTGTTTTTCTTCTTCAATTTCTTTCTCTAATTCGGCTTTTTTCTTATCTGATTCTTCTTTGGCCTGTTTATTTTGTTCTTCAAATTTTTGCTCAATGGCCTCTTTTTGCTTTTCTGCTTCTTTTTGTATTGCTGGAGATTCTTTCTTCACTTCTTCCTCCGTTAATGTCTTATGATAAGTTTCAGTAGAAACAGAACTTCCGCCACTACTTCCACCACCATTTATAATCTGTTGTTTTTTCGCAGTGTCCAAAGTTGCATCTTCCCAATATCCTGGAATCGTTCCTACATCATTCTTTTCTTCTGACAAATCATAATGTTCAATTGAGGCAATTCCTGCTTCTCTTAAATCTTCATAACGAACTGTCTCAACTACTTGAACTTTTCCTTCTTCGTCCGTTTCTACTTGATATTCAGCACGAAGTTCTTCTTTTGCAACTTCAACGTTTTGACGAGATGTTAAACTTGCTTGATAGTTTTGTAATTTTTCTTCTGCAAAGTTACACATTCCTAATTCGTTGAAATAATCTACCTCTTTATCACTTAAACTTACGCCAACATTACGTGTCATGACTTCCATTGCAGCAATCATCGGTGTTACAGCATACGAATAATCTTCATAACCTTTTTCTGTATGGATAAAGCCCTCTTTGTCTTCATCTTGAATTGGAAAATCGGCACGAGCCATTGCATAGAAATCTTTCGCAATGGCAATCTTGCCTTCTTTTGTTGTTGCCTTGTTAAATTCTAATACTTTATTTTCGTATTTTGTAAAGAATTGTTTTCCTTCTTCTGTTTTAATCAAATCGGCTCTACCAGATGGTTGTGTTGCTCTAGCATAGTAAAGCATTTCTTTCATGTTGCCTAATTTCAACTGATCATAAAGATAATTTCCATCTAACTGGTAAGTATCAAATATTTGAAATAACTCTTCGTCCGTAAAGGTATTGAATGCGAGATAAGCAGCCACATTTTCGTCCCAAGAATGAGCAAGTCGCTTATCTTCTCCTTCACGCATAATGCTACCTGATAACGTATCATTAAAGTTTTTCAAAGTGGATTGCACTGCTATTACAGCATCTTTTTTTGGCCCTGCTTGTAATTTTGCAACTAACTCAGCAAAGGTTCCACTGATATTTTGATCACTGATCGTATTGTTGTTATCATATTTTGATTTCTTATTTAAACTACAACCTTTGGCCAGCAAACCAAGTGCCGTTCCTACAGCAAGCGTAATGGCAATTCCTTTTAATAGCAATTTTTTGCTAACGCCTTTTTTTACTTTTCCTTTTTTCTCTTCTAGTGTTTCAGAAAAACGCTGCATAGCCGCTTCCTCTGGAACTTTGGCGAACAATCCATTCTCTTGTAGTTGAGCAAGAGCAGTACGCTCTGATGGATCAATATCATTGGCAATAGCCATGGCTTCCAAATACTCAACCGCCTCATTTTGACTTACCGTAATTGGAGGTGTAGATTTTTTAAAATAAATATTAGCAAACCATTCAATTTTACCATTTTCTGTTTGATGTGAAAAAAATTCAATGTCTGATATTCTCTTTCCGTCCATATTCTATCACCTTATTTCTTTCTTAAATTTCCAGTGTACTTATAACCATCGTTCAATAATGCCGTATCGTTATAGAAACTCCACTTGATTACGGTCTTTCCAGGACTTGTCATCGTACGAGTTTGTACACGATAGTACTTGACATCAGCATACGCTGGTTCTTCTCTTTGTAGTTTTTCATATCTCGTTACATAAACATTTACTGTTTTACTTTCTGTTCTAGCACAAGACACCGCAATACTTGGATTATCAGTTACCGATACTGTTTCACCTGTATAAACATATTTTTTAAACGTAAATTTCGGAAGTGTTTGACAAGCGTCGTCACACTCTAAGTAGTTTGCACCTACCAAGATATAATACGTAGTCGCTGTATCGGCCGGTGGATTATCATATGTATAAGTTCCCTCATATACCCACTGTCCAGGTTTTTTCGCATAAACAGTATTTCCGTATTTTTCATAAGTATATTCTGCACACCACGTTTGCGTATAAGACAAACTTGGTTCTAGTTTTTGATAAGAATGCAAATAAGAAACTGGATATACCCCAACTTGTTCTCTTTGTTGTTTCGTCTCTACTCGCTTCAAACAATTTGGATTGCTATCACTACAAGAAACTGCTTGTACGTTATCTGCATTGACATATCTTACCCAATTAGACCATGCGGACCATTTAGAATATGTCGCACCAACTTGTTTAGCGTATTCATATTCGTAGTTTGGTTTCTCATCTGGTATGATATCATCTTTACAATAACAATCTTTAGAACCCGGATTAATCAAAGTTTGATTTACTCCACAACTCGTAATCGGACAAACCTCAGGATCTGGTTTCGGATCTGGGTCTGGATTTGGTGTCGGATCAGGATCACTCGGATTATCCGTTGGTGTTGGATCAGATGGTGTCGTAATTACTGGTTCTTCTTTCTTCGCACAAAGGAAAGAATCACAGTAATCGTAACATCCCAAATGTACTAAAATATAATCTTCTTGATCACTACATTTTAGGTTTACCTTCAATAAATATTCATCATCCAACTTCGTTATCTTTACATACGATTCATCGACATCGCATGCCTCACCATTCTTATCTACTAATGGCATAAGAAGTTTTTTGGCAATCATGTCTCGTAACGTCATCGTATCTGATTCGCCTACTTCTTGAGGCAAACGTTCGTTAGTATAATAACTCGTCGCCGCATCTTGCATGCGCTTTAAGTTGTCAGCAAAAATCTGACTCGTAAGTGGCGTCAAATCCACTGTTGGTGTAGATGCTGGTGCCATGAATTTTGGAAGTAACCACACCAAGAGCAAAACAAATATTACAATTAAAATAAGTTTTAAAAGGAAATCACGAAATGGAAATCCTCTTCTTTCTGTTTCATCGTCAGTATACATATACACTCCCCCTTTGTTATGGCTCGTATTATATCACAAAGTTTTTGTTTTGTCAAACTTTTGTTTTTAATTTTACAATGGTACAACCACTGTTAAAATGATCTAATTTATATTGCTCTACTATTTTTTCTTTCGCAAGTAACTGATGAATCTCTTTTTTCAAGATCCCAGTCCCAATTCCATGAATAATTATCACGTATTCTTTCTGCATTTTATAGTTGTCTACTAAAAATTCATGCACCAAAATTCTAGCAGTATCACGATCCATTCCATGCAAATCGATCTGTGGCGCGTTAAAGTAAAATGCCATGCTCTTTTCCTTTTTGCAGCACTTCATCTAAAGTTGGCACAGAATTTTGACTTCCCATTCTAGTAACCGAGATGGCGCCCGTAATATTAGCAAGCTGTAGAGATTGCCGTAAAGAATAATGATGCCCAATAAAATAAGCAAACGCTCCATGAAAGATATCTCCTGCTCCAGTTGAATCTACTGCTTTCACGGAAATCGATGGGATAATTTCATACGTTTCTAGTTTTGTAAAGCACCCCTTATCTTCTAACGTAATAATAATATTTGTTTTAAAATCTTTCTTTAACTTCTCATAAATCGAAGATAACGTATCTATACGATCGGTATCGATTACCTGATTCGTATATGCTTCTGCAAAATCTTTGGAACAAATAAAATACGTTACCAATGATCCCAACTTTAACGTAGACTCTCTTACTCTTCCAGCATCTAAAACCGATATAACATGAGGATTTCGCAAAAGGACATCTTGAGATGGCGTCAATTCTTCTCCATCTACCAAAATGACATCCGGCTGAAACAAAATAGTCGGATTAGAATACTTCAAATCATCATCCCTGGAAGTAAGAACCGTCCTGCTCCCTATAGTCGTATTAGCAATAATATAACTAGATGTCGTTCTTTTTCCTGGCTGTTTTTCAAAATAAGTAAGATCAATCCCTACTTTTTTTAAAGACTCTTCGATCGCACGACCATATGTATCATCTCCGACAACACCAGCAAACGCAACATCCATCTGCCATTTGGCCATCAAATAGGCCGCATTACAAGCAGGTCCACCACTACATTCTATTTTACTTCCCACTCGGTTTTTGGTATTTTCTTTAGGAAACTCCGTAACCGGAAGCGTAATATCGTAAGCAGCATGTCCAATACAAAGTCCTCTCATCTTTATCACCATCTATTATGATTATATCAAAAAAAGAACTATCTTGAAAGATAATTCTTCTCTTTTTTTACTCTTTACATGTTTTCTTGAATTTTGGCCTGTGCCGCAGCCAAACGTGCAATTGGCACACGATATGGTGAACAAGATACATAAGTAAGTCCGATATTGTGACAGAACATGATTGTCTTAGGATCACCACCATGCTCTCCGCAGATACCAAGTTTAATGTCAGGTCTTACTTTCTTTCCTTTTTCTACCGCAATTTTTACAAGTTCTCCTACCCCTGTTTGATCAAGTCGAGCAAACGGATCAGATTCAAAAATACCTTTTTTATAATAATCTTCTAAGAACTTTCCAGCATCATCTCTTGAAAAACCAAACGTCATCTGCGTCAAATCGTTGGTTCCAAACGAGAAGAACTCGGCTTCTTTCGCAATGGCATCAGCCGTTAAGGCAGCTCTTGGAATTTCGATCATCGTACCAATTTTATATGGAACTTTCTTTCCTTTTTCTTGGAAGATCTCTTCCGCAGTTTCTACCACAATATTTTTTACATACTTCAATTCTTTTTCTTCTCCAACTAATGGAATCATGATTTCTGGTGTAATGTTCATACCCTCTTCGTTTACCTCGATGGCTGCTTCAATGACAGCTCTCGTTTGCATTTTGGCAATTTCAGGATAAGTAACAGCCAAACGACAGCCACGATGACCCATCATTGGGTTAAATTCTTTCAAAGAATCGATTCTTGCCTTAAGTGCTTCAAATGTCATGCCCAATTCTTTCGCAAGTGGTTTAATTTCTTCATCCGTATGAGGTAAGAATTCATGAAGTGGTGGATCCAAATAACGAATGGTAACTGGACGTCCTTTCATCTCTCTAAACAAGCCCTTAAAGTCTTCTTTTTGGTAAGGTAACAATTTATTTAAGGCCGTCTCTCTTTGTTCTGTTGTTTCCGCTGTAATCATCTGACGCATTGCAAAAATTCTATTTTCATCAAAAAACATATGTTCTGTACGACACAAACCAATTCCTTGTGCTCCAAAATTATAAGCAACTTTTGCATCTTTTGGCGTGTCTGCATTAGTACGAACTTCTAGTGTACGGATGCTATCAGCCCAACTCATAAAGGTTTCGAAATCTCCACTAATCGATGGATCTACTGTCTTTATTTGTTCTCCATACACGTTACCAGTCGATCCATCCAACGACATATAATCGCCTTCCCGATAAACTTTGCCATCTTTGGTTTTAACAGTTTTCGCTTCTTCATCAATGATCAATTCCCCACAGCCACAAACACAGCAAGTACCCATGCCACGAGCAACCACAGCAGCATGTGAAGTCATTCCACCACGAATCGTCAAAATACCATGGGCAATGTTCATTCCTTCAATATCTTCTGGAGAAGTTTCAAGACGAACTAATAAAATATCTTCTACCCCTTCCTGATGAGCACGCATTACGTCTTCTGCCGTAAAATAAATATGTCCCGTCGCAGCACCAGGAGAAGCAGCCAACCCTTTGGCAATCACTTTGGCATTTTTCAAAGCCGTTTGATCAAAGTTTGGATGTAACAACTGATCCAACTGATTTGGTTCTACTTTTAACAACGCTTCTTCTTTCGTCAACATACCTTCACTCACAAGGTCAACGGCAATTTTCAAAGCAGCAGCAGCCGTTCGTTTGCCATTACGCGTTTGTAACATAAAGAGTTTTCCATTTTCAATCGTAAACTCCATATCTTGCATATCACGATAATGTTCTTCCAAAATGCCACAAATCTTAACAAATTGATCATAACAATCAGGCATAACTTCTTTTAGGGTATCGATTGGTTGCGGAGTACGAATTCCTGCTACCACATCTTCCCCTTGAGCATTCATCAAATATTCTCCAAACAACTTCTTTTCTCCTGTCGCTGGATTTCTCGTAAAAGCAACGCCTGTTCCACTCGTATCTCCACGGTTTCCATAAACCATCTCTTGCACGTTAACGGCCGTTCCCCAACTAGATGGAATGTCGTTCAAACGACGATACGTAATCGCACGATCGTTGTTCCATGAACGAAATACCGCTTTTACGGCCTCCATCAATTGTACTTTCGGATCTTGTGGAAATTCACATCCTGCATGTTTTTTGTACTCTTCTTTGTAAATGTTAACTACTTCCATCAAATCTTCTGCCGTAAGATCCGTATCGAACTCTAAATGTTTCTCTTCTTTAATCTTATCAAATAGTCTTTCGAATGACGATTTTGGAAATCCCATTACGACATCTGCAAACATTTGAATAAATCTGCGATAACTATCATAGACAAAACGGGGATTTTGACATGCCTTAGCAAAACCCTCTGCTACAACATCGTTAAGACCTAAATTAAGTACCGTATCCATCATTCCAGGCATCGATGCTCTAGCACCACTACGAACCGATACCAACAATGGATTGTCCTTATCTCCCATTTTCTTTCCAGTTGTCTTTTCTAATTCTTGGAGTTTTTCTTCAATTTGAGAAATGATCTCAGAACTTAGTTCCTTACCATCCTCATAATATTTTGTACACGCCTCAGTTGTTACGGTAAATCCTTGCGGAACTGGCAACCCAATACTCGTCATTTCAGCCAAGTTGGCACCTTTTCCACCAAGTAAATTTCTCATATCCTTGTTTCCTTCACGAAACGAATATACATACTTCACTGTAACGCTCTCCTCCTTTTTGCTGCGTATTATCCTGCAACAATATTAGTATAACAAAGTAATGAAAAGTCAACAAGCGGTTTCCTAACACTTGACAGATTTTTTAAATTGATCCCACTTTTCTTTTTTCTCAAAATAGCAGACAGGACAAAGTGACTCATAAGTAACTTCGTCAAAGCCATCAATTGCTACCTGCTCTCCATCAAACGTCCATTTTCCATTGACTCTTCGGGCATTAAACATGGCCTTCTTCCCACAAGAACAAATCGTTTTAATTTCCTCCAATGAATGAGCAAGTTCCAGCAAACGAATACTACCAGGAAACCCATTCGTCTGAAAATCAGTTCGAAGACCATAACAAATAACTGGCACATTGCATTTTATGACCAACTGCAACAATTGATCCACTTGTTCTCTCGCCAAAAACTGTGCTTCATCGACTAAAATACAAGAAAAATTTTGTAAGCGATCTTTCCATAGCAAAAAAAGATTGTCTTCTTTTTGAATCAAATGATCAACTTTTCTTTTTAAACCAATTCGTGAAATCAAGTATTCTTCCCCTTTTTTATCTTGAATCGGTTTCATGACTAGCACTTGCATTCCTCTTTCTTCATAATTATGCGCAACTTGCATCAACACTGCACTTTTCCCACAATTCATCGCCCCATAACGAAAATATAACTTTGCCATTTTCCCAACTACCTTTCTCCTGCTATTATAACAAAAAAAAGAGCATCATTGACACCCTTTTTTCTTCACAAGCACTTTACTTCCTTGATGTTTTTGCTCTTTTTTCATCATCTCTTTAAAAACTACATATGAATTATCATCCTGTAAAACTGTTTCATCCATGGCTAAACGTATGGCTTTTAGTACTTCCTCATCATTTTCCAAACAAGTAACATAATGAATCATTTCCAAAGCATGATCATTTTCTCTAAATGTCTCATTTGGCATCATATAGGCAACAGCATTGGCATTTCGATTGCAATAACGAATGGTCGAATCCAAAGCACTCGCCATTTCTATAGAAAAATGAGAACCATTTAAGTACATAGATAACAAAGCATATCTAGCACGATCTCTACTATGCAAAACATTTTTTAAATCTTGTAACTTTAACTTGGATAAATCAGAATCATCTTTTACAAATGTCGCACGAATCTCTTTATTGTCAATATCCCCAATCAACATTTGTTTTAATAAATCTTCCTGCACGATTTTTCCTCCTTTACGCCTATATTATATCATTTTCTTTGTTATTTGCAAACTAAGTCATCAACAGCGTACAATATTCTTTAATTTTTTGATTACCTTTTTTTCAATGCGCGAAATGTACGATTGACTGATTCCAAGTAAATCAGCCACTTCTTTTTGTGTCATTTCTTGTTTTCCCATTAAACCATAACGCAAAATGATAATATCGCGATCTCTCGGATCTAACTTTGCAATTTCCTGCATCATCATGGCTCGTTCTGTTTCGTCTTCCAATCCTTTCGTCACAATATCAGGAGCAGTTCCTAAAATATCCTCTAAGTGCAATTCATTTCCATCAGGATCAAAACTCAAACTCTCATCAAAACTCACTTCTGTCCGCACTTTTTTATTTTTACGCAAGTACATGAGTATTTCATTATCGATACATCTAGATGCGTAGGTTGCCAGTTTAATGTTTTTGTCCATACTGAATGTTTTGATTCCTTTAATCAACCCAATGGTTCCAATACTGACCAAATCCTCTAAATCAACTTTAGTATTTTCATATTTTTTAGCAAGAAAAACCACCAAACGCAAGTTGTGTTCGATCAACTTATCCCGAGCCATCAAATCTCCATCCGTCGCCATCGTAAGATAATATTCTTCTTCTTCCTTACTAAGTGGAGCCGGTAAAACATCCGTTGCTCCTACATAAAACAAAACACTGACACATTCTATTAAATTTCCAATTAACAACAACAATCCTATCATATTATTCCTCCATATATTCACTATGTAAAATACAATCAATTCCATCTATTTGAAATGGTTGTTTACTCTTTCCAACTAACACATTTACCCATTCTTTAGAATCATCCACTACCATCTTTGGTACCTTCTGACAAGCAATCAGCCCTTTTTGTTGTAATGTCGTAAAAGGAACCAACAAACTATTTTCATAATCAAAAGACAATTGTTTACTATAAACCAACACAACTGGCCGCTTAGAATAAGGATCGTACAACTGATTTCCCGTATCTAAGTATCCATTTAATTTTAAAATCGTTCCATCTTCCAAATACAATGTTACCTTATGATAGTTACTATAACGATTTTTCATACTTCGACATTGCCTGATATAAATATACAAAATAACAGGACCAAATATGAGTAATAAAATAAAATTAATACTAAGTCCATCATGAAAGAAAACGAGTCCCTCATTTTTATAACTAAACTGGACATTTAAAAAGTACAAAAAACCACCAAGCAAAATACTAGACATGTACAAATATAAAAAGTTTTGCATAAAGTAACGTATACTTTTATAAGAAAAAGTACATAATAACATCAAGATACTAACAATTACCTTTAAAAGAAACAAAGTAATAGAATTGAGTTTTAAAAAAAGAAAGAAAATACTTAAGGCGCCTATCGTACTTCCTCCTATGATCCTTTTTAAGGAAACGTTTCTTTTTAATATCATACTGACACTAGTAAGCAAAAGAAAATCAAAACTAAAATTTAGAAAAAAGATCAAATCTAAATAAATTCTCAAATTCTATCACCATTTTTAGTATAAAAAAAAGAAGCGACTAAACTTGTCGCTTTTTGCAATTTATTTTTTCTTTTTCCAAAAAATTCGAATGGTATAACCCAAAAAGATCGCCATAATAATGACAAAACACCACATTAGAATAGTATAGATCACACCATCAGTATACTTTCCGATCAAAGCAGGAATCGATGCTGGAACATATTTACCGATTAAGGCACTTACATCTGGTAAACCCACGTTATTTTTAATAAATGTCAAAATGCGCAGCAACATGTCCAATATGGCAATAAAGTATACAAAACTACTAAATTTGCGAAAAAATAGTACCACAGCCACTACCAAAATAGCAATAACGATTAAATCCCAACTCATAATTACCACCTTACTACTCTTATTCTAGAAATAGTATATCATAAAGTAATCTTTTCGACAACGAAAAGTTAAAAATAAGGATTCGTAAAATTATGGAATTACGATTTTAATAATTCATTTTTTCATTATTTTAATTTTTTTTTTACTTCCTCAGGTTTAACGCTATCTAATATTTCAGAATAATCTTTAATGTTCAAAGCATCACTCATAATCCTCAGATAACTTTCATATCTATCTATACTAATTAATCCACTTAATACCCCCTGTTTCACGATGCAAGAATCATAAGGTTCATTAAAATGAAGACAATCTTTATATTTACATTTATCTTTCCAACTTTCAAATTCCGGAAAATAGTCTTGGATTTCAATTGGGTTAAATGAAGAGACGTCTAAACTTCTTATTCCAGGTGTATCAATAATGGAAGAATTTTCTTCCCATATGTAGTATTTTGAAGTTGTTGTTGTATGTCTTCCACGTTTACTTTTATCACTTACATGACTCGTTTTAATTTCTTCATTACCCATTATAGCATTCGTAAGAGAAGATTTTCCTACACCACTATTTCCAACAAATATTGCCTGTTTGTTAATTAATCTAGCTTTTAATTCATCAATACCAATATTGCTATATGTAGAAGTTTCAACTATGTCTATTCCCAATTTTCTATATATAGATAGAATTTCTTCTTCTTTCTCTGTCTTTAAATCGCATTTATTTAAACAAATTATAGCAGGAATATTACTATTTTGAAGAATCATCAAATATCTATCAATAAATTTTGGATGCAACGGTGGTTCTTTGGCAGCAACAACAATTACAGCCAAATCTACGTTTGAAGCAATATTTTTTGTCTGTCCGACATCATTCAATCTTGTACTATCTTTCTTTGTTCTAGATAATATCGAAGTCCTATTTAATAGATGCTCGATGACATATGTACCATTTGTTTCTTCTATATCAACTTTATCACCCGGAAAAACAACTTGGTTACAGCCAAAGTTAATATCTTTTCTTAAATTTGCTAATACAACTTCACCATTATATAGTACATATGCATCATCATATCTTGATTCTATAACAACCCCATATTCATCACAACCATCAATAATAAAATTGTCTACTTTATCAGTTTTCTTTCCAAATGCTTTTTCTTTAGCTCTCTGCTTTTTTTCTATACTTTTTTTAGTTTTAAAACTATCGTAAGCATTATAATGTGGCATAATATTCCTCCAATTCAAAAATATCTATACATATTATAGCACTTTTTCCCTAACAAATTAAACGTATATAATAAAATAAGTTAATCTTTCCACAATAATTTATTAATATCCGATGGAACATCAATTCCTTCATCCAAATCATAATAATCTACAATTTTTTCATTTCTTGTAAACACAATATGATTACCTTCTCTTTTTATTATATTTTCTCTTCGAACTTTACCAATAGTAGTATCCATTACAAATCGAATTGAATTAATCCAAGAAGGAGTATTCCAATTCACCTCATCAATTATTTTTTCAATTCTTCTTGCAGCAATTCTATTAACGGCACCATATGATATAGGATCAGGTATAAAAATAGATAACGGTCTAATACTCAATTCATCCATTTTAACCAACAGTTTTACTAATACTTTGGAATTATCATTTATACCTCTCAATAATGGGAATTGAGAATACATTCTAATTCCTTCTTCTCTGATTTCTTTTATTTTTTCTTCTACAACTTCATCTATTTCATAAGGATGATTTATGTGAAATACTAACCTAACATTATGTGTTTTTAATAATTTAATCATCTCTTTTGTAAAAATTGATGGTTCATACACTATAGCTCTAGTATGAACCCTAATATCCCACTGTTTTAATTCTTCTAAAGCAAATTTCATATTTTCATAGCCAACACATAATGGATCACCACCAGAAAATATTACTTCTTTTATATTTAAATTTGCTTGCAAATATTCTTTTAATACAGTTATTTTATTTTTTATGGTTTCTTTCAGATTACTTTGTTGAAATTTTGATAAATTATAAGTTCTAAAACAATATTGACAATGCGCAAAACAAACATCAGTTATAATAAAAACCAAACGATTATCATATTTTTGTATTATATAATCGCAATTTTCAATGGGATTGTGTTTATCTTCTTCTACATAGTCTCGCGTTTCACCTCTTGTTTTTAATTCAATCTTATCCTTTACTGGAATTACGGATCTATATAATGGTCCCCCAACTCCAATAGCATCTATTTCTTCAATTAACTTTTTCATATAAAATTCAGATATCTTAATTGGTAATAAATTATCAGTTTCAACTAATTTTTTATATCTTTCTTGGAATTTTCTACCAATTATTTTTTCATCTAACATTGTTAATCACCTTATATCCTATGGAATTTTTCTTAGTATTAGTTTCAAACGCTTTTTCTACAATATAATTGATTATATCATCAAATGAATACCCGTCTGTTTTAGCACAAGTTACAAACTCGCCAGCCGGATGAAAACTTACTTGAGAATTTACTTCTATCAAATAAAATTTATCTTCTTTTTTTCTAAAATCTATTTTTGCATATCCTTTAATATCTAATTTTTTTGCAATCAATGAAACAGCATTTTTTAATGTACCAAACTCTCCATTTAAGACCTGTATATCTACAAAATCATCTTTAATAGTTTTCATTGTATAATCATAAAACTCGGCATCGCAATTCACTATGCAAGGTCCTAATGCTCCTAAACCCTCAACATAAATCATACTAAGATCTTGACCATCTATATATTCTTCAACTAAAATATTTCTATCATACCTATCAAACAAAGATAACACTTGCTCTTTTAACTCATTATAAGAATAAACTATCGACTTTTCATCCATACCCATACTTGATCCTTCAGAATTAAGTTTAACTATTACTGGATATTGAATATTTTTTAATAAATTAATATCACTTCTTTCACATACACTATATCCTTTTGGACAATCTATATAATCCTTTAAGAGATTTTTTATTAAAAACTTATTATGACACATTAATAAATTTGTACTATCAGGTCCTGAATAATTATATTTAAATTGTTCTAGAATGGCTCCATAAACAGATTCTCTAGCAGGGCCGTTATATCCTTCGCAAATATTAAAAACTAGGTCTGGTTTATATTGATTTAATAGCTCTATCCATTTAAATTCTCTATCAGCTTCTATCTTCTTTACTTCGTAGTTTTTAGACAAAACATTATATATACTTTCGATTGTTAATTCAGAATCAAACTCCGTTTCATATTCACATTGATGTCTATTTAAATTAAATAACAATACTATCTTCTTCATTTTAACTTCTCCTTATTTAAACCAAACGCTAAAAAATGATATAATAATTCTTCAGCTATTACAAACGATGTATGAGAATCATCAAGTTTTGGATTAAGTTCTACAATATCAAAACCCGCTATATCCAGTTCATGTAAATGTCTTAACGCTTCATCACAATCGTATGGAGTCAACCCATTACATTGTGGTGTACCAGTTCCAAAAATATATGATACATCTAGACAATCAATATCAAATGTTATATAGAATTTTATTTTTTTATCTTTATTTTTTTCTTTTATTTTATTAATTACATTTAATATTCCTATATCCTTTATTTGATTTGCTGTAAATAAATTAATTTTTTTTTCTTGTACATAATCAAACCACTCTCTTCCAACAACACCACGTGGACCAATTGTATACATGTTTTTTCCATCTAAGTATCCATCTTCAATTAGATTTCTAAATACATTCCCATGCCAAACATCAGGCATATTTAAATATTTATCTTCTACATCCATATGAGCATCAAAATGCATCAATCCAATTTCATAATCAGGATATCTTTCTTTCATCGCTTTATAAAAACCTCTAAAACTTCCATATGTGATAGAATGATCACCGCCACATACAAGAGGAAAACTATTTTTTGCAATAGAATAGACTTTTTTAGTTATTGCATTTTGATTTACTTTAGGATTGGTTGGATTAACATATACATCGCCTAAATCAGCTATTTTCAATTCATTTGATTTTAAATATTCATTATGATCTAAATCATACAATTCTTCACCATAGACCCTATCCCAAAATGAATATTCCCTTAATTGTCTAGGAGCATATTTAGCACCCAACCTATATGATGCCCCATAGTCACAAGGGACTCCCAAAAAAACAACATCATATTTTTCTATATCATTTTCTTTAATAAATTCGCTACCCATATATGTTGGAATACCAGCATATATGTATTCTTCTTTTCTTCCATCTTTCACTTCAACCTCTCCTTACTACACATACTGTGAAATATCCATCGATATTTTCTTTTTATGGTTCTTCAAAAATACTTCTTCTAAAACTTTTTCAGTATACTCTCCAAACAACGGTCCACCTATTGTCTCAATAACGTCCATACCACTCATTGTTAAATTTGCTTCTATAATAATAGGTTCATTATTTTCTGTTATCGCTATATCCCAACCAATTAACCTAAAATGTGGAAATCTTTGTGCTGATTCTTGAACTAATTTTTTAATTTTATCCATAAAATCAAATTTTATATCCGAAAAATTTCCACCGTCTGGATGTTTGTTAAAACGCTTGCCAAGCGCATCATACGCAAAATCAGAAAGAGTTCCATCTTCATTAATTTTACAATAGATTCCGCCAAAACTTGCATTATCAACTTGAGACTTACCTATACCCATTCTAAATGCATACCACGGCAAAACTTTTACCTCTCCATCTAATATTAATGTCATTATTCTTATTGTATTAAGTGATTCTGGATGTAATTTTGCTGTGGATTCTGATTGCTTTATTGTCTCTTGAAAAATTAAATTATCTTCTTCTAAATTATCCAAAAAATCCATTAATTCACTTTTTGTTGGATAATTAAGAAATTTTACACCTTTTCCACCATATGAAGCCATACTTGGTTTTACTGTAATATTATTTTCGTTTGACAAAATATCAATGGCTTGTTCTTTTGATATTATGTTGTAATCTTTATCCTCAAAAATACCATTTATTAAATGAACATATGTTTTAGGCAAATTAAATCCATTTAAATATAAATCAAAATAATTTTTATCTGCGACACCAGGTTCAATTGCTCTATTATTTAAATATCCATCAATATATCCTACAAATAGATCATCAGGTATAAATCTTTCATCAAATTTTCCTGTTTTATCAATATAATATCTATGATATGCAACGTCAAAATCATTCGTATATTTTTCCCAATACTTTTTAATTTCCTTTTCTTGTTCTTCAGTTAATTCATTTACATTTTTTGAAAA
>CAMMJA010000016.1 GCA_946497145.1 uncultured Mycoplasmatota bacterium | reverse complement strand
ATATCCATCTTTTGTTAAGAAAAAAAAGGACAACTAGAAGTGATTTGAAGAAAATCTACACGAAATAAAAAGCGTGTAGATTTTTTGTATGATAAAATTTAAATAAGGAGGGAACAACGATGGCAAGAGAATATAGAAATTTTACGAGAGAAGAAAAAATAAAAGCAGTTAAAATGGTTTTAATTGACAAGAAATCACAAATGGAAGTTGAAAGAACTGTTTTAGGCAAAAAGAAATGTACAGGAACGATTAATAGGTGGATTAGAGAGTACATCCAGGAAGGCGAAGAAAATTGTTTTAAAAAGAAAAAAGGATTGAAAAAGATAGAAATAACCGAAGATAGTGTTAGATATGAAATATTAAAAAAATTCAATGCCTTCCTGGGAAACGAAATATGTACAAATTCCAGTTCATCGAAAAGTTCAAAGAACAATATCCAATAAATATAATGTGTGAAGAATTAGAAATATCCCGAGATGCTTATTATAAATGGACAAAAAGAAAAGATAATAAAAATAAATATGAATTAAATCACGACTCATTAAAACCATTAGTTCAAAAATATTATGATTTATCAAATGGAACAGCTGGATATAGACAAATCAAAGAACAACTTGAGTATCATGAAGGAATAATTATTTCATATTATATGGCTTTCTTAATTAAATGTCGTATTATGAAATTACCTGAGGTTAGAAATAAAAACAAAAATAAAGGCAAATATACAGTTACAACGAAATATGATGAAAAGAAATATACTTATCAGAATATAGCGGAAAATATTGATATAAATGATATTTATAAAGTAATTTCAACTGACACAACAGAAGTAAAGTTAGAAAAAGACGGAAAACAAAATGTATCATTCTTTATTGATGCTTATAGTACTGAAATATTAGTATCTTGTATTGGTAAATCACTAAATAATGATTTTATAGAACACAATTTAAATTTATTAAATGACAGTGATTAAAATTAAATAATATAATATTGCATTCAGATCGTGGTGGAATGTATAAAAGTGGAATATATCATACCAAAACCGTTGAGATGAATCTTATACCAAGTATGTCTGCCCCTTACACCTACACTCATAATCCTTGGATAGAAACACTCAACGGCCAGTTTAAAGACTTCATCAAGAAAGATAACCCCAAAACTCTTGATGAATTACAAATTGTATTAAACAAATTTGTATACTATAATAATAACATAAAAATCAAAAATAAACTAAAAACAACACCGATTAATTATCGATGTTGTCATGGTTGAAAACTTTTTATTTCGTGTATAAATTTATCAAGTCAGTTCTACTAGTTCTTTTTTTGTTTTGTGTTATAATAAAATAGAGATGATGATATGAAAGAGTTAGAAGAGTATTTAGAATATTTAAAATATCAACGAAATTATTCAAAGTATACGTTGGTCAATTATCAAAACGATATTTTAGAATATTTAGAATATTTAAAACGAGAAAATTTAGATTATAAGGAAATAGAATATAGTGACATTCGCTTCTATTTTATGTATTTAACCGATCAATTGAAATTGAAAAGTAGTTCTGTAGCGCGTAAAATCAGTTCCCTACGTGGCTTTTATAAATATTTGGTTAATCAGGGAAAAGTGGAAGATAACGTATTTTCGTTGATTACCCTTCCCAAAAAAGAAAAAAAATTACCTCGTTATTTTCAATATAACGAATTAGAACAGTTGCTTTCGGTATCCGATCTAAAAGATCCAAAAGGACAAAGAGACCAGTTGTTATTAGAATTACTTTATGCAACAGGAGTACGAGTAGGAGAATTGGTGGAGATACATTTGTCGGATATTCATTTAGAAAATGAAACCATTCAAGTATTAGGAAAAGGAAATAAAGAACGCATCGTTTCATTTGGCGACTATGCAAAAGATGCGTTACAGCGATATTTACATGATGGACGAAAGAAACTTTTAAAAGATAAGACCGATTATTTATTTTTAAATCATTTGGGGAAACCACTCACAGCAAGAGGTGTTCGCTATATTTTGGATGAGTTGATCAAAAAGACTTCTTTGAACAAAAAGATTTCTCCACATATGATTCGCCATAGTTTTGCTACGCATCTGTTGAATGAAGGATGTGATTTGTTTACGGTACAACAATTACTCGGTCATGCTAGCGTCAAAGCAACGCAAATCTATACCCACATAAGCACTGATCGCCTTAAAGAAGTGTACTATCATAATTTTCCAAGAGCCAAGAAATAACTATTTTCCTCTTTCTATTTTAAAATATTTTCGATATAATAAACTTGAATGTAAGGATGTGAGAAAATGGATATTACCTTTCAAACGCAAGAAGAACTTTATCAAAGGGTTCATCCAGCATTACGGGCTAAAAAAATGGAACTTTGGCGCCTAGGATTTTCTTATATCAAAGAAAGCGACATTTGGAATTATTTAAAAAAAAGCAAATGGACCAAAAGTAAAAATTTAATGCTTGCAGATATTGTGAGCGATATTTTGCACTTAGATAATCAAAAAATTGATCGCTATGTCAAAGAAGAATGGGAAAAACAAGAAAGCGCTCCTTTCTATGATGATGAAATTATATAATGACTAAAGGAGAAAAGACATGACAAAAGAACGAAAAGTATATACGATAGATGATTTAATCGATAAAACGGGTAAATATATTACAAATCCAAAAGATTTAGAAGAAATTAAAAAAGTATATGAGTATGCCAAACAAAAACATTCAGGACAGTACCGTAAGAGTGGAGAAGAATTTATTGCACATCCGTTGAATGTGGCAATGATTTTAACGAGTATTTATTCCGATAAAGCAAGCATAGAAGCAGCGCTTCTTCACGACGTGGTAGAAGATTGCGACAGCAGCACTTCTGAAATTGAAGAGATGTTTGGAAAAGAAGTTGGAAAATTAGTAAGTGGTGTCACACAACTCAGTCGAATTAATTTTTCGACCGAAAACGAATATTTGATTGAGTATTACAAAAAAATTATCGTCGGAATGAGTGAAGATGTACGAGTGATTATCATTAAACTGGCTGATTGTTTACATAATATGCGTACACTTTGGGCATTACCTGAAGTCAAACAGAAAGAAAAAGCCAAGCAAACGTTGGAAATATTTGCACCTATTGCGCATCACTTAGGAATCCATAAAATCAAAAGTGAACTAGAAGATCTTTCTTTACGTTATTTAAAACCAAACGTATTTTATGATATTGCTGAAAAACTAAATACAACTAAGTTAGAGCGTGATAATACGGTTTACGAAATGCAGCAAGAAGTGACCAATTTGTTAAGTGAGCATCATATCAATCATGAGATCAAAGGACGAGCGAAAAGTATCTACAGTATTTATAACAAACTAGAAAAAGGACGTAAATTTAGTGATATTTATGACTTGTTGGCACTTCGTATTTTGGTAAACACGGAGCAAGAATGCTATTTGGCGCTTGGTATTATTCACTCAAAATTTCGCCCCATTCCTAAGCGCTTTAAAGATTATATTGCCATGCCTAAGCCAAATGGTTATCAATCACTACATACGACCGTGTTTGGTCTAGATGGATACTTGTTCGAAATACAAATTCGTACTTACGATATGAACGAAGTAGCCGAAAATGGAATTGCTTCTCATTGGGCTTATAAAGAACATAAAGATGCAAGTCAAGTGTTCAAAAATACAACGGAACAAAAACTACAATTTTTTAAAGCCATTATGGAATTATCCGAAGATAAAATGAGTAGCGAGGACTTTGTCAATAGTGTAAGAGATGAAGTGTTAAACAACAATATTTATGTTTTTACACCAAAAGGAGATGTCATTGAACTTCCAAAAGGAGCAACGCCGATCGATTTTGCCTATCGTGTGCATACGCAAGTAGGAGAATCGATGGTAGGAGCCATTGTCAACAATAGTATCGTCCCACTTAGTTATGAATTGCAAAATAATGATATCGTAAAGATCAATACCAGCAAAAATAGTTCGGGTCCATCCAAAGAATGGTTGAAAATTGCGAAATGTACACAGACCAAAAATAAAATCAAAAGTTTCTTTTCTAAAAATGAAAAGGAATTGTATATCGAGCGAGGAAAAAATTCTTTAGAAAAGGAATTGCGGAAGAAAAAGCAATCGATTGTCAACTTTTTTAGCGAAGAAAACATCAAGAAAATTTGTCATGAGTTAAAGTTGGATGGTTTAGATGATATTTATTTGAATGTGGGAAATGGTAAGTGTGCAGCCAGTACGATTATTCACATCATCGAACCAAAAGAAGAAGCACCGGTAGTAAAAAATGCACCAGTTCGTAGGAATGATGCAGATATAATTGTGGATGGAATCGATAAGGTCAAAGTAAATTTGGCAAATTGTTGTAATCCTATTCCGGGAGATGACATCATAGGATATATTACCAAAGGAAATGGTATTTCGGTACATAGAAGTATTTGTCATAATTTATCTTTGTTAGAAAACAGAACGGTAACGGTTCATTGGAATGAAAAGACCAATCAGAAGTATTTGTCAGTTGTGGTCATCTATACCAATACCTTAGAAAACAAATTAGTCGATATCATTCAAAAAATTAGCATGGTAGATGTTAGTGTACAAAAAATTAATACCATCAATCGTATCGATCAGTTGGTTTATGAAGTTGATTTATATGTAAGTTGTGTCGATAAATTGAATAAGTTGTTACAAGAATTATCAAAATTATCATGTGTGGAAAAAGTAGAAAGGGTTATTCAATGAGAGTCGTGGTGCAAAAATGCAAAGATGCCAAAGTTACTGTCAAAGGACAAGTAGTAGGAGCAATTCCTTTCGGTTTGGTGTTATTGGTTGCGTTTACAGAAAAAGATACTTTGGAAACCATTCAATGGATGGTCAACAAGATTGTTCATTTGAGAATTTTTGAAGATCAAAATGGTGTGATGAATTTGTCGTTGTTGGATCAAAAAGGGAGTATTTTATCGATATCGCAGTTTACGCTGTACGGCAATTGCGACAAAGGAAATCGTCCGAGTTATCAACAAGCCCTAAACAAAGAAGAAGCACGGAAACTTTATAATTTGTTTAATCGAGAATTAAGTCGTCATATACAAGTAGAACAAGGAAAATTTGGCGAAGAAATGGAAGTTTCCTTCGTTAATTTAGGTCCCACAACCATTTTGTTAGAGAGGTGAGAACATGTTTAAAGATAAAGTGAATTATCGTTTAATCAACATTTTATTGCTCATGTTAGTGGCTTATATTGGGGTATCGACAATTGGAGTATGGGGAGGCATTGTCGGTTATGTCTTGAGTTTGATTTTACCTTTTGTGATTGCCTTTGCCATTGCCTATGCACTATATCCCTTCGTTAGATTTTTAGAAAAAAAAGGCGTAAGAAAACAACTTGCTGTACTGTTGATCGTCGTTGCTGTTTTACTCATTACAGTTTCCATTGTCTCTGTCACACTCCCACTTGTTTATGATCAGTTGATTTTGTTTTCTAAGATGGTAATCGAAGTTTTACAAGACATTTCTAGTAAGTTTGATATTAACTTAGGTGACTTTCAAATCGCCATATCAGATATGTTAAACAATACCATTAAACGCTTGGGACAATTTGTTTCAGATGGGACCGTAGATATCCTAGGTAAATCTATCAACATCATAATTCAAGCCGTTATCATATTTATTGTATCTATTTACTTTTTAGTCGATATGGACAAAATAAGAAAAAGTGTTAAGTCCTTTTTCAAACGCTTTAAAAATAGAAGTTTTGAGTATGTAAAATCCTTAGATCAAGAGATTGGGCACTATTTAAAGGGTTTGGCATTATTCATGATGATTCAATTGGTAGAATATTGTTTGGTATTTTGGCTTGTAGGACATCCTAACTGGTTGTTGCTTGGCATTTTAGCATCCATTACTACAGTCATTCCGTATTTTGGAGGCCTTATTACCAATATCATTGCTGTCATTACTGCAAGTGTAGTATCGACGCCAGTCTTCATTGGTACTTTGGTGATCTGTTTGATCTTTCCGCAAATCGACGGGTACATTATATCCCCTAAAATTTATGGAAAAACTAACAACATCAATCCACTTTGGACCATTTTTGCTGTCATGGTTGGTGGCTCTATTGGTGGTTTTGTGGGGATCGTCATTGCTTTGCCTACCTTTATTTTACTTCATTGTACGTATCATTTTTTCAAGAAAGACATCAAGCAAGGAATTGGCAAAGTCAAAAATGCGATCGAAGAGTGAGAAAATGCATAGTCATTTTCTTTTTTTTATGTTATGATAAAAAAGAATAGGGAAAGATGTGATGATATGTGAAGAAACAAGGTTTTACCATGGTAGAATTGTTAGCGGTAATCGTAATTTTAGGTATTTTAGGTACCATTGCAGTTCCTGTTGTAACTTCGATTGTAGATCGTGTACGCAACCAATATTATTATACTTTAGAAGGAAATGTTGAAATTGCAGGAAGAGATTACTATACGCAATATCGTTCGAAAAGACCTGAAGCAGTGGCTTATACTTCCAAAGTCGACATTGCAACTTTGATGGATGAAAAATTTATTGAAGAAGTGATTGAAAGTAAAAGCGGAAAACGTTGTGATGGTTTTGTCATTGCCATAAGAGAAGAAGACGACAAGATTGACTACCATGCTTGTATTACTTGTGGGGACGAATATAAAAGTAAAAGTGAATATTGTGGTTCTTCCTACGATCCAGATAATAATGATTCTATCTATACAGTAGAAGCACCGAATCCTTACCGAAGTTATTTAAATGAAAAATTGACTTTAAAAAAAGGAAAAGTATATCAACGAGGAAAATTGTACAAAAGTGATTTGTTACCAAAAGATACTTCAACAGTAAAAACGAATAAAGAAGGAAGTTACCCCTTGGTTTATACTTATGAAAATGCACAAGATACGACTACTGTAACGATTTATGAACTAAAACCACCTACTGTTACTTTGTATAAGGTAAATGATTCGGGGACTAATTTAGGCCGATACAATGGAGAATGGACTAACCAAAATGTAAAGCAAAATTTAAATAGTCAATATGCGTCGTCTTATCAATATGCCTTATCTAGTAATGCGACATCTTGGTCGACGTTAGTAAACAATAGTACACTAAAAACCAACATGAATCAAACAAGATACGTAAGAGCCAAAGATGTGGATGGACATGTAAGTAAAACCAGTTCCTATAGTGTAAAAATTGATAAAATCAAACCAACGGTCAAATATACTGCTGGAACAAGATATGACAATCAAGATTTAGATGTTAAAATTACTGTATCAGATTCAGGAACGGTTTCTAGTGGTGTAAAAAATTTTAAGTATTGTACGACGACCAGTAGTAAATGTACGCCTAGTATTACCAAGACAGGATCTACTGCGACTATCAAGTTAACGACACATAGCAGTACCAATAAGATATGTGTAATCGCCTATGACAATGCAGGTAATCAATCAGATGTTGTTTGTAGTGGTAACTATAAAATAGATAAAACACCAACTTGTCCTACTATTACATCAAATATTTCGAAAGAAACTTGGACAAACAAGGTAGTAGAATTGACGATAACTCCGACAAGTGATACAAAAAGTTGGACTTGGTGTACCAATACGGATGGCGGAGCATATACGAACTGTAGTACTGAAACAGGAGAACAAGAAGTGACGCTTTCTGCAGAAGGAGTGCTACGAGGTAAAATAGTAGTAACCAATAACGAAGGCCTTAGTAAAACCTGTTATACAGACAAATATTATGTCGATACGACGGCACCAAGTTGTCCAAGTTTCAAAGCCAACATAGCAAAAGAAACATGGTCCAATAAACAGTTGGAATTACAAGTTTCTCCATCTTCTGATACCACGAAGTACGACTATTATGTATGGGAACCATCGCGAAACGATTATATAAAGTATTATACAAAAACAGCAGGATTTACCGATAAGGTTGGTGGAGTGGGTGTTCGTCAAGCCAAAGTTGTCGTATACGATCGAGCAAACAATACAAGAACATGTTATTCTGATAAGTATTATATTGATAAAACCAAACCAACGTGTTCGACATCAGGTTGGAAAACCAATTCTGATGGAAAGCTCGTATATGCGATGGAACAAAAAATTACGTTGAAATGTTCAGATTCTGGTGGAAGTGGTTGTAGCAAATCAAGCACCGTTTATACTTATAACACTAATTTTGCAGGATATAAAAACTACACGGTAACGGATAAAGCAGGGAATCAAGGTAGTTGCAATGCACCTGTATACGTTTCAAGAGATAAACCAACGGTAACCTTTGAATTAGGTCGCAATTGGACACCTGCTCATAAATATTGTCGGTTCCCGATTATAAAGCAGTATTCTTCTAAATTACCAGTTACTTCTGTTAAATGGAGTGGATCAGGGTTAAAAGATTGCGAATGCACCGATTCGTTAAAATGTTTGTCAACTTGTACAATTAAAGCCGATACGGATGCTGGTAATACATATAATATTACCTTATCTGTCAGCAATGCTGCGGGGACTACTTCAGTAACGAGGTCATATACTTTAATAAATGCTGACAGTTGTCCTGAGTAGAAAGGAGTAACAGATGAAAAAAAGAAAAATATGGATCATATTTCTTGTTGTGATAGCATTATTGCTAATTGGTTTTGGAGTGTGGTTTCTTCTTTCTTCCAATGAAGAGGAAGAACAGGAAAAAGTAGTATACGATGAGAAATATGCTTGTGATACTTTACGACAAAAAGACGATTCTATTATCGCCTGTGAATTGTTACAAACAGAAAGAGAATACTTAATTTTAGGGGTTAAAAAGGTAGAAGATCGCTATGAAGCATTTTATCAGTTTAATTTATCAAACGGCAGTTTGATAGAACTACCAATGACAGATATTCAAACGGGATAAAAAAGAAAAAGAACAACTCTTTTTCTTTTGTTTTTAAGGAAAATAAGATTTGCATTTCTATATGTTTTATAGTAAGATAAAATAGATTGAACCAAGGTAATTAGGAGGTGTACTATGATAACAAAGCCAAAGGGCTGCCACGATATTTATGGAAATGAAGCCAAAATTTGGCAGTATGTCAATCAAGTAATCGATTTGGTTATGGAAAAGTATCACTACGATTATATTCGTACTCCGATTTTTGAGTCGAGCGAGTTGTTTCATAGAGGAATTGGAGAAACGAGTGACATCGTATCCAAAGAGACGTACGATTTTACGGATCGTGGAAATCGCTCTATGACACTTCGTCCTGAAGGAACGGCAGGGGTTGTTCGTAGTTACATTGAAAATAAAATGTATGGAGAAGCAAGTCAACCCATTAAAGTATATTATAATGGTACGATGTATCGCTATGAAAGACCACAATCAGGAAGAGATAGAGAGCTTACCCAATTTGGCGTAGAGGTGTTGGGTAGCGATGATCCGATGGTGGATGCGGAAGTAATTTCACTTCCCGTACAAATTTATAAAATGTTGGGATTGAAAGAGATCAAAGTAAACATCAATACGTTGGGTGACCAACAATCAAGAAACCATTACCGACAAGTTTTAATTGATTACTTTAAACCACATATTCATGAATTGTGTGAAGATTGTCAAAAACGTCTTGAGAAAAATCCTTTGCGCATACTAGATTGTAAAGTAGATGCCAATAACGAATTGTTAAAACGAGCACCAAAAACAATTGACTATTTAAACCAAGAAAGTAAAGAACGTTTTGAAAAAGTAAAGGAATATTTAGATTTGTTGGGAATTGATTATGTAGTGAATCCAAATATTGTAAGAGGACTCGATTATTATAGTCATACTGTATTTGAAATCGAAGCCAAAGTAGAGGGCTTTGGAAGCCAAAATGTCATTGGTGCAGGCGGAAGATACGATGGGTTAGTAGAACAACTGGGAGGACCTAAAACACCAGGAATTGGGTTCGCTAGTGGCATTGGAAGATTGGTGCTTGCTTTAAAGAAAGAAAACGTGAATGTACCATTGAACGAAGAAATTGATATTTTTATCATGTATGTAAACGAAGAAGAAAAAAAGTATGCCGCATATCTTACGCAAATGTTACGCTTAAATGGCTTTATTACGGAAACGGACTACATGTCTCGTACTTTAAAAAGTCAGTTTAAACAAGCAGATCGTTTTCATAGTAAATATTTACTACTTTTAAATAGTGAAGAGTTAAATCAAAATATAGTGACGTTAAAAGATAATCAAACCAAAGAAGAAGTTAAGATTAACTTCGAAGAATTGTTACCTTATTTAGATGAACATTTATTAGAACATACTTGTAATTGTCAAAATCATCATGAATCAAAGGAGTAATTATGAAAAGAATATATGTAAATGAACTAGAAAATTATTATGGTCAAGAAATAGAAATATCGGGTTTTGTTGATAATGTTCGCAATTTACAATGGGTCCAGTTTGTGATTTTGCGAGATGTTACAGGGAAAGTACAAATTACCATTGAAAAAAGCGAAGAAAAAAACAAAGAATTGGTAGAACTTGTTTCAAATCTTACGAATGAAAGTACGATCAAAGTAACTGGAACGGTTTTAGAATCTCCTAAAGTGAAATTAGGAGGAAAAGAAATTATTCCAACTAAGATAGAGGTAACTTCCACTTGTACGGAAACAGAACTTCCGATCAACATCAAAGATAAAGATGCCAGTTTGTTGGACGCACGACTTGATCATAGATGGCTTGATTTACGAAATGAATACAACATGAATATTTTTAAGATTCAAAGTAAGTTGGTGGAAGCCATGCGAGAATTTTTGTATCAAAATCATTTTATGGAAATTCATACGCCGAAGTTGATTGCGACAGCCAGCGAAAGTGGTAGCGAAGTATTCGAAGTGAAGTATTTTGATACACTTGCTTATTTGGCCCAATCTCCACAATTTTATAAACAAATGGCAATGTCTAGTGGTATGGATCGTATTTTTGAAGTGGGTCCTGTATTTCGCGCAGAAAACTCGAATACCAATCGTCATACGACAGAGTTTACGGGATTTGATCTAGAGTTTAGTTATATCGATTCTTATGAAGATGTCATGGAACTAGAAGAACAGTTGTTGATGTATGCTTTAAAAAAAGTAAAAGATGAATACGGTGATATGATCAAAGAAACGTATCATCAAGAAGTCGTAGTGCCAACCAAACCATTCCCGCGAATTAAATTGCACGATTTATATCAAGAATTAGAGGCGAGATATGGTTATCAAGTAGCAGAAGAAGCCAAAGGAGATTTGACGACAGAGGCAGAAAAGCTTGCTTATCAGTATGCTATGGATGTATACAATAGTGAATTTATTTTTGTAACGGATTTCACTAAAGACAGTCGTCCATTTTACCATATGCGTAAAGACGACATACCACAAGGATACGATCTTATTTGGCGCGGAGTAGAAATTACGACAGGCGCACAAAGAGAACATCGTTATGAAACGTTATTGCAACAAGCAACAGAAAAAGGTTTAGACAAAGACGTAGAATTCTATTTACAATTTTTTAAATATGGTTGTCCACCACACGGTGGCTTTGGAATTGGAGTAGATCGTCTTACGATGTTATTATTAGGTATTCCAACGATCAAAGAAGCCATGTTTATCTTTAGAGGACCAACACGTCTAACTCCATAAGAAAGGAAATGATGAGATGAAAAATAAAGCAATTACATCCCGTGATATTGATTTTGCCAAGTGGTATACGGATGTGGTAAAAGCGGCTCACCTTGCAACTTATTCTAATGTAAAAGGGTGCATTGTCTTTGAACCGAATGGATATGCTATTTGGGAAAAAATGCAACAAGTGCTAGATCAAAAATTTAAAGAAACAGGTCATCAAAATGTGTACATGCCTTTGTTGATTCCTGAAAATTTATTACAAAAAGAAAGTGATTTGATCGAGGGGTTTGCACCAGAAGTAGCGTGGGTTACGATGGGTGGACAGAAGCAACTAGAAGAGAAAATGTGCATTCGCCCAACATCTGAGACGTTGTTTAGCGACTATTATAGCAGTGTGGTTACTTCTTATCGTGATTTGCCAATGAAATACAATCAATGGTGTAGTGTATTGCGTTGGGAAAAGGAGACACGTCCATTTCTTCGCAGTCGTGAATTTTTATGGCAAGAAGGGCATACCATCCACGAAACCCAAGAAGAAGCCGAAGAAGAAACGAAAACGATGTTAGAAGTATATCGTGATCTGTTTGAAAACTATTTAGCGATACCTGTGATCACTGGTAAAAAAACCGAAAAAGAAAAGTTTGCTGGAGCAGAATATACCCTGACAGTAGAAGCATTGATGTACAATGGTATTTCTTTACAGTCCGCAACAAGTCATTATTTTGGACAAAAATTTTCTCGGGCATACAATATTTCATTTTTGAATCGGCAAAACGAACAAGCATATGTTTACCAAACTTCTTGGGGAGCAAGTACACGGATGATTGGAGCGCTGATCATGGTACATAGTGATGATAATGGTTTGGTACTTCCTCCAAAAATTGCTCCAAAACAGGTAATTTTAATTCCAATTGGCGATAGTGAAGATGTAAAGAGAAAAACAGATGAAATTTATCAAAAGTTGAAAAACGCTAATATTTCGGTAACAATAGACGAGAGCGAAAAATCACCTGGATTTAAGTTTGCCGAAGCAGAGGTAAATGGCATTCCAGTGCGTATCGAAATTGGAGCGCGCGATTTAAAAGAAAAGAAAATCACGTTTGCAAGACGTGATACGAGAGAAAAGATGGTTGAAGATGAGACAATCGATGTCGTCTCTTATGTAAAACAGTTGTTAGAAGATATTCAAAACAATTTGTATCATAGAGCATACGAAAGAATGCAATCTCTTACTTACACTTGTCATGATTTAGAAGAAGTGTGCAACATCATGAATACAAGACCTGGCTTTGTGAAAGCAATGTGGTGTGGGGATACAGAGTGTGAAATGAAAATGAAAGAGATCAATGGCACTAAGTCGAGATGTATTTTGGAAAAGGAAAAGCCAATCGATGATACGTGTATCGTGTGTGGCAAAAAAGCCAAACACTTGGTTGTTTGGGGAATACAATATTAAAAAATATGTGGTATCACATATTTTTTTCTTCATCTAAAAATTGTCGAATGATCAAATTGGTTAACGCTGGTTCTTCTAAATAGCAAAAATGTCCTCTTCCTTTGAATACAACTAGTCCAGCGTCAGGTATTTCTTTTGCCATTTTCTGTCCGTCTTTAAGAGGCGTATCTTGATCGTTTTCTCCCCAAATAAGTAACGTTTCTACTAAAATATCTTTGAGATACGGAGTTAAATCTTCGTTTATGATTTGAATAAACGTTTTTCTTTGATTGATATTTAATTGTTGATAATCACTAGATCCAAACAAATGAAGCAAAGATTCCAAGTATTTTTTGCGATGTTTTTTGGGCAGTAAATATTTGATTCTTTTTAAAAATTTGTAAGTCATCTGTCTTAGTTTTTGATAAAGTGTCTTCTTGGGCTTAATACCAGCACTTCCAATTAAGATGAGTTTATCGATTTTGTGGTGAAAGTAGCCATTTAGAGTAATAGCAATTCTGCCACCAAATGAATGTCCGATGATGATAGGAAGAACAATGCTATTTTCGTTTAAAAAATCTAAAATTAAATTGGTATAATCATAGATGGTTAAATCATGATTCGGAAAAGGACTGTTACCAAAACCAGGATAATCAACAATGTATACGGTGTATGTTTGACTTAGAAAAGCAATCATATGATAAAACGTTTTGCGCGTTTCACCCCAACCGGGTAAAATAACAATGTTTTTCTCGCCATTACCGTATTTTTCATAATATAAGGTAAAACCATTGATTTGAAAATACATGTATATCACCTAGTGTATTGTATGGTCCAACAAAAAAATTGTTAAAGCATAATAAAAAATTGACATAGTCCAAGATATTTTTTATACTTAAAGTAAATAGAGGCATTGGTAAAATGTTCTCGATGTGTCTAGCATAATTAAAACGAGCATTTGGCCAAGGTCAAAAGGTTTTGTTACAATCTTTTGCAGCAACTATTTAATTCAAAAAAGGAGTGAGAATATGGGATTTATTAAAGCGTTTACAGGTGCTTTAGGGGGAACGTTTGCAGATCAATGGAAAGATTATTATATGCCAAGACCAAATGTTCCAGCAACGGCTGCTTTGTTTCAAGCAGTTCCACAAGGAGAAAATAATGGTCGTGGAGAAAATACCAAAGGAAATGATAATATCATCAGCAATGGTAGTAAAATCGTCGTTCCAGAAGGGACAGCATTAATTACCATACAAGATGGTGCAATTACAGGATTTGTAGCAGAACCGGGAGGATTTATTTTTACTTCGGATGATCCAAATTCACAATCGTTGTTTGCAGGCGATGGCATCATTGGACAACTGGCAAAATCAACTTGGGAAAAAGTGAAATTTGGTGGACAACCCGGCTCACAGCAACTTGCTTTTTATGTCAACTTAAAAGAAATACCAAACAACAAATTTGGAACACAATCAGAAATTTATTGGGATGATGCTTATTTTGGAACACAAGTGGGATGTATTACACGAGGAACCTATACATTAAAAATTGTGGACCCTTTGTTGTTTGTAAAGAATTTTGTACCAGCCAAATATTTGCAGCCAGAAGCACCAGTATTTGATTTTGCAGATATGGATAACGATGCAGGAACACAATTGTTCAATGAAGTTGTCAGTACTTTATCGGCAGCATTTTCTAATTATACCAATGATCCTAGTAAAGGAAATCGTATTTCTAAAATTCAAGGTGATCAAATCGGGTTTGCTGGAGCAATGTCACAAGCAGTGGAAGAAGCATATCAATGGAAAACATCTCGTGGTCTAGAGATTGTCAAAACGGCTATTCTTTCGATCGAATACGATGAAGATACAAAAAAATTAATGTCAGATGTCAAAAAAGCCGATGCATTATCCGGCTCACGTGGCAATTCATTTATGCAGCAAGCAACAGCAAGAGGAATGCAAGCAGCAGGAGAAAATGGTGGTGGAGCCGCAATGGCATTTATGGGAATGGGCATGAATGCTGCTGGCGGAGTGATGGGAGGAATGCAACAGGCCTCAACCCCATCTAGTTATCAACCGTCATTTGGTCAGTCACAGCAAGCATCTGCTCAAACATCACAAGTAGATCCGACGACGAAACTTTTAGAAATGAAAAAACTTCTCGATGCAGGAGCCATTACACAAGAAGATTATGATGCGATAAAAAAACAATTATTGGGGTTATAGTATGGTAGGTAGCGTTGATTCTGCGAATCAAGAAGCAAATGCTTCTTCATCTAACACGAAAGTTGTGCAAACAAAAAATGTTAAAAATGGACAAAATAAGTGTCCGAAATGTGGATCTACAGATATATCCGTTAATGTAAACAATGGACATTTGAGATGTAATTTTTGTCGATATGAATTTGCATTAGAAAAAATGGATGGCTTAGAAACTGATATTGCAAAATTACATGGAAGGGTAATGACTGCTGGTGTCCAAGATATCGCAAAAGATGCCGATGATATTGTCACACTAAAGTGCAGTAGTTGTGGTTCTGAAGTCGTAATCGATACTTCTGAAGTAGCCCAGGCAAGATGCCATTGGTGTAGAAATACCTTATCGATCAATGAACAAATTCCAAATGGAAGCATTCCTGATGTCGTATTGCCTTTTACTGTAAAAAAAGAAGAGGCGAAAGAATGCATTGCCCAGTTTGTTGGAAAACGTAAGTTTTTTGCTCATCCTAAATTCAAACAAGAGTTTACCACAGAAAATATTATGGGTGTTTACTTCCCATATATGGTGGTGGACATCAATGCGCATTCTCACTTAACAGGAGAAGGGGAACATACAGCAAGAACATATACGAAAAAAGAAGGAGATCATAACGTTACTTGTTATGATGTTGATGTATATCATGTCGAAAGAGAATTCGATGTCGTAATTGAAGGGCTTACCATCGAATCTAGTGCAGATAAACTAAACCAACAAGCAACTGACAAGACGACCAACATTATCAATTCTATTATGCCTTTTGATATCGAAAACGCTGTAAAATGGAATGCAAATTATTTAAAGGGGTATTCTTCAGAGAAAAGAGATACCAATGTGGAGCAATTGCAGCCGTTGATCGATACACAAGCCAAAGATATTGCTAGATTTTCAGTGAATGATACTTTGTTAGAATACGATAGAGGTGTAGAGTGGAAAGCGGAGCAATTATTGTTGAAAGGACAACAATGGAAAGCGGCTTATTTACCTGTTTGGTTGTATAGTTATCAGCAAGTAAAAGGAGAAAAAAAACTATTACACTACGTAGCCGTAAATGCTAGGACGAAAGAAACGATGGGAAGTGTTCCAATACACATGCCAAAGTTATTAGGAGTTTCGTTTCTTGTTGAGTTACTAGGAGTATTTGCAATGTTGTTTGTAGATTTCGATTATAATTGGTTATTTTTGTTGATTGGTGTCATTTATTTCTTCCTCATGTTTGGAAGATATCGTAACAAGAACGCAAGACATCGATATGAACTGGAAACAAAAAGAAATATTAGCAATCTCAAAAAAATTGACCAATACACGCATCGTGAAACAGAAGTAACCACTTCCATGATGTTAGGAGCAAACAATACGAATATTCATAGGAAACCGTCTATTTCTGATGTTTCTTCAATTGAAAAATAGTTGTTGATAACAACAAAAATATTTTGGAAAACAGTTGTATGTTTTAAAAAAAATATGATATACTATAATTGTCTGAAAGATACGATAACCATTTTATATAAAACCGACTAATCAACGATAAGGGAGTGTCAATGTTGGCTGGTGTTGAAGACCTTCCGTGAAAACGGGTAGGGATCCTAAAGGCCATCTAGACGCACCCACCTGTACAAGTGCAGGTTTTATCGTTAAGTGGCGTTCTTTCGGACGTTTTTTTGTGCTATAATGGATCTGAGGTGAAAGTATGGCACGTTTTGTTCGCTTTCAAAAGATGATTACAAATGACAACTGGAAATGTCTACAACGATCCACCGTTTTAGTAGTTGGGGTAGGTGGTGTCGGTGGTTATGCTGTAGAGGCGTTAGCGCGCAGTGGAGTAGGAAAGTTAATTTTAGTAGATGATGATATTGTAGATGAAACGAATATTAACAGACAATTGATCGCATTGACTTCAACTCTTGGAATGAAAAAAACAGCAGCATGGAGAAAGAGAATTCAAGATATTAATCCTTTATGTCGAGTTGTTTTATATGATATGTTTTATCAGACGGAAAATAAAGATGTTATTTTTCAAGAACCAATTGATTATGTCATCGATGCTTGTGATACGATAGAAAGCAAAAAACTGTTGATTTTAGAATGTCTACAACGTAAAATACCCATCCTTTCTTGTATGGGAACAGGCAATAAACTAGATCCCAGTCAACTGTATATTGCAGATATTCGAAAAACAAATTATGATCCGTTGGCAAGAATTTTAAGAAAATGGGTAAAAGAAGAAAAAATCAAGGAAAAGATTTTGGTATTATGTTCTCACGAGCAGCCAATTAAAACCGATGGTCGAACACCTGCATCTTCTGCTTTTGTGCCATCTAGTGCTGGACTTTTGATTGCAAGTTATGTGGTATGTGATCTATTTAATAAAAAAGAAAACTAAGAGCTACTTGGTTTTCTTTTTTTCGTCTTTAAAAAAACATCCAACTAAATAACGACCATTTTTGTTTGGTACTTTTCGATAAGTTGCACTATTAGAGTAAAGCAGTGGATCGGTAATGGTGTTTTGATCATTGATGATCAGTTGGGATGGTGAAATATAATAACGTTTTAGTAAATCGACAATACTGCCACGTAAGTCTATAAAATAGTGAAATCCATTTTTTTGAATATGGTTTTTCCAAACTGATTGATTGGTAGCCCAATGTGGGAATTGATCGTAACAATATTCTTTTCCAGCGCACGAACTCAGATATACCATCATATCACTTCGTTTAGAGTTTGCTTCGTTTTCTAAAGATTTTAGCAAATCGATCGGAAGTTCTCGATTGATGTATTCGGCTCCACAATGTGCAAGCGCCGCTACTTGCTGTTTTAGATCGAATGCAATCAAAACAGGACAATCAGCCGCTGGGAAACCGATCACGATTCCGGGTTTGGTGTTGTCTAGCAACAAAATATCTCCCACAACAGATAAATTCCATAGATCGGTTACTTGATTAAGTGGCAATTGACTTACAGTTTGATAAGTTCCATCTGGATATAAATTAGGATTTTGATGGTTTTTTTGTGTCGGCACGATAATTTTTTTTCCATCAAATCCATGCTTTTTGCCTAAAATAAGTCGTCTTTTGAGCAAATCTTGCTCAATTTCTGCTTGCGTCATGTCTTCTTTATAAAATAGTTTGTAAGAACTCATCGGACCATCTAGTATATTACTTTCAAAAATATGTAAGTTTGTAATTTTCATATAATCTCCTCAATTATGTTTATGTAAAAATGATTTAAAAAAGTCGATAAAAAAAACTAGCAAAGCCAGTTTTATAATCTTCGATATAATCCGATTACTTTTCCTAAAATGGTTACTTCATCTAAAATGATTGGGTCCATGGTGTCATTTTCTGGTTGAAGTCGAAAATAACCATTTTCTTTATAAAAAGTCTTTACAGTTACTTCGTTATCCTTGGTCATGGCGACTACAGTATCACCATTTCTAGCAACATTTTGTCTTTCTACGATAATGATATCTCCATCGTAAATGCCGACGTTAATCATGCTTTCTCCGCTGACACGTAAGGTAAAACAATCTTTTTGACTGGGAATTAAATTGCTGGGAAGTTGAAAAAATTCATCAGGCATTTCGATTGCTTCAATGGGAGTACCCGCGGTTACTTTGCCGAGTAAAGGAACGGATACAACGCCATCTTCTTTTTGCAAGTATTCGTTAGGAACTAATACTTCAATGGTTCTATTTTTACTAGAGCCCTTTTTGATATAACCTTTTTCTTCTAGTTTTGTTAGATGAAAATGAATCGTTGCTGGTGAATGCAGATTCACAGCACGACCAATTTCGCGCACAGTAGGGGGATAGCCATTCTTGGCAATTAATTCTTTAATGGACTGTAAAATATCTTTTTGGCGATTTGTTAATTTCTCCATTTATTAACCTCCTTTTATAATTTAACTTTATCATAACTAATGTCAAATGTCAAACAAATGTTTTAAAATATCTTTTGTTCTATTGACACGAACAAATGTATGGATTATACTAGATTTGTAGATTAGAAAGGAGAGAAAAAGATGAAAAAAAATGGAAAAATGATACTAGGAATTATGGGTATGTATGTAGTAGTAAGCATGCTTGCTTTGTTGCTTAGCAATCGAGTAGAAATGTTAGAAAAAAGAGAGGACTTGCGTAACTTAAATGCTAGTGTTGCGTATAATTTGAAATAAGCATATTAAAAATGAGTAGTTCCATGGTATAATACTTCTAGGTGAAGAGTATGAAAAAAGTAATTTTAGTAGATGGTAACAATTTGTTGTTTCGCAGTTATTATGCGACGGCTTATAATGGCGTAATCATGCGTAACTCCAAAGGTTTTCCAACCAATGCGTTGTATGGCTTTATCAATATGATGAACAAAATTGTACAAGAAGAAAGACCAAGTTATATTATGGTTGCGTTCGATAAAGGAAAGACATTTCGGCACGATCAGTATTTAGAATACAAAGCCGGTCGTAGTGAAACACCAGATGAATTGAAACAACAGTTTCCAAAAGCCAAAGAAGTGTTGGATGCCATGGGTATTTTTCATTTTGAAATCGATAATTACGAAGCCGATGACATCATTGGAACATTAGCCAAAATGATCGATTTAGAAGAAGATTTTGTTGGTACTATCGTAAGTAGTGACAAAGATTTGTTACAATTAATCAGCAAAGATGTCGATGTAAAGTTATTAAAGCAGACGGGATTTATCCGTATGAACGAGCAAGAGTTTCGTAATACTTATGGTGGATTAGAACCGATTCGCATGTTCAACTTAAAAAGTTTGATGGGAGATGCGAGTGATCATATT
>CAMMJA010000015.1 GCA_946497145.1 uncultured Mycoplasmatota bacterium | reverse complement strand
GAAGCTAATTTTCAAATTAAAATAGATAAAATTAAACCGCAATGTTCTTTAAGTATAACGAGCGGAACAAAAGGAAACAACAATTTTTATACTTCGAATGTTCAAGTTTCTATGACTACGAAAGATACAGATAGTCAAGTTAGTCAATTTGGTATATGGAATAGTTCGAGTGCCACTTATAATGGAAATAGTCAATATACCATTACGAAAGATGGAAGCAATCATTGCATCTATGGTTTTGTAAAAGATAGTGCAGGTAATACCAATAGTTGTAATATTGGTCCGATAAAAGTAGATAAAACGGCACCAAGTTGTCCATCTATCAAAGATAGTGTGGATCCTAAAACTTGGACGAACAAAACGGTAGAATTGACGATTACACCGACGAGTGATACGAAAAATTGGACCTGGTACACCAATGATTTAAAGGGTGGTTGGACGAAATGGAGTACGTATGGATCCGTTCAAAAAACAGTGTCATTAGAAGCACAAGGGGAAAGACAAGGTAGAGTTGTGGTAACAGATGATGCAGGAAATAGTAGAACTTGTGATACAGGTATCTATTATATAGATAAAACAGCCCCAAGTTGCCCAACGTTTACAGCTGTTGATTATCGAAAAGGGTATCCGGTTAATTTAAAAATTACGCCGAGTAGCGATACTGCTAAATGGGATTGGTATACTGATAGTAGTAGTGGTTGGGCTTTTTGGTCTAGCAATACTGGTGTGCAGACAAAAGGTCTAACTGCAGAGGGAAATCGTCAGGGTAGAGTGATTGTAAAAGATGCCGCCGGAAATGAAAGAGAATGTGTTTCATCGAAGTATAATGTTAATTATTGTGATAGTACTAAGAAAGAATATGGATCTTGGAGTAGTTGTAAAAACGGAAAGCAGACGAGAACTGTAAAAACGGTGGCAAATTACAATGGAAAAACGTGTTCTTCTACGACAGAAGAAAAGTCGTGTACTCCACCATCACCACCATCTCATACGCATGTTTATGAGATTTTGGGAACTACCTTACATAAGAGTACTCACAATCAGCCATTAAGTTGCGGAACCGTTCATACTCAAGTATACTATGGTTATTGTGTGATTTGTTGGAACTATGGTGTTAAAACACGAGATACCAACGCAAGAGGGAATCCAGTTTCTTATTGTCCTGGGCAACGTTTAGATGGATGTAAATGGGATGCTCCAATGTATCCTAATGTAGTACCGGATTAGGAGGATGAAGATGAAAAAGAAATCTACTCTATTGATCATAATTACTGTATTGTTAATTGTAATCGGAATCATTTGGTTAATTGTTTCCCAAACGACAAATTCTAAAGAAGACGATTCGACGAACGAAACAACTTCTGATACCGTAGAAAATTATCAAGAATTGGGTAGTGCCACGTTAGCAGAAGATAAGGTATTTGATGGAATTAAATATACCCGCAATCATTTATCGACTACGGATGATAGTTATGCGACGTTTACTTCGGTTGTGTTTAATGAAACAGGACAAGATATTGTCGATCAGCCGATTACGATTGTTTTTCTTGATCAAACTGGTTCTGTTTTGGGAGAAATGACCAGTGAGATAGAAAATGTGAAAGCAAATGAAAGTACTATGATTTATGGAATTATTGAACAAGATATGTCTGCTGCTTATGACTTTAAAGTAGAAATGAGCAATCCGTAGATTGCTTTTTTTCATTTTTTTGTGTATAATGAGCAAAAGGTGATAGAGATGGAACGTTTACAAAAGGTTATGGCTAATGCAGGAGTTGCATCAAGAAGAAAATCAGAAGAATTGATTCAAGCAGGTAGAGTAAAAGTAGATGGAAAAGTTGTGACGCAACTTGGTACTTTGGTTCATTCTAAAAATGTAATAGAAGTTGATGGTATAAAATTAGAAAGAGAAGATCATGTTTATTATTTGTTAAATAAGCCACGTGGAGTAATTACTTCTACTTCTGATGATAAGAAGAGAAAAACAGTCGTCGATTTGATTGAAACAGACAAAAGGATTTATCCTGTAGGACGTCTTGATTATGATACGACGGGAATTTTAATTCTGACGAATGATGGGGATTTTGCTAACTACTTGATGCATCCAGCCAACGAAATTACGAAAACTTATTGGGTGAAAGTCAAAGGAATTTTAAAAGCCGATGCCATTCATGCTTTGGAAGAAGGTGTGGTAATCGATGGAAAGAAGACACAGAAAGCCAAGGTCAAATTACGTAGAGTAGATGAGAAAAATCATACTTGTATGGTAGAAATTACCATTCATGAAGGACGTAATCACCAGATAAAAAAAATGATCCAAAGTGTGGGATTTGAAGTTCTAAAATTAAAAAGAGAACGAATTGCTTTTCTTGATTTAAAAGGATTGAAATCCGGGGAATATCGTATGTTGACACCGAAGGAAATCAAAAAGTTGTACGCACTTTCTAACATACAAAAAAATCGCTTGTAAAAAGCGATTTTATTCTTCGATTTCGATTGCTGCAGTCGGACAAGATTCGCTGGCATCTCTTGCATTGTCTTCTTCTTGTTCTTCTACTTCATCAACCAATGCTTTTGAAATACCCTCTTCATCTAATTCGAATAAATTTGGTGCGATTACTTGGCAAGCACCACATCCGATACATGCATCTCTATTTACTTTTACTTTCATCATTTTTTCTCCTTTACTAAGTTCATTATATCGAAAAAGAAGTTGTTCGTAAATACATTTCGCTATTTTGTTTTCTTAAAAAGTATGCTATGATTATTATGATAGAGGGTGTTATGATGAAAAGCCGTATGGATCGTTATGAAGAAAATGCACAAAGAAAGCAAAATACACCGGTGCGCCGCGAAGATAAAAACAAGGGTTTGTACCACGATTTTTATACCAATAGTACCTATACAGAGTTTCAAGATTTCGACGATAAAAACGTCGTAGATCTTTCTTCGATTGACCAAAGTCGTCAAACGAGAGAACAGTATCAAAAAATTAAAGAATACCAAGATATTATTACGCCTCCTAAAGTAAAACGCGACCTAGATCAATTTGAAGATTTATATCCGACGGATGAAAATAAAGTGTACGACATTAACAACATTTTATTAGAGGCAAAAAAGAATCGGGATCAAGTGGATGAATTGGAACGCAAAAGAAAATTACGTAGTACACAATACAACATTTTGGCTAATTTGGATGTAGACCAATTAGAAAAGTATCGCGAACAAAAGCAAAAACGTCGTGAACTCGAAAGAACCGAAGAAGAAGAAATTAAGGAATTGATTGATACGATTACTTCTAATCGGTTGCGTCAAGAAATTAAAGAACAAGAAGATAAAGATTTGATGAGTGATCTTTTGCCTATTAGTTTAGATGAAACAGTAGTTACGGAATCATTTCAGAAATCGTCGCAAGAAGAAAAACAAGATATGAAAAAAGAGAGTAACTTAGAAAATATGGATCAATCTTTCTATACCAAAAGTATGGATTTATCCGATCAAGATTTTGAGATGGATCATGAATTTGAAGATGTGGATACTAAAAAAATTCCTGTGGCTGTCAAGATCATTTTATTTATTTTGTTAATTGGTGTTGTCACGACAATTTTCTATTTTGTGATACAAAATATTTAAAAAGAACCTAGGTTCTTTTTTTTCGAAATACATTCTTTTTTTGTTTTCAAAATACGACAACTATGGTATATTAAATATATCAAAGCAGTAAGGGTGAGGAAACGTGAATATTAAATTTTTGGTAAATGATTACATGTTGATTTGGAATTTATTATTTGGTCCTTCCATTTCTGAAACGGTCCATAAAATGAAGCAAAAGTTATGGATGAATTATCAAAAACAATACGGTAAAATACAAAAAGATCGCAATTTGCTTTTTATGGAGCAGAAGAATTTTATTCCAGATGATGATACGCTTTATAATTTGTTTTTGGAAACAGAAGTTTATGACACCATAAAAAAAGAAACAGAAAAATATCGTCTTTCTTTATTAAAAATATGGGATGAAAATAAAAAGGAAGCCAGCAGTATTTTAAAAGAGTTGTTAAGGTTTGATATAAAACCATATAAGGTTTTAGTAGTTCATCCGAATTTGGAAGTCGTAGATTATTCGAAAGATAAGAAATGTAATATTTTGGTATATGGAAAGAAAAATAAAGATAAAGATTCTATTCAAATATTGACAGATTTGATTTATGGAATTGTAAAAAATGAGTTGGGGAACTATCAGGAAGAATACAAAGAAATCGTACAAGCAGTTTTGGAGTTGGCCATTCAAAACGAATTTTGTACTCGAATGAGTAAAGAAAGTCACTATTTGGTGGGAGATCCGACTTTAAAGTTTTTGAAACGACAGATATATCCTTATTGGCTCATGTACTTGGGTGCTGACCGAGAAGAAATGCTTCGTTACATGATGCGAGATAAAATTGCCTTTGATGCGGAAAAGTATGCTATCGAGGGAGAATTAAAAAAGATTAATCTTTATGCTTTTATTGATTTTTGTATCAAAAATCAAAGATATATTGTAAAAATAAACGAATTAGAAATCAATTAAGATTTCACGCTTGAAATCTTTTTCTTCATAAGGAGTGATAACATGGATGAAAAAGTACAGAATATTTTAATGCAGTTAGGACTAACAGATTTGTCTTGTTTTCGCCATGCTGAAATCAAAAAAATTATCGTTAATAAACGAACTAACAGATGGACGATTTTTTTGGCTAATGATAAGTTTTTGCCACTTGAAACATTAAAACAATTGCAAAATATTCCAAATGGAATCTTTCCTAATGTCGAACAAGTGCAAGTAAATCTGTTGATTGAAGAAACAAATTCTCCTTATTTATTAGAATATTTTCCTTATGTTTTAGAGTGTATCAAAGATGTACTTCCGATTTCTGAAATGTTTTTGGATAGCATGAAAGAAAAAGAAGGACACATATACTTAGAAGTGAGTAATGAAATAGAAGAAGAGAAAATTAAGAATGTGTTAGAGCGGATTCAAAAGTTGTATCGGTCTTTTGGGTATCAAGAAGAGATTGAAGTAATATTAAACAAAGAAGAAAAACAATCGTTATTAGAAAAAATTCAAGAAGAACTTTCAACAGAGTTATCCGAGATTAAAAAAGAGAAAACGGTTGTCAAAAAGACGCCAGTTCGTAAAAGTACGACGGATGTTGATTCTATTTTAGGACGAATGATCCAAGAAGAAAGTATGAAAATCAAGAACATTGTTGGCGAAGATAACAACATTGTAGTGGATGGTTTTGTTTTTGATACTGAATATTTTGAATCTAGTAAGTCGAGTTTTAAAATCATCACTTTAAAAATAACGGATTATTCGGATAGTATTTATTGTAAAGTATTTGTGCGTGATGACGAAGAGTACGATCGTTTGAAGAAGAGTTTAAAAGCAGGTAATTGGTATAAAATTCGTGGCTATACCAAGAACGATGTGTTTGCCAAAGAGTTGGTATTGAATGCTAGAGATATCAATCTTCTTGACAAAAAAGAAGAAGAAATAAAAGATTTGGCACCACGTAAACGTGTGGAACTTCATGCACATACTATGATGAGTCAAATGGATGGGGTAGTTGATGAAGTAAAACTAGTGAAGCAAGCCATGAAGTGGGGACATCGGGCTATTGCGATTACGGATCATAATGGGGCACAAGCATTTCCTCATGTATATAATACTGTGACAGATTACAATAAGAAATTAAAAGAAGGACAAGAACCGTTTAAGGCCATTTATGGAACAGAACTTACGTTGATCGATGATAGCGTCGATATTGTCATGCGTAAAACAGACGATGTTCTATTGGATCAGACGTATGTCGTATTTGACTTTGAAACGACTGGTTTTAATGCCGGTGGTGGCGATAGTATCATCGAAATAGGTGCTGTAAAACTTAAAAATGGTGAAATTTTGGAAACGTATGATGAACTGATCAATCCAGGACGACCTTTGCCACATAGAATTACGGAAGTTACGAGTATTACTGATGACATGTTGAAAGATAAAGACAACGAAGAAAATGCCATCAAGCGTTTTATCGAGTGGTTTGGTGACTGTCCGATGGTGGCGCACAATGCTAAGTTTGATGTTTCTTTCTTGGAAATGGCTTATCAAAAGTATCATTTGGGAACGTTTCAAAATACGGTAATCGATACGCTTGAGCTTTCTAGAACGCTCGATAGTACGTTTGGAAGACATAGTTTATCGGCTTTGGTAAAGCGTTATGAAGTACCGTTTGATGAAGAATCTCATCACCGTGGAGATTATGATGCCCAAGCCACGGCTTTAGTATTTCATAAAATGATGAAAAAGTTGGAAGCCCGTAACTTAGAAAAGATTAGCGATATTGACAAGTTGGTATCCAAAGACGAAATTCATAAGTTTGGACGTAGTCACCATGTAAATATCTTGGCTAAAAACAAAGTAGGACTTAAGAATTTATTTAAGTTGATTAGTTATGCTAATACGAAATATTTGTATAAAACACCACGTATTTTGCGAAGTGAAATCAAAAGCCATCGTGAAGGACTTTTGATTGGCAGTGGTTGCTATGAAAGTGAAATATTTAAAGAAGCAAAATCAAAAAGTGATGAGGAACTAACGAATTTAATTCAATTTTATGATTATATTGAAGTACAACCACTGGATTGTTATCGTCATATGTTATCGTCTGGTGATTTTGGTAGTGAACAAGAACTAAAAGATCATCTTGAGAAAATTATTCGTGTTAGCAAGCAGGCAGGTAAACTAGTGGTCGCAACAGGTGATGTTCACCATTTGACGAAAGAAGATAAAATTTATCGCGAGATCATCATCAATCAAAAAGTACCAGGAGGTGGAAGACATCCTCTTGCACGCTATCCGGATGATATTCCAAGCAATCATTTTCGAACGACTGATGAGATGCTTGCTGACTTCGCTTTTTTGGGATCTGATTTGGCTTATGAAATCGTCGTGGAAAATCCTAATAAAATAGCCGATATGGTTGAAATCATCGAGGTCATCATCGATACTGGTGGCATTCCTTTTTCGCCTAAAATTGAAAATTCTGTTGAAACAGTCAAAGAGTTGGTGTATGGAAAAGCCCATCAAATGTATGGGGAGGTGCTTCCTAAAATCATCGAAGATCGAATTGAAAACGAATTGAGTGGAATTATTGCGGGTGGATTTGATGTTATTTATTTGATTGCTCAAAAACTAGTAAAAAAGAGTAATGATGATGGATACTTAGTAGGAAGTCGTGGTTCAGTTGGATCTAGTTTTGTAGCGACGATGATGGGAATTACAGAAGTCAACCCACTTCCTGCTCACTATTTATGTCCAAACTGTAAACATAGTATTTTTGAAGATGAAGCGGGGAAACCATACGGTAGTATGTATTCGAGTGGTTATGATTTGCCGGATCGTGTTTGTCCAAAATGTGGATCTAGAATGGGAAAAGAAGGACAAGATATGCCGTTTGCGACGTTCCTTGGATTCAATGCGGATAAAGTTCCTGATATCGACTTGAACTTTTCTGGTGAGTATCAATGGAAAGCCCATGAATACACCAAAGAGTTGTTTGGAATCGACAACGTATATCGTGCTGGAACGATCGGTACTGTGGCATCGAAAACGGCTTTTGGTTTCGTAAAAGGGTATTTAGAAGAAAAAGGAATATTGAATATGCGAACTGCCGAAATAGAACGTTTGGCTATCGGATGTACGGGAGTAAAACGAACGACTGGACAGCATCCGGGAGGAATTGTCGTCATACCTGGGTATATGGACGTCTTTGATTTTACGCCGTTCCAGTATCCAGCAGATGATCCAAATTCGTTGTGGAGAACGACACACTTTGATTATCATGCGATCGATCAAGATGTATTAAAACTCGATATACTAGGACACGATGATCCGACCATTTTGCGCATGTTGCAAGATTTGTCTGGAATTGATGTGACGACGCTTCCCTTTGATGATCAAGAAGTGATGAGTTTGCTTTCTTGTACTGATGCTTTGGGCGTGAGTGAAGATCAAATTATGTGTCCAACGGGAACATTAGGTCTTCCAGAACTGGGAACACGTTTTGTTATTCAAATGTTGGTAGAAACGAAGCCAAAAACGTTTAGTGAATTGGTTAAAATATCTGGTTTGTCACATGGTACTGACGTTTGGGCAGGAAATGCCAGTGAACTGATCAAAAACAATGTGGTTCCATTTAAGGATGTCATTGGTTGTCGTGATGATATTATGGTAAACTTGATGAATTGGGGTATCGAATCCAAGACGGCTTTTAAAATCATGGAGTTTGTTCGAAAAGGAAAGCCAAGCAAAGATCCGGAAGGATGGAAAGCGTTTGAGCAAATTTTGAAAGATGCAAAGATTCCAGATTGGTACATTGAATCTTGTCGTAAAATCAAGTACATGTTCCCGAAAGCCCATGCTTGTGCTTACGTCATGAGTGCGTTACGTATTGCGTGGTTCAAAGTACATCAACCATTATTTTATTACTGTTCTTACTTTTCGGTAAGGACTACTGATTTTGATATTGAAACGATGATCAAAGGATACGATGCCATTCGAGAAAAAATGGAAGAGTTACAGGCGAAGGGATTTGAAAGAAGCAACAAAGAGGAGGGTATTATGGAATCTTTGGCAGTCGCTTTAGAAGCAACTGCAAGGGGACTTCGTTTTGCTAATATCGACATTAACAAAAGTGACGCCATTCATTTTGTCGTAGCGGAAGATAATACTTTAATTCCACCATTTAGAACACTAGATGGCCTAGGAGATAACGTTGCGAAAACGATTGTAGAAGAACGAGAGAAACAACCATTTTTAAGTATTGAAGATTTACAAAAAAGAGGTCATGTTTCAAAGACATTAATTGATAAAATGGAATTGATGAAAATTTTGGATGGACTTCCAGAATCGAATCAACTATCCTTATTTTAGGTGAAAATATGAAAGAAAAACCAATTGGCGTATTCGATTCCGGAATGGGTGGAATTACGATCTTATCTAAGATTATGGAATACTTGCCAAATGAAAATTATATATATTTTGGAGATTCTTTACACAATCCTTATGGAGAAAAGAGTGAAGAAGAAATTATGGATTATGCTATCTCGGCTAGTCAGTTTTTGATCGATAAGGGTTGTAAAGCCATCGTGGTGGCTTGTAATACAGCAAGCAGTGTAGCGACTGATCAATTACGAAAGATTTTTCCACACACTTTGTTTATAGCGACGATTCCTGCTTTGAAAGTGGCTATGGATGAAGATCGAAACCAAAATGTGTTGGTGATGGCAACCAAAGCCACACTTTCTAGTAAAAAGTTTCAAGAACTATATCAATCTTATCAAAAAGAGCACGATCATATTTACTTGCTTAACTGTAGCAATTTGGCTCATTTAATCGAAGAAGAAGTACAGACGGTAATCGATCAAAAATTAGAACAGTTACTTTTGTATTATCAATCAAAAAATATTGATGTTGTCGTATTGGGATGTACTCATTATCCTTTGATTAAACAAAACATTCAAGCATTGTTACAAAATGCGAAATTGATCGATGGTAGTGATGGAATACGTCGTCAGTTAAAGAAAAAGTTGATTGAATACAACTTGTTAAATCCGAAAACAGACACGGGGGAGTTGACGGTTTACAATTCGTTGGGAGAAAAAAATGTTCAGAAAACTTGGGAAATATTACATGCATATCAAAAACAAGAAAATAGATAAATACTTTTTCCCTCTTGTTAAAAGAATATAAAATTAGTATACTTATAGTAAGTAATACGAGAATCAAAAGATATGATCAGATATATTTTTTACATACTATCTTTTTAGCAAAAGGAGTACAAAAATGGAGAAGAAGCAAAAAAAAAGTACTGTATCAATTTGGGTTACCCATCATACTAGGGACGATTTTATTGTTAGAAGTCAGTTATGCCTGGCTTAGTTTGACGTTGACTGGCACAAATACGAATGTGCTGAAAGCGGGTACTTTGTCGTTGATTTTGGATGATGCATCTGGAAGTGAAATTCAAATAGAGAAAGCGGTACCAATGTTAGATGAAGTAGGGGAAATGCAAACACCTTACCATTTTAATTTGACGAATAATGGAACGGATGCTAGTGAATATACGATCTATTTAGATGATGCTGCACTTTCTAGCGAGGAAATCAAATTACCTGATAGTGTAATAAAATATAATTTGGTAAAAAATGATCGTTCGATTGCTACAGAGTTGTTGACAACAACGGGAATTAATCCTAATCGTGTATTAGATACAGGTATGATTGCACCAGGTGCTTCTTATACTTATGACTTAAGATTGTGGCTCGATGAGAATACAACCAATAGTGAAAGTGGAAAGATCTTCCGAGGCAAAATTAGAGTAGAAGCAAGTCAGTTAAATTATACTACGGATGGGTTATTGGTATGGTATGATGGTAGAAGTCGTGGCAATACGGCGAATGTTTGGCAAGATTTGAGTGCACATCATAATGATGGTATTATAACTACTTCTAACAGTTGGACTGAAGATGGATTATTATTAGATGGTAACAATAACTATGTTAATGTAGGACTTTCTAACTATGATTTTCAAGATCAAATCACATATGCGATTCGACTTAAATTTCACACAATCAAAGATGCTGATTTTTTTGGAAATTGGGAAAGTGCTGGTGGTGGTTTGGCTATTATGGAAAATAAGTTGCTATTTCAACTTTCTATTGCTAATCATTATCAAAATGTCTTTGCTACTTCTTTAGATTTGGAATTGGATAAGTTTTATACGATCGTAGGTACTTATGATGGAAGTAGGATGACTTTATATGTAGATAATGAAAAAGTAGGATATTTGGTTATATCTGGAAATGTGAAAACGATCAATTTGCCTATCTTGCTTGGGGCTAATCCTTATTATCAAGATGGTAAGGTTATGGGACAAAAAAAGTGTACATGCTACCATTAGTGGTGCGATGGTTTTCAATCGTGGACTAACACAAGAAGAAGTATACGAAATAAGTAATATGTTAGAATTATGATTGATCATGTAAAATATTGAACAAGAAATCGCTGAGGCGATTTTTTGTTTCGGTAGAATTTGACAAAAAGATTGACATGGGTAGGGGATACATTTTATAATGGAAGAGAATAGAGGTGTGGAACATGGAAAAGGAACAGAAGAAAGTACTGTATCGATTTGGACTACCTATTATATTAGGAACGATATTGTTATTAGGAGTAAGTTATGCTTGGCTAAGTTTAACATTAACTGGAACGAAAACAAATGTGTTGAAGGCAGGAACGTTATCTTTGATTTTAGATGATAGTATGGGAGAAGGAATTAACTTGGCAGGTACTGTACCGATGTTGGATGAAGTAGGAATGCAAACAGTCCCATATCATTTTACTTTGACAAATAATGGAGATATTGATAGTGCTTTTACTCTTTATTTGAATGATGTGGCATTAGAAAGTACGGAAACAAAAATGCCAAACAATGTTATTAAGTACAATTTGGTAAAAGATGGAGTATCAAAAAATCTTGATTTGTTATCTACGCTAGGAACTACACGCGTATTGGATAGCGGCATCATCAAAGCAGGCGAAAGTTATGAGTATGATTTACGTCTATGGTTAGATGAAAATGCAACATTGGACGTGGCTGGTTCTGTTTTTAAAGGAAAGATCAGAGTCGAAGCCAGTCAATTAATGCAGGCACCTTTAAAAACTTTGTTGCTTCAAGAGAACGCTTTGGGAGAAAATGGCAGTGTAGATACTAGTACTGTTGCTAATACTAGTTTAATAAAAGGAATAGATCCAAACAATTATGTTTGGTATAGTGGATATCTTTGGAGAGTTGTTTCCATTGATGGATCTGGAAATATTCGTATGATTATCGATGAACCAATTACCCAATGGAGTTTTGGGAATGATGTTTCTTGGGGAGGAAGTGTTATTAATAACTATTTAAATGACTATTTTTATGATCATTTAGATACCTCGCTTATTACTAGTAGTACCGTTTGTTTAGATCCCGCAACTTCTGATACCAGTGCAAGAACAATTTGTTCTTCCCATGATACTGTAATGGTTGGTTTGCTTTCTTTAGATGAATTTAATTTAATTGGTCGAAATAGTTATTTACAGGCAAAAGGAAGTGAGTATTATTATTATTTGTCGAATCCTGACGCTTCTAACCCTACATCGCTGATTTATGTTGCTATGAAGAATGATGCTCAGGCTGTTTCACAAGATGCAGATCCAGACCTGACTTTTGCTTACCGTCCAGTTATTACATTGAAAAGTGGTGTAAAAACTGTTACGGGAAATGGCACCATCAATAACCCTTATCGTTTAGAAGGTGACGATGTTGGTACTAAGGATAGCAACCTTTCTGATCGTCATAGTGGAGAGTATATCATGTATGACAATAAATTGTTTCGTATTGTAGAGCAAACGAGTCAAGGAACAAAGGTGTTGTATAGTGGTAGTGAAATACTTTATTCTGGTCCATTTAATTCTGATGAGTCGGATTCAGGTTACAATTATAGCATGACCAATGGTGTAGGTCAAGCGATGCAAAATGTAATTCAAGATAGAAGTAAAGTAGTTGAAAATGTTGTTTGGTATCGTAATGGATATGATGAAACGATGACTCCTCAACAGAGTACATTGCTTGATACAGGGGAAAATGTGACTACTACGGTTGGTTTGATTCGAATTGGTGAATTATTTTCATTCTTTTCATCTGATTCGTGGACGATGACTTTTGGTTGGGCTGTATCTACACATAGTATATTTGGATATAATCCATGGATGTATAACTTGAATGCTTCTCCAGTAATTTTCTTAAAAGGGGATAGTACCATTGCCAGTGGCGAAGGTACTATAACGAGTCCATATTTATTAAATTCTTAGAAAGGCGTCAATATTTTGACGCTTTTTTTGACACGTTTTTACGCGAATAGGGTACAATAAATTGTAGAAATAGCAAAATATTGTTATAATGAAGTTGGAGTGATCGTATGAAAATAACCGTTAAAGATATTTGTATCAATTACATACAATATGGTAGTGGTAGTAAGGATATGGTATTGCTTCATGGTTGGGGACAAAACATTGCCATGATGAAGCCGCTTGGTGATATGTTTTCTGATCGTTACCGTGTTACTATTTTAGATTTACCTGGTTTTGGAGAAAGCAGTGAACCCTCTCACGCTTGGAGTATTTCGGATTATGCTGATCTTTTAGAAGCGTTTTTAGAAAAAGTTCATGTCAAAAAACCAATTTTGATGGGGCACTCGTTTGGAGGAAGAATTGCGATTTACTATGCAGCAACCCATGTGATTGCGAAACTGTGTTTGTTTGGTAGCCCTTGTATTCGAAGACAGGACGAATTACCTCTTAAAGTGAGAATTTTAAAACAACTAAAAAAAGTTCCGGGGTTGAACCGTTTGTCTGATGTTGCAAAACAGTACATTGGTTCTCGTGATTATAAAGCAGCGTCTCCCGTCATGCGTGATACTTTGGTGCAAGTGGTCAATCAAGATTTATCAGATTATGCTAGAAAGATTACAGTTCCTACTTTGTTAATTTGGGGAGAAAACGATGAAGAAGCACCAGTAGAAGAGGCAAGAGAACTTGAGCATTTGATTCCGGATGCTGGTTTGATTGTCTTTCCTGGCTTTGGTCATTATGCTTATTTGGAAAATAGAAATCAGGTTTATATTATATTAGATAAGTTTTTGTAGGAGGTGCTTATGCTTATTTATCATTTGGTCGTTATTAGTGCTGCTCTTTGTATTGTTATCAAAGCCAAGCGGGGACTTCACATGTTGCAACAGAACTTGTACAATGAAAACAATCGTTATGGCAAATGGATTATAAAAAATAAAAAAGAATTGTTATCGGTAGATTTTCTTGCTGTTTTGGTTTCCTTAATTGGCGTGATCGTAGTTTATGATTTGCCTACTACGTCGATTTTGTTCGTTTTCTTGATGATTGCTATCTATTGTATTTCTGCGTTGTCGTGGAATTATCGTATCAAGAATGATCAACAAAAAAAACCGTTGGTCGTAACAGCAAGAATTAAGAGATTGATGGTGACATTAGGTATTTTGTGTTTGTTACCTATTATCTTCTTATATCTTTGCTTTGATTCTACTCGTGTGGTATGGATTTGTCTTTTGATTTTATCTTTCATGGTGGCTTTTCTTCCTTTGACAGTATATTTGGCTAATATACTCAATTATCCAATTGAAAGAATGGTATACCATTACTATGAAAGAAAAGCCAAAAATAAACTTCGTAGTATGGAACGTTTGAAAATTATTGGTATTACAGGTAGTTATGGAAAAACGAGTTGCAAAAATATTTTAAGTGATATTTTAAATATTAAATATATGGCTAGACCGACGCCTAAAAACTTGAATACTTACTATGGATTGATGATTACGATCAACAATCATTTGGATAAGTTCGACGAGATTTTTATTGCGGAAATGGGTGCTTACGTCAAAGGCGAAATTAGAGGACTTTGCGAGTTGGTACAACCACAATATGGTATTTTGACTACCATTGGCACTGCTCATTTGGAGACATTTGGTAGCGAAGAGAATATTGTACAAGGTAAGTTTGAACTGATTGAATCGTTGCCACCCGATGGAATTGGCGTGTTAAATGGAGATGATCCAAAACAGTTGCATTATGATTTAAAGAACAATTGTCGAATTCTTTGGTATGGAATTGAAAATCATGATGTGGATGTGTATGCAGAAAACATCAAAGCAAGCAATAAAGGAACGATCTTTTCTGTAAAATTTAAAAAAGAAAAAAAAGCGTATCCGTTTGAGACCAAATTATTAGGAAAACACAATGTTTCGAATATTTTGGCAGCGCTTGCATTGGGATATGAGTTTGGTATTTCTGTTTCAGAACTACAAAAAGCAGTGAAGTTGGTTCAGCCGGTAGAACATCGGTTACAATTAAAAAAATTGGGTGGTTTCTATCAGATTGACGATGCTTATAATTCTAATCCAGTAGGTGCCAAATCTGCATTGGATGTACTTTCGATGATGCCTGGTTTAAAAGTAGTAGTAACACCTGGAATGATCGAATTGGGTGCGAAAGAAGAGGCATACAATCAAACGTTTGGTGAACAAATTGCCGATGTAGCTGATTATGTCGTATTGATTGGGAAAAAGAAAACAAAACCAATTTATCAAGGATTAAAAAATAAAGATTACGATATGGAACGAGTAGTAATCTATAACGATGTGAGAGAAGCATATTCCTTTATTCAGACGTTGCAAGAAGAAAATGGTGTATATGCTTTGTTTGAAAATGATTTGCCTGATACTTATAATGAATAGGAGATGTGTAAGATGAAAATAAAAGTAGGGGTTATTTTTGGGGGAGAAAGTGTAGAACACGAGGTAAGTATTATTTCTGCCATTCAAGCGATGAACAAAATGGATCAAGAAAAATACGAAATTATCCCCATTTATATTACCAAGAATCGAGAATGGTATACAGGAGAGATGTTACGTGACATTGAAACGTATCAAGATATGGATTTGATTAAGAAATATGCCAAAAATGTGGTGTTGTATTTTAAAAAAGGAAGATTTGTACTTCAGAGTAAAGGTCTTTTCAAACGCGTGGTAAAAGAGATTGATTTGGCTTTTCCGATCGTGCATGGAACTAATGTAGAAGATGGAGTTTTGCAAGGATATTTACAGACCATTGGTATTCCGTTTGTAGGAAGCGATGTATATGCTTCGGTTGTTGGACAAGATAAAATATATATGAAGCAAGTGTTCGAAAGTGAGGGCTTACCTATTACCAACTATACTTGGTTTTATGATGTAGATTATAAAGAAGATAGTGATCGTGTCATTGATAAAGTAAGTAAACTTAAGTTTCCTGTAATTATTAAACCAGCAACTTTAGGTAGTAGTGTGGGAATTCATACGGCACATAACGAAGAGGAGTTGATCGATGCGATCGATGATGCCATTCGTTATGATAATCGAATTGTCGTAGAGGAAATGGTTGCAAATTTAACAGAAGTGAACATCAGTGTTTTAGGGAATTACGAACATCAATCAACCAGTGAAATTGAACAAGTATTGTCGGCTCAAGATTTTTTAACATACGAAGAAAAGTACATTGGAAAAGGGAAGATGAAAGGAAAAGGTGGTTTTGTTAAATCGTCGAAAGGAATGCTTTCGGCATCACGTAAGATTCCTGCTGAAATCGATGAAAAATTAGCAAGTGATGTAAGAAAGTATGCAGTGGATGCTTTCCGTGCGATTGGAAGTAGTGGCGTTTGTCGTATTGACTTTTTGATCGATCAGAAGAAAAAGAAAGCATACATCAACGAAATCAATTCCATTCCTGGAAGTTTGGCATTCTATTTGTGGGAGCCAACTGGAAAGAAATATACAGAGCTGTTGGATGATATGATCAACGTTGCCATTAAAGATTATAAAAAACGAATTAGTAAAGTTCATTCGTTTGACAGTAACATTTTAGCGGGCTTTGCTGGAAGCAAAGGACTTAAGGGTTTAAAAAAATAACAAGATAAGAAACGATCTTGTTTTTTTGAATAAAATACCATAGAGGTGAGTTCATGTTACCAGTGATTGGCGTAATGATTCGTTTGGAACGAAAACAACCATTTTCTCAGTTAGAACTTCATCAGGAGTATGTCGATGCAATTATAGAATCAGGAGGAGATCCACTACTTTTGTTTGAAGGATCAGTTTGGTCTCATAAAGAGAAAAAGAGGTTGTTTCGTTGGTTAAAGCAATGTGATGGCATCGTAATTACGGGAGGAGATCAACCATCTTCTTGGGATTATTACGTTTTAGATTATGCGATGAAGCATCATTTGCCTGTTTTAGGGATTTGTTTAGGAATGCAGGTAATGGCTACTTATCGAAACCAAGAAAAGTTGTATCTTCTTTCTAGTAATTCTCATAAACAGATTGGAAAGAAATATGTTCATGATGTACAGTTAGAACCAAATAGTAAACTCTTTTATTTGTTTGGTAAACAATCAACAATAGAAGTTAACAGTAGACATATGGAATGTGTGAAAACAGGAGGGATGTTTACGGTCTCGGGGAAAAGTGAAGATGGTATCGTAGAGTGTCTAGAAAACCCCAATCATGAATTTCAAATCGGTGTACAATGGCATCCTGAAAGTATGATTGGTTATGATGAAAATAGTAAATGTTTGTGGAAACAATTTATTAAAGTTTGTAAAAAAGAAATGAAAAGTGAAAAACATGGATAGGAGAAAGGAAGAAAAGTATGCAAAAGATAAAGTTGAATGTAGAAGGAATTAAGTGTTCTGGCTGTGAAACCAGAATTCAAAATGCCCTTTTGATGTTAGAAGGAGTAAGTAAAGTGGAAGCAAGTTCTAAAGAAGGTACTGTAACCATAGAAATGGCTGATGATACTAAGATGCAAGAAATCGTACAACTTATTGAGAATTTAGGTTTTGATGTATTGGATGATCCAACATGAAAAAAATTATTTTAAAAGTTGGAGGTATGACTTGTAGTGCTTGTTCCAATGGTTTAGAAAAATATTTGAATAAGCAGACAGGAATTAAAGTAGCCAATGTCAATTTGGTGATGGGAAACGCTTTCATCGAATACGATGAAGAACAATTAGATGTGAAGGCGTTAGAACAATTTATTAAACAGGCCGGTTTTCAAAGTTTGGGTATTTTTGATGATAAAATAGAAACAAAACAAAATAAAAGAGATCAAAGAAGATTTTGCTTCTTTACTTTGTTAGCCATTCTCTTTCTTTATTTTTCAATGGGACATATGTTGGGTCTTCCTGTTTTCTCCTTTTTGGATATGCATGAAAATCCAGGTAATTATGCTCTTTTGTTGTTTGGTTTTACTGTGTTATTTTTCTATTATGGTTTAGATATTATCAAAAATGGTTATAAAAATTTGATTCATCGTACTTTAAATATGGATACTTTGGTTTCTATTGGAGTAATCAGTAGTTTGGGTTATAGTGTATACAGTATGATCATGATTTTGTGTGGGCATCAGGAATATGTAGAGCATTTGTATTTTGAATCGGCATCGATCGTGATTTATTTTATTAAATTGGGTAGGTATTTGGATACGATTAGCAAGGATAAAACCAAAGAGGCGATTCAAAAGTTGGTGCAGATTACGCCAGATGTTGCTAAAGTGAAACGGAATGGAAAGGAACAGCTTGTAACCATCGACGAAGTAAAACTGGATGATATTGTCGTAAGTTACGCTGGAGATCGTATTGCCGTTGATGGAGAAGTAGTCTTGGGAAGCTCTCACGTAGATGAGTCCTTTATTACAGGAGAAAGTAAGCCGGTTCGTAAAAATGTACATGATATGGTTGTAGCAGGTAGCGTCAACTACGATGGTTATTTAGAGTATTCTGCGAAGAAAGTTGGGAAAGAATCGACGATTTCACAAATTGTCAAGTTGGTCGTAGAAGCAACGAGTACGAAGATGCCAATTGAAAAAATTGCGGATCGTGTAAGTGGCTATTTTGTCCCTATTGTTTTACTTCTTGCAATTGTGACATTTGTTTCTTATTTGTTGCTTGGTTTTCCGTTTAACGAAGCCGTTTCGACTTTTGTTACTGTTTTGGTGGTTGCTTGTCCTTGTGCATTGGGTTTGGCAACGCCACTTGCTGTAGTAGTAAGTGAAGGAACTTGTGCGAATCTTGGAATTTTGGTTAAAAAAAGTGAAGTTTTGGAAAAAGCAGTTCATGTGGACACAGTGGTTTTTGACAAAACGGGTACCTTAACACATGGAAAATTAAAAGTAGCAACTATCGTAAATGATAGCGATTTGAGTAATGAAATGTTGTTGCAACTGATAGGTAGTTTAGAATCGAAATCAACGCACCCGATTGGGCGTGCCTTTGTTGATTATTGCGAGGAGCATAAATTATCTTTTTTATCCACAAGCGATTTTGAAGATATCAGTGGTTTGGGAGTTCAAGGAAAAGTAAATCATGATTTTTTGGTACTTGGCAATGCTAAATTATTAAAACAATTAGGAATCAAAAATCGATATGCCAAGATGGCTTTACAGTTGAGTAAGAAGGGAAATAGCATTGTCTACGTTGTGTGTGATCACAAATTGCTTGCGTTGATTGGCGTCGGCGATACGATAAAAGAAAATGCCAAAGAAGTAGTAGAGAGATTAGAGCAATATAACATTGAAGTAACCATGTTGACTGGTGACAATCAAGAAACATCGAGCATCATTGCCAATGAAGTGGGAATTAAGAAAATTATAGCTGATGTTGTTCCACAGAAAAAAGTTTCTTTTCTCAAAAAATTGAAACAGGAGGGTAAGACAGTATTGATGTGTGGGGATGGCATTAACGATAGTCCGGCGCTTGCAAGTGCAGATATTGGTGTTAGTGTCCATAGTGGTACGGATATTGCCATGGACGCTTCTGATGTCATCTTAATGAACGATGATTTAAGTAGTATTTTAGATTTGCTATATATTAGTAAGCATACCATTCGCAATATCAAACAAAACTTATTTTGGGCTTTCTTCTACAATGGTTTGATGATTCCAATTGCCATGGGATTATTTCGACCACTAGGAATTTCGATCAATCCGATGATTGCTGGTTTGGCTATGGTTTTCAGTAGTTTGACTGTTATTTTGAATGCATTACGATTAAAAAGAGTAAAGAAACAATAAACGACTTGTTCAGTCGTTTTTTTGTATCAAAGTTACTGGGTTGCCATGTTCTGTGATCAAATTTATCAAATCGTCGGTATGTAGTAAGATAGTTGCGGTATTGTCGTTTGGGTGAACACCGATCAAAGAGGGTGATTTCATAAAATCTTCGTCTAGATAAAATTGTACGAGACATTTTTGATCGTTGAGAAGACCGAACGGACTAACGGATCCAGGAGATAACGATAAAATATTTTGTAAATCTGCTTCGCTTGCAAAACTTAATGGTCGAGTATTGTATTTTTTTCTAAATTGTTTTAAATCTACGTGTTTATTACCTTTGACTGTGATGAGATAGTAATTTCTTTTTTTATCGTCTCTGATAGATAAATTTTTGGCTTCTGCTTCTTTGTGCGGAATCTCAATTTGTGATAATTCGTGCATGTTGTATACGGCTTGATGTTCCGTTATTTCATAAGAAATATTTTTTTGGTCTAAATAATCATAAATTTCTTGCTTGTTCATCTTTTTTCCACCTCCTAATAATACGATACACTATCGTTTGTTGTTTTCCTTTTTTATAAAAAAACTCAAACTGTAATAGTTTGAGTAATCATCTATCTGGTGGACTGTTAGGGACTCGAACCCTAGACCCACTGATTAAGAGTCAGTTGCTCTACCAACTGAGCTAACAGTCCAAATAACTTAAAAGCAAATTTATTTTATCGTAAATTTCAAAATTTTTCAAGATCTTTTTGTGTATTTTTGTATTTGCAGGGAAAAATAGACAAAGAAGTATAGTTTTGTTATAATAATTTTAACGAAAGTAGGGAAAAGATGGAATATTTATTTGTTTGTTATCCAAAATGTAGTACTTGTCAAAAAGCAAGAAAATTTTTAGAAGAAAAAGGTATTTCTTTTGTTGAAAGAAATATTAAAACAGATCCACCAAGCAAAGAAGAGTTAAGGAAATGGTACTTGCAAAGTGGAAAGCCGTTGAAACGTTTTTTTAATACGAGTGGAAATTTGTACAAGGAATTACAGCTAAAAGACAAACTTTCCAATATGAGTGAAGAGGAACAATTGGATTTACTATCTAGTGATGGGATGTTGGTGAAACGTCCGATTTGTGTCAGCGAAGATACTATTTTGGTTGGTTTTCGTGAAGCAGAATGGGATGTGATTTCATGAAACAAATTTTTTATCACGGCACCATTCTTACGATGAAAAATCAACAGGAAGTAGATGCGATTTGTGTGGAAAATGGCGTTATTGTAAAAGTAGGTAAGGAAAAAGATGTTTTCACCTTGCAAGATGAAAAGACAGAACTCATCGATTTAAAAGGAAAGTGTATGATGCCATCGTTTCTTGATGCCCATAGTCATATTACGTCCTATGCTCAAGCATTGGGGATCGTCAATTTGAGCGGTGCAAAAAACTTTTCGGATATTGTTTCGCTTTTAACTACGTACTATCAAGAAAATCCTAATGAAGAAGTGGTGGTTGGCTATGCGTACGATCATAATTTTTTAGAGGAAAAAAAGCATCCGACCAAAGAATTGTTAGATCAAATTGCTACTGATATTCCTGTTATGATCTCTCATGCTTCTGGTCATATGGGAGTGGTAAACAGCAAGGCACTTTCTTTGTTGAATATTACGGATGAGGTGGAAAACCCAGAAGGAGGTCTCATTGGCAAAGAAAATGGCAAGGTAACAGGATATCTTGAGGAGCAATGTTTTATGCAAAGCCAACGTTTGATTAAGGAAAAGACGATTGATCAAAAATTGATGTTGTTACAAAAAGCAATCGAAAGATATTTGCAATATGGAATTACGACGATCCAAGAAGGTATTGTCAAAGAACCAGAGTGGAAATTGTTAAAAGAAGCAGCCGAACGAAACTTGTTACCGATCGATATTGTGGGTTATGTGGATATCAAACAAGCACCTGATTTGTTTTTACAACATTCGGCATATCGGACTTATCAGAACCGTTTTCGTTTAGGCGGTTATAAACTGTTTTTAGATGGATCGCCACAAGGTAAAACAGCGTGGCTTACGGAACCCTATTTAAATAGTGGAACGTACTGTGGTTATCCGATTTATCAGAATGAAGAGGTGTATCATTTTGTTAAAAAAGCGTATGAGGAACAATGTCAATTGTTGACGCACTGTAACGGTGATGCAGCAGCCGATCAATTGTTAGCAACTTACGAACGCTTGGAGCGTGAAACCAAAGCCAAAGAATTTTATCGACCTGTTATGATTCATGCACAAACAGTACGTATGGATCAATTAGAAAGAATGAAGAAAATAGGTATGATTCCGTCTTTTTTCGTGGCCCATACATATTATTGGGGAGATGTTCATTTACACAATTTAGGAAGCGAGCGTGCGAGAAAAATCAGTCCTAGTCAAAGTGCCATCCAGTGTGGACTTCCGTTTACGTTTCATCAGGATACGCCGGTGATTGAGCCAAATATGTTGGAGACCGTCTGGTGTGCGGTAAATCGCATGACGAAAAATGGGATTGATTTAAAAGAAGAAAAGATTTCGGTTTATCAAGCGTTAGAAGCCGTTACGAAACATGTGGCCTATCAATATTTTGAGGAAGACCAAAAAGGAACGATCGAATTGGGAAAAATTGCCGACTTGGTCGTATTGAGTGCGAATCCACTCGAAGTGGCAAAAGAAAAAATAAAAGATATTGTCGTGGAACGGACGTACAAAGAAGGACGTTTGGTATATCAAAGATAGAAGGTGTTAGTTGTGAAGGAAGATAAGATCAAACGATATCAACCAAATTTAAAAAAAGGGTTAAGTGAAGAAGAAGTATTGAGTCGTTACGAACAAAACTTGGTCAACTACGATACTTCGGTTCCTACGAAAACAAGGAAACAAATTATCAAAGAAAATGTAGTAACGTGGTTTAATATGTTGAACTTCGTTTTAGGGCTTGCTGTTTTTTTAGTTGGTTCTTATAAAAATTTGACGTTTTTAGGTATTGTATTTTGTAATACTTTAATCAGTACGTTACAAGAACTTCATTCTAAGCATGTCATCGATCAATTGTCGATTATTGCTTCTAGTAAAATTAAAGTGTTGCGTTCTGGAAAAAAACAAGAGATTACGTTAAATGAAATTGTGTTAGATGATATTTTATGTCTTTCTTTGGGAAATCAAGTGGTGGTTGACTGTATTTTAAAAGAAGGGGTAGTAGAAGTAAATGAATCGTTTATTACGGGGGAATCTAAATCTATCGTCAAGCATCCTGGAGATATGCTGTTGTCTGGTAGTTTTATTGTAAGTGGAAATGCACTTGCCCAAGTAGAGCATATTGGATTAGATAATTATACTTCGAAAATTTCGCATGGTGCGAAATATATTAAACCGGTGAATTCTGAAATCATGCATTCTTTAAATAAGATTATCAAAACAATTTCCTTTGCGATTATTCCCATTGGTATTTTGTTGTTTGCAAGGCAATTAACATTAGATGGTAGTACGTTACAAAGTTCGGTAGTCAATACGGTTGCGGCTTTGATTGGCATGATACCAGAAGGGTTGGTGTTATTAACTAGTACGGTTCTTGCTGTCAGTGTAATTCGTCTTGCTAGACGGCAGTGTTTGGTACAGGAACTTTATTGTATTGAAACGTTGGCTAGAGTAGATGTGGTTTGTTTGGATAAGACAGGTACGATTACCGAAGGAGTCATGGAAGTAGCGGATGTTGTGTTAAAAGACGCAAAAATGGAAGAAGTAAAGGGTGCAATTGGTACTGTTTGTCGTGCTCTCAACGATCAAAATCCGACGGAACTTGCATTAAGCAATCACTTTACTTCTCATTTAAACTGGAAAGTAGATTCTTTACACCCGTTTTCTTCTTTGAAAAAGTATTCGGGAGTTACGTTTCAAAAGGAGGGTACTTATCTTCTTGGCGCACCGGAATTTTTGCTTCCGCATCAGAATAAAAAGCAACGGTTAGAGTGGGAAGCGTATACCAAAGAATATCGAGTATTGGCGTTGGTTCATACCAAAGAAAAGATGGAAAATCAAGTTCCACAGGACGTATCGGTTTTGGCTTATGTTTTACTTCAAGATAAAATTAGAAAAGAAGCGAAAGATACGCTACAGTATTTTAAAGACCAAGGAGTGGACCTTAAAATTATTTCTGGTGATAATGTCGATACGGTATCACAGATTGCATTGCGTGCTGGAGTGAACCAAGAAATTAAAGCGATCGATGCTTCCTTGTTGACGACTATGGAAGAAATCGAAGAGGCAGTTAGTAAATACAATGTTTTTGGTCGTGTTTCGCCGACACAAAAAAAAGATATGATCGTGGCTTTGAAAAAACAAGGACATACGGTGGCGATGACTGGGGATGGAGTCAACGATGTATTGGCTTTGAAGGAAGCCGATTGTAGTGTGGCTATGGCTAGCGGTAGTGATGCAGCCCGCAATGTTTCTCAACTAGTTTTGTTGCAATCGAACTTTGATGCGATGCCCGCTGTGGTATTGGAAGGAAGAAGAACCATCAACAACATTCAGCGTTCGGCTTCTTTATTCTTAGTCAAAACCATATATGCTTCTATTTTGGCGGTATTGTTTTTGTTTATTACGCAGCCGTATCCATTTATTCCCATTCAACTTTCTTTGACGAGTGTCGTGACGATTGGAATTCCATCGTTTGTTTTAGCACTTGAACCAAACAAAGAGCGCATCAAAGGAAATTTCCTACGCAATATTTTGGTAAAGGCCGCACCGGCAGGACTTACTATTGTGTGTAATGTACTATTGATTTTGATTGTGGGTAATATTTTATCGCTATCGCAAATAGAAGTTTCCACGTTGTCGGTCATCATGACGGGATATACCGGATTTTTACTTCTTTATGCATTATGTCGACCATTTAATCGGATTCGCTTACTTCTTTTTGTCGTCATGTTCTGTTTGTTCGTTTGTGGTATTTTGTTAGTTCCAGATTTGTTCTCTTTATCACACTTACATTTTCTTTTAATCTTCTTGTTGTGTATTTTGATGTATTTGTCGTTATCTTTGTATCGTTTGTTTGCTTTTCTATTTACCAAAAGGTGGAAGCTTTCTTAATGCCAAGTAGCAATACTTGGCATTTTTTTCTAAAATGGGCTTGATTTTATCCATTATTTATAGTAATCTAATATTAGTTTTTTTGATATTGCATAAAAAAATCAAAAAAGAGTGATTTTCTACTTGCATATTGCATAAATTTAGTGTAAAATGAAAAAGAACTCGCAAGTTGAGAAATGGGCTTGTAGCTCAGTTGGTTAGAGCACACGCTTGATAAGCGTGGGGTCACAGGTTCAAGTCCTGTCAGGCCCACCATTTTATGCCTCAATAGCTCAGTTGGTTAGAGCACTTGACTGTTAATCAAGGGGTCCTAGGTTCAAGTCCTAGTTGAGGCGCCATTTTTTTTGGCCAGTTGGTGAAGTGGCTTAACACACCGCCCTTTCACGGCGGCATT
>CAMMJA010000014.1 GCA_946497145.1 uncultured Mycoplasmatota bacterium | reverse complement strand
AAAGATATCCACTATACCAAACATAATTGTTTGGATCTATTCCTTTTATTAAACTTGTATTAGCAACAGTACTAGTATCTACACTACCATTTTCTCCAATTGCAGATACCAACTTCGTCGTAAGAGGCCCTGTTACAACTTGTTCTCCCACTACCCTAATCTGACCTCTAAATACTTTGTTCATCGCTTCACCCGTCGCATCATAATCTAACCACAATTTTAACTCGTAAGTGTTTTTACTACCCGGAGTTAAAAAACCACCGTCTAAAATTCGGTTCGGATGACTACCCGTAGAGGAAAGAAGATCTTGACTAATCACTTGTCCATTTTTCGTAAGCTGATACTTAATGAATTTATCTTGTAATAGACTTTCCCCACTTTCTAATGACAAATTATCTAAATAAACTGTATAATTACTGTTCAAATTTCCAACATTTTCTACAGTAAAAGTATATGCCGTAGACCTTTCTCCCACAGCATCTGGTACAGGAATGGCATCTTCCATTAAAAGCCCATCAGACATCTCATCACTTAAAATAAGTGCTAAGTTACCGGTATAAATCGTATTGTTTTTAGTACCTGATAAAGTCAAAGTAAACCAAGCATAACTCACTCCCAACAATAAAATTGTACCTAAAATTATTGGTAACCCTAACTTATACAATTGCCTTTTTTGATCTTTGTCCATGTTCTTACCCCATTTCTCTATAACACCATTTCTCGCATCAAGATTTACTATCATCTATATTACATTTTACAAAATTATTCTGTCTTTTTCAAGTAGGAATCACAACTTTCCTTTTCTCTTGTCATCAAATAATTCCATACTTCTTCTATTGTCTTAGAAAAATTCTCATAATTTACATAAAACCAAGTAACTGACATTTGATGGCGAAAAAACGTATATTGTCTTTTGGCATAATGTCTAGAATTCTTTTTTATTTGTTCGATAGCATCTTCCAGTGATTGTTGATGATCCAAATAAGCATACAACTCTTTATATCCAATTCCGGTAGCAACGGCTTTACTGCGAATACCTTGGTCATAAAAATATTTCACTTCTTGCAATAGATCATCATTCATCATTTGATCTACCCGTTCGTTAATTTTTTCGTACAGCAACTTTCGATCCGTCGTAAGCCCAACAATGATAAAAGGATATACTGGTGTCATGCCTTTCGTCTGTTTTTTTTCTCCACTTTCGTATTTATTTAACGTGCGAACCAAACGACGCCGATTATTGATGTGAATCTCACATTGCGGCTCATACGTTTTAACTTTTTCTAAGAGTTCTTCGTTAGAAAATGAATCGAACGAATTTTGATTCGTACCTTCTTGAAAACGATAATCAAAGAGGGCTGCCTTGATATAAAGACCTGTTCCCCCAACTAAAATGACTCTTTTCCCACGTGAAGTAATCTCCTTTATTTTTTTTCTACAATCTTTCTGGTAGTCATAAACAGTATAAAGCGTCTTTACATCGACAATATCAAACAAATGATGTGCAATGCCCTTTTTTTCTTCTTCTTTAATTTTAGCCGTTCCAATATTGAGCCCTTTGTACACTTGCATACTGTCAGCATTGATAATTTCAGCATTCATACGCTTAGCCAGTTCCACACTTAACTTAGTTTTCCCAACACCAGTTGGTCCAACAATTACAATAATAGGTAGCATATGTTTTTCCTTTCTTAATTCATCGCCCGTTTGAACAATTTTTCTAATTCATACTTCGTATACGTAATAATGGTAGGTCTTCCATGAGGACAAGTAAACGGATTATCACATTTTCTTAATGTTTCTAACAAATATTCCATATCCTCTAAACTGATTACGTCGTTTGCCTTAATCGACATTTTACAAGCCATTGTCGCAGCCGTATGATCGATGAACTTGGCATAATCGAAATCTTCCGTAGTACTGATAATTTCCATGATTTTTTGAATAGCTGCTTTTTCGTTTCCTTTAGGAAGCCAAGTTGGCTGACTTCGAAGCAACAAACTATTGCCACCAAATTCTTCTACTTCAAACCCTAATTTTTCTAATAAATCAAAGTGTTTTTGAACAATCAAATATTCATGAACAGGTAATTCGATAGAAATAGGAACCAGCAACTGCTCGATACTCGGCTCTTTCGAAAGCATAGCGTGCAAACATTTTTCATAGTTAATCCGCTCTGCTGCTGCATGCTGATCGATGATGAACATGCCATCTTCATTTTCAGCAACAATATAAGTACCATGAACCAAGCCAACTGGATGCATGGCTTTCATACGTGATGTTCCTTCTAATTCAACATCTTGAATGGTAAATTGAAAATTCTCTTCTTCTCCATCTTCATGATCTATTTGATCGGTTGATTCCAAATGAGAAAAAACAGGCCTTTCGATATGAGGAATCATGTTTTCTTCTCGAACTGCAGCCGTCGGAATCAACAACAAATGTTCTAACTTATCAGAAATTAAAGTTTGAAGGAGTTGCTTCAATTCGGCCATTTTTGAAAACTTAATATCCATTTTAGTGGGGTGTACGTTGACATCGACCAAAATAGGATCCACTGTAATATTTAAAACGACAATAGGAAACTTTTCACTAGGAATATAAGTATGATAACTATCGGTAATCATACGATTTAGGTCGTTGTTTCGAATCACTCTTCCATTGACGAGCGTCGTAATGTGGTTGCGGGTGCTCCTTGCCATCTCAGGATAGCCAATATAGCCCGAGATTTCATAGTCGTCGTTTTCTCCTTCTATTTTGGCCATTTTTTTGGCTACTTCTAACCCGTAAATATCGTGAATAACTCGTAATAAATCGCCATCACCTGGCGTGTTTAAAAGTACTTTATCGTTATTCGACAAATAAAATTTAATATGTGGATAGGAAAGCGCCATTTTGTTAACGTATTCCGTAATATTGGCTAGTTCCACATACAAATTTTTTAAATATTTAAGTCGTACTGGCGTATTGTAAAATAAATTGTTGACCGTAATCGAAGTTCCTTTTTTTAAATCACTAGAATTGACATCGATCAATTTTCCGCCATCTAAATGTAATAACGTCCCTTCTATTCCATCGGATGTTTTTAAAGTGACGTACGATACGGAAGCAATGGAAGGAAGTGCCTCACCACGAAAGCCAAGTGATTGAATATGAAACAAATCATCAAGACGTTTTAGTTTACTTGTCGCATGACGTGAAAAAGCCAAAAGAGCATCTTCTTTTGACATACCGCAACCATCGTCGCTTACTTTAATTTCTTTCACTCCAGAATCAATGAGTTCAATTTTGATTTCATTACTCATTGCATCGATACTATTTTCTACGAGTTCCTTAACGACGTTCATCGTCTTCTCGACTACTTCTCCTGCCGCAATTTTATTGGCTAGATTTTCATCCATAATTTGAATTTGACTCATATCTTCACTTCCCTACTAACTACAACTTTCGGATTGATAACTTCCACATTTTAAGCATGCTTGATATTCTAAATCAAGATTATAAGAAGAATTGCTGGTCTTGTTTCGCACCACCACATATCCATCGCAAGTACTACCAGTTTTCTTTGGATCTTGAATCACAGAACTATACCCTTCATCGATCAAAGTAGAAAGTTGTATCGTCACGCGACCACTTCCACTCGGTATTTCACCCATGTGTTCCAACAGATAATTTTCAGCAGAAGTATTCATACTATCCTCTAAATCTAAATAAGCCGTCTCTTGACTTTGCGTTAAAAACTTCGTCGTCGCTCCTACCGCAATCAACGAAAGCACCCCTAAAATCATGATTACTGCCAACAATTCTACAATTGTAAATCCCTTATTTTTCTTCATCTTTTTCACCATCTTTATTATACTATAATTCTTTTAAATACTGAAATAAATTCCAAGCAACATCTTTATTTAACACTTTCGTCAAATCATCTAAAGATGCCTCCTTCAACTTCTTTAAAGAGCCAAAATGCTTCAATAGTTCTTTCTTTCGTTGTTCGCCGATTCCTGGAACGACATCCAACAAACTAGATAATGCTCCTTTGCTTTTGATACTACGATGATAACTGATCGCATAACGATGTACCTCATCTTGCATCTTCGTAAAAAACAAGAATAAATTGCTCTGTTTCTTCACCGGCAACACATGGCCATTTTCATCGATAATCTGATTCGTTCGATGTTTTTCATCTTTCTTTAAACCAATGATGGGAATATCAAGATGCAACTGTGAAATAATGTCTTTGGCAACAGATACTTGTGTTTCCCCCCCATCGATGACAATCAAATCTGGTTTCTGTAAGTTTTCCATCAACACTTTGTAGTATCTTCGATAAAGTACCTCTCTCATCGCGTGCAAATCATCTTTCACTTCCGTTGAAATCTTGTATTTACGATATTCTTGTTTCAAAGGCAAGAAATCTTCAAAAACCACCATACCTCCTACATAAAAGGTTCCAAACAAATGCGAGTTATCGAAACATTCCATTCTAGATACCCTTGGTAAATGTAGTAATTCTTTTAATTCTTCTATTGCTTGCAACCGGGTCTCATCATTTTTCTTAAGCGTTTCTTGTTGTTCATGTAGTGCAACTTTACAGTTATCGATCGCCATATCTACCAATTTTTTCAAATCTCCTCTTACAGGAGAAGTAACTTTGATTTTAAAGTACTCCTTCAATAGTTCTTGATCTAAATCTTGACTAATGACAATTTCTTTCGGTAAAAGATTGTTTCTTTCATAAAAATGAACCATGTATTGTAATACTTCTTCTTTTGGATCATCGATACTATAAAAAATATCGCCATGACGTCCAAACAACAAGCCCTCACGAATGAAAAATACTTGAATGGACAAATAGTTTTGATCTTGATAATACGCAAACAAATCAAAGTTATAGTTCTTAGCCAAATCAATTTTCTGTTTCTGTAACGTAATGTCGATATCTTCTAACATCGTCTTTAACTCCAATGCTTTCTCATAGTTCATACTTTCACTTGCCCGCTGCATATCTTGTTTGATCTTTTCGGTAATGATACTACTATCCCCTTTTAAAAACATCTTAATTTCATCTAACATCTCACTTAGTTTCTTTTCATCTACTTGTTTTTCACAGTAACCCAAACACTCATGAATATGATAATAAAGACATACTTCTTTCGGCATCTTTTCACATTTACGTAACGGATAAATACGATTGATCATATTGACTGTCTTTCTTGCCGCTAAAACATTGGGATAAGGCCCATAAAGATGACTTTTATGCTTTTTTCGATTAATGTTTCGTACTACGCGTAACCGTGGATATTTTTCATTGGTAAGTTCTATATAAGGATAACTTTTATCATCTTTCAATAAAATGTTGTACTTTGGATTGTACTTTTTAATCAAAGTAATTTCCAAAATCAAACTTTCGAGTTCACTACTCGTGACAATGTATTCAAAATCTGCAATATCATTTACCAACATTGCTGTCTTACCCGTAACCGTTCCCGTAAAATAACTTTTCAAACGATTCTTTAAATTCTTGGCTTTTCCAACATAAATGATCATGCCATCTTTGTTTTTCATCTGATAACTACCTGGTTTGTTAGGAACCAAAGCCAGTTTTTCTTTAAACATAATATCACCACGTTTATTATATAATAAAAGAAGACCAAACTTCAATTTGAAATTGTATCTTCTTCTCTTAATTCACTCCTATCAAAGTATGCTCTTCTTCCATCTCACAGTAAGGATAAGAAATTCTATAAATCACACCTTTTACATATGTTTGAGATAGATATATTCCTTTTAGTTTAATGGGCAAATAATTACCCGTATGTCCATAACTATACCCATCGTGACTCTTTTCGATTAAGACCTCTACTTCTTGATTTAAAAACTGCTGAAAGTATGTTTCTTCCAATTCTTTCGATAACGCTAGCAACTCTTTGGTACGCGCTTTTTTCACAAGAGGATCCACTTGCTCATCCATTCTTGCTGCAACAGTACCTGTTCTTCTTGAGTAAGGAAAAACATGCACTTTACTAAAATGAATCGTACGAATCGTCTCTAGTGTTTCTTGCCACAAATCATCTGTTTCCCCTGGAAACCCAACAATCACATCGGTCGTAATGGAAATTTGTGGTCGAATCTTACGAATTTGCATAATCTTATCTTTAAAGTACTTCGTATCATACTTACGATTCATTGCTTTTAAAATCCTATCGCTTCCTGATTGTAATGGAACATGCAAATGATCGACAATCACGGGATAATCTTGTAAAAGTGCAAGCACTTCATCGGTTAGTTCCGTAATTTCAATCGAAGAAATTCGCAATCTTTTCAAACCCTTGATCAAAACGATCTCTTTTAACAACGTAGCAAAATCAAGTCCTAAATCTCTTCCATAATTTCCAGTATGAATCCCTGTCAAAACAATTTCGGAAAAACCGTTAGCAATCAACGAAGTAATTTCTTTGATGACTTCTTCTTTTCTCTTAGAGCGACATTTTCCACGTACAAATGGAATAATGCAATAACTGCAAAAGTTTTCACAACCATCTTGAATCTTGACAAATGCCCGTGTTCGATCCTCAAAATAAGGAATAAACATATCTTCAAAAGTAGTATCTAATTGGCGATACACGCGCCGAATCGGCTTTTTCTTTTGAAAATATTCATCTAATAGAGAAACCAATTTACTTTTATCTTGATTTCCTAAAACGATGTCCACGCCATCTTCATAATAATCTAAATTGGCTTGAATAAAACATCCCATTACCACGATACAAGCATCTTTGTTTCGTTTGATTGCTTGATGAATGATTTTTCTACTTTTGATATCACTCGTGTTAGTAACGGTACAAGTATTGATGATATAAACATCACAAACATCAGAAAAAGGCGCAATTTCATACCCATGTGTCTTTAACTGATGTATGACAAACTCACTTTCGTAAGTATTGACTTTACACCCTAGTGAATAAACTCCTACTTTCATAAACCCTCCTACTAAAAAAGAAATTAGATTAGTCTAATTTCTTTTGCAATTCTTTTAAAATCTGTAAAAATTCATTGGTTTTTCTAATCTCTTCATCTAGTTTATCATAATTGGCTGTATTTTCAAGTTCTAATGTTTGATCTTTCACAACATTGTTTTCTTCAATTCCATAAACAGGAGAAATAACCGGACTGCTTTTGAATTTTTTGGGTTCTTCTTGTTTGATCGATTCTTCTTTGGCTGTTGCAAAATCATCAAGAACCACTTTGGCAGTTTCTTCTTTTTGCTTTAAGATTCTTTGTTCTAATTCCATTAAGTTGATTGGTTCATTTCCTTCATCTTCATACTGAACCACTTCGTTTTGTTCGTAAAGGGCTTCCCCTTTTTTCAATAGTTCATCCAAACTGATGATAGCTTGTTCTTCTTGTTCTTGTTCAAAATTAGTAAGTTCGATGTTAATTGGTTTTTCTTCCTGTTGTTTCAACTCTTCCGTCAAACGTTGTAACTCTAATTGGGCTTCTGTCTTCTCTTTCGTCTCATCTACATACTTAATTTCTTCTTGCTGTGGTTCTGTTACTGCTGGTTCTACAGGAAGCGATTCCACTGTCGGCTCCAACATTGCCTCAAGTTCCGTAATTTCTTGACTCTTATCTTCCAAAATTGGTTCCAACGATTCTTCTTCGCTCTTAGAAATTTTCTTGACTCTAGGTTTACGATCGATACAAAAAACGACAATGATCATCAAAAGTGATAAACCGATCAATACCGATACCAAAATAAATTCCTTTGAAGAAAAAATAGTCATGAAATCTTCCACTTTACTCACCTCATAAAATAATAATTGATAATACTCATCACATACAAGCCAACCGTTTCTGTTCTAAGCACTAAATTTCCTAACGAAACAGGTCGATATCCTGCTTGTAATAATTTATTTTCTTCTTCTTTTGTAAAACCACCCTCTGGTCCTACCACTATTATTATTCTATCACCATTCTGATAATTTTGTAATTCCCTTTTGATCGTATTTGACAATTCATTGACAGTACAAAGCAGTTTTAATTCACACTCGACTTTACACAATTTGTCAATATCCAAAACAGGTGAAACACGAGGAATCACCAAGCGTTTCGATTGCTCACTGGCTTCTTTGACAATCCTCTGCCAACGCTCTATCTTTTTTTCTTCTTTTCCATTTATTTTTACCACACAACGAGTCGCCAAAAATGGAAAGATCGCCGAAACACCAAGTTCTACTGTTTTTTGTAAAAGATAGTCCATCTTGTTTTCTTTAACCAACGCCTGCGCAATCGTAACTTGACAAGGAAGTTCTCCATTTTGATCTACTTCCTCGACAATTTGAGCCATCACTTGTGCTTCTTTTATTGATATAATTTGGCAAAGATACAACTTACCTTCCCAAACCACTTCTACTATATCACCAATTGTCATTCGCATCACAGTTAAAATATGGTAACTATCTTCTTTACTTAACAAAAAAGAACGACCATCTTGCTTCTTTCCAAAATACCGCTGCATGACGATCCTTCCTTTCTTAATCTAATCATATCACATTTTTTTAAGATCACAAACGTTTTTTCTTCCGAAAAAGAAAAATATCACTACCTACTAGAATCCCAAAACAAACAATACCCACTACACTCACTATTTTTCCTTCTTTTAAAAGTGGTGCCTGATAAGTCATGGTAATTTCATGTTGTCCTTTGGCAATCGGAAAGCCCACAAATCCTTTGTTCACCATTTCGTATGCCACTTTCTTGCCATCCACCATAATTTGAAATCCATCATCGTACGGAATACTCGTCACAAAGTAACCATCTTCCAAAACATCGATCAATCCAACAATGTTGTCCCCTTTCGTCTTTTCTTGGTCAAAGACAAAAGCGTCTACTTGCTGATTGGTATCAACAATATTTTGATAATCCAAAACGAATGTCTGAATGTTTCCAATTTCATAGCGACCCGGATCGATCACCACTTCAAAATCTTGCATGTTTTTTTGACTACCAAATACGTAACGGAATTGATAATTGTTGTTTTTATACAACCAGTCATCACAGGTTAGTTTATTGACTTTTCCATTGATCGTAATAGCCCGATCACCTTGCTCACAGCCAACTTTATTGAAAATATCAAACTGCAAAAAAAGAATTTGAGAAGACAAATCTTCCTTCACATGAAACTGAAGTGTCGCTTTTTCTTGAACGTCGATCACATAAGAATCTTCGTGCTTTTCTATGACCAATTGATCTTTATTTAATAGATCGTAAGAAAGATCAATCGGTTTAATATGAGATTCCACTGACTTCGTATCGATATCCTTAACAATAGCGTTTTGTAGCAACAGATCGCTTTGATAAGGATACGTAAACTGATCAAACTGCTCTTCTGATAGTAAATTGGAAGTCGCATACATAATAGGAAGTGCTTGCGTATTTTCATAAATGGTTTCTAAATCATTTTCGACCCTTTGATAACCCAAACTATCTTCTTCTCCGATCACGTACTTTACGCCCATAAAACTATCGTACAACAAATTAGAAGTACTACTGATCATCAAATTGTTTCGATTGGCAATTGAATTTCCAAAGTACGTACGATAAAAATGATCGTAATTTCTATTTTGTGTCGAAGAGTAAAGCGTCGTTTGATAATAATTCATGTTGTACACTTTATTTAAAATCGGCAAATTATAGTTTAACTGTTTCATACGGTATAAATTCGAATCGTTTTGTTGAATATTTTGAATGGCTTTTTTGGTGTTTTCGCTGTTAATATTTTGATACGTTTCACTCGATACATAATTTTCTGTCTGATTGGTAACAATACTGATGATCGAGGCCATCGCAACAAAGATATACAATAATTTGGAATTTTTGTTCTTACTATAAAAATGAAGCACTACAAGAGTAATGATAATATCGACAAGAAATAACACACCATAATACCACTCGTGACGATAACAAACGACACTAAAAATTCCCAAAATTAAACATAAAGGCATCCATTTTAACCACGTTGTGGCCTTTTTTTGTGCCATCAATCGTTCCATAAACTGTGCAAGAAGCAAGAAATATAGTGGCAAAAAAGGAATTAGTACTTTACTTCTAATATAAAGCGTACCATTTAACGCAAACATGAAAATAGGAATAATTCCAACCACAAGACAAGCAAGACTTAAAAAACGGAGCGATCTTTTCTTCATGAATAAACCACCAATTAAAGCAAGCAAGGAAACAAAAGTCAAACCAAGTCCATAACTATCGTAAAGAAACGTTTGATAATCTAATTTTGGTAAGAACAACTCCAAAAGTGAAAAAGAACTACTCCCATCTCCTCTTCCGTGTAACACCACATACACAGTAGGAAGTAACAATACTCCCGCTAAAAGAATACCAGAAAAATAAGGAATTAAAAATTTACATCCATCTTTGATAAATGACCAAAGAGAAAAAGATCGTTTTTGTAAATAACAATATATATAATAAATTGCTAAGACAAGTAGACCGCCAATACTATAATAATAACTTGTCATAATCATAAGAAAGATCGCTAAAGTAACAAAACTTTTGTACCCTTTTTCAAAGTAACGATCGATTCCCATCAAGCCCAATATCAAAAAAGGCATATAATCGACGAACATAAAATGTCGATGGGCTTGAAAAACAAGAGGGACAGCACAAGCAAACAAACAAGAGCCAAGAAATGCACTTTGTCCAGCCACTTTTTTCTTAATCCATTGGTAAAAAAGAAGCACACTGACGACAAGTAAAACAACATTTACGATCTGCAAGTACGTTGTCATTGAAACAAATGGCAAAGCATAAGCAAGTAAAATAAGTGGAGAAAGCAAACCATAATAAGAAAAATGAAAGATGTTTTGTCCTGTGCCAAGATGAAAAGCAAAACTCGGAATTAACTGTTTGGTTTCATAAAACAAATTACGAAAATACTCAGGAAAAACAGTATGTTGATTCAACCAATCTGTAGTAGAACCAAACAAATGAAAAGGTCGCATTCCTAGTACAACCAACAATAAAATCAAACACGTTAACCATATGTAAGGTTTATATTTTTGTTTCATAATTACCTCTTTGTCTTTTTTTATTTTTTTCACATATATATTATATCGAAGAACTTAGAAAATAGAAAGGAGGATTTATGACAAAAGAAAAATTTATCACGTCGACCATTATTTTAATGATCGGTGGATGTCTTACCAAAGTATTGGGTATGATCATCAAAATCATGATGAGCCGTCTTATGGGAACAGAAGGAATTGGCCTATACATGTTGATTCTTCCTACATTTTCTTTGTTTATTGGTCTAGCCCAATTCGGTTTTCCCGTCGCCATAAGCAAATTAGTAGCCGAAGATAAAAAGAACAACAAAAATCTCGTTTTTTCTCTTTTGCCTGTTTCTTTTCTCGTAAACTTAGTAATCATCGTTTTTATTGTATTTTTTAGTCCATTTCTTGCGAACAACTTGTTACATGAGCCACGTAGTTACTATGCTTTATTATCCATTGCCATCGTCTTACCGTTAACAAGTTTATCTGGCATTCTACGAAGTTACTTTTTTGGACGTCAAAAAATGTTACCTCATGTGGTATCGAATGTAACAGAAGACATCATTCGCCTACTTCTCATTATTATCGGCATTCCGATTTTTTTTGTCAAAGGATTAGAATATGCCGTGGCCTTTGTCGTACTGACCAACATTGTAAGCGAACTAACTTCTATCGTTGTCTTGTTTTTCTTTCTTCCCAAACACTTTAAAATTACCAAAAAAGATCTTTCATTTAACGCCCCTTACGTCAAAGAATCTTTAGGAATCAGCGTCCCTAGTACTACAGGGCGTCTCATCGGTTCCGTAGGTTACTTTTTAGAACCGATCATTTTAACTTCTGTACTCCTTCACTGTGGTTATTCCAATCAATACATTGTAAGTGAATATGGTGTCCTATCCGGTTACGTCATGCCTTTGTTGTTACTTCCCTCTTTTTTTACGATGGCCATCTCTCAAGCCCTTCTTCCCATTGTCAGCAAAGCATACAGCAACCAAAAAATTGCCTACACAAAAGCTAAAATCAAACAAGCCATCTTTTTCTGTCTACTAATCGGTATTCCAGTTACCATTTTGTTTCTACTCTTTCCGTCGTTTCCTTTAAAATTCGTCTATAACACCACCGAAGGGATTGCTTACTTACGTGTCCTTGCACCTATTTGTCTATTTCAATACATTCAAGCCCCTCTTTCATCTAGTTTAGACGCCATGGGGAAAAGTACCATCAACATGAAAGCTACTTTTATGGGTATGTTAATTCGAACTTCTTTATTGTTTATTTGCTCTTTCTTTCAAATCGGCCTCTGGGGTCTAGTCATTGCTACCAGCACCAATGTTCTTTTCACTACTTTCTATAACATAAAAAAAGTAAAACAGTTATTAACAACATAAAAACGAATGGTTCATTCGTTTTTTTGATTGTTATATTGATTGATTTTTTCAATGAATTCTTGTTGTAACTGTTCTAATCGTTCCTTTGTTTTTGCTTCAAAACGTGCCGTAATATTAGGTCCTGTATTCGATACACGGATCAATGCCCATCCGTCGTCAAATAACACTTTGATTCCATCGATCGTCAACAAACGATAATGTTGTTCTTCACAATACTCTTTTATCTTTTCGACGACTTGATGCTTCGAGGCATCGGTTGACGCAAATTTCATTTCCTCTGTCGCATAATAGCGATTGATTCCTTCTAACAATTGACTGACCGTACGATCGGTTTTCGATAAAATTTCTATCAAACGAAGTCCAGCATAAAGTCCTGAATCAAACCCAGGAAAGCGATCGTTAAAGTAAACATGTCCAGATAGCTCTCCACCAAACGGCATATGTTCTTCTTTTACTTTGGCTTTGGTATAAGAATTCCCGGTACGATAACAATAAGGGGTACCACCTAATTTGATGATTTCATCTTCCAGTGCCTTGCTGCACTTTACGTCGTACAAGAACGTTTTATTTTGAACTTTATCGATGATATCACGAATGATGATGATCATATAAAGATCAGTTGGAACATAATTACCCTTTTCATCGACAATACCCAAACGATCTCCGTCACCATCAAAGCCAATTCCAACATCGGCTTTTACTTCTAATACTCGTTTCTTTAAAGATTCTAAATTGGCTTCTACACAAGGATCTGGATGATGGTTAGGAAAGCTCCCATCACTTTCTCCATAAAGAACATCTAAATCAATTGGAAATTGTTCGTAAAGTTCTTTGGCAATCGTCGATGTTGTTCCGTTGCCACAATCGATGACCACTTTGACATTTCGACGCCCAAAAGATAACGATTGTTTCATTAACTGAATGTAATCTTCTTTGATATTGTATTCTGTCAATGTACCTTTTCCTTCTTGAAACTTACCTGCTGCTGTATAACGATAAAATTCTTGAATCATTTCACCTTTCGCATTTCCCCGTTCATCAAAACTGAACTTAAACCCATTATCATCTTTGGGATTATGGCTAGCAGTCACCATGATTCCAGATGGAATCTGCAATTTCTCCCACGAATAATAGTACATTGGAGTCGTAACCAAGCCCAAGTAAACAACATCTACACCTGACTCTCTTACCCCTTTGATCAACGCTTCCGTTAAAGAATCAGAAGAAAGACGATTGTCATGTCCAATCACACATTTTTCTTTTCCATGTTCCCTAATGTAACTTCCGTAAGATCTTCCTATTGTATACGCTACATCTTCATTGATTTCACTAGGATAAACTCCCCTAATATCGTACCCTCTAAAAATATAAGGATTAACATCTTTCACTAATTTCATACTTTGCCTCTTTTCTATCTTATAATTCTATTATAGCAAAAAAGAATGGTCCCTACCATTCTTTTTAAATGTTTTCTTCTCGAATTGCATCCAATATATTTTCTTTCTTGATTTTGTGTGTCGCATACATCATCGTAATGAAAGTAATCAAAAATACTGCCACAATAGCAATTATAATTGCTTTCCAAGGAAATAAAATATGCGTAAAACTTACTACGTTCATAAAAATAAAATGGAACAAAACAATGATAACAAAGGAAATTGGAAGTCCAATTAGCAATGCCTTTAACCCATAGAAAACACTTTCGTAACACAACATCTTATTAAAGCCCTTCGGTGTCAAACCAACACTACGCAAAACAGCAAATTCTTTTCTTCTTAGCGCCATGGATGTATGGATGGTGTTGAAAACACTGGTTACACCAATTAAAGTAACCAAAGCAATAAAACCATAAAGGAACATTCCAATGACAAATACCAAGTTTTTCTGTAACTGAGTATTGGCTGTCATATCAAATGCATAGACCTCATATTGATTTTCTCCTAAAATGTTTTCTGCAATGGCTTCCATTTCTTCATATACTTTCGCATGATCCGAAGCAATGACAAAAGAAGTATGACGATGACAACAAGTAAAATCTTGACTATCTTGTTCGATTAAATTCATCATCTCTTCTGAAAGAATAATTTTTATCTGTTGTGCAAAATCAGTATCCATGGTTTCACTTGGCATTTCATCAACAACCGTAAGTGGGAAAGTTTGTCTTACTGCTTCCTCATAATTCACCTCTTCAGAATCATAAATTCCCATGAAAGTGATCTGTTTTTCCTGATTGTTCGAGAAGATTTTTCTATTTTTAATCTTCATGTTTTCATAATCTACTTCTGAGATCTGATTGACCAAAATAGGTCGTATTTGTCCTACATAATCTTTAGAATTTAAGTTTAATCGGTCTAAGTAATCTAAATAATCTTGCTGATTTAAAACAATCACATCAGTAGTATTTGGAGCATCTCCATACATTTGCGCACCAGACAAAGGATCAAATGTCATGATTACGGTCTCAAATGAAATTTTTTTATCGATTCCTGGAACTTGCAACATGTTTTGATAAATCTCGTCGCTTGTTTCATCCAAAGTATTTTGCTGCACAATAATATCATAATTACGAATCTCAAGCAAACTGTTCGTTCCACGACTGACATACTCAACAAAGGTAGAAAACGATACAAACAATACAATACTAATCACCAAACTTAAAATAGTAATACGATACTTTTTCTTATTGCGCTTCATGTTTTTGCGAGCAAGTTCTCCTTCGATTCCAAAGCATTTTTCTACGAAATGATTGGTCTTAACTGTTTTTCGTTTGACCTTAATATCATCATTTAAGCGAATGGCTTCGATTGGACTGATTTTAGAAGCCGCTCTAGAAGGTAGGTAAGCCGAGATTAAAATGGTTATGATCATGTAAATAATTGGTAAAATGATAAACGATGGATAAAGTGACAACGTAAGTGGAAAACTAAAGGCATCAGGAAGCAAAGAATTGGTAATTTGAAGTACAATCCAAATACCGAAAATACCACTCAATACTCCTAAAGGAATACCGATCAAACTGACCAAAAATGCTTCATAAAACACCGTCTTTTTCAATTGTGATTTGGTAGCACCAATACTAGAGAACAAACCAAATTGTTTCTTTCGCTCCATAACCGAAATAGCAAATGAATTGTAAATGACAATCGAACACCCTGCCATGATAAGGAAAAGTACAACAGCAACAACAGCAGTTAATGTTTCATTAATGCCAGCAAACGAACTTTCTCCATAAAAAGCAAGTAAACTTTCGTTATAACTCAAACCATCAAAATACTTTACTCCGTCACTTTCTTCAAACGAAATGCCAATCGATTCTGCTAATTGTTCTGTTTTTTCATGTATCTTGTTAATATGTTGATATGTAATGGTAGCGTCAACTACCATACCATCCTGCATCGTATTAGGATCTAATTTCGTCAAAACAGTATAACCAGGTGCTTGATATGGTTCTTCGTTAAGCCGAGGCATAAAACCGACGATCGTATACGTCTTTTGATCCTGAATAGACAAGTATTCACCCTCTTGAAGGCCATAAGTTTGATCAACATCATCAAGTCCCAGTGCAGCAGGAACAATACGCTTTCCCAACTCTAAAGTAATGGTATCACCCAGTTCAAAATTGACTTGTGCATTGCTTTGAATATGTTCCGATAAAATGATTTCTGTATTATTTTCTGGCAACCTTCCTCGTGTTACTTTGATATTTTCAAAGTAATTATCACTCACCTCTTCCACATACAAATACGGCTTCCCTTCGTTTTGAGAATCTTCCAAATAAGCGTATCCCAAACTATGTCCAAAAGTAGCGCGTTTCATGTCGATATGATTTTCGATATACTTGATGTTCTCATAAGGAACGTTACTTATTTTCACATGATAATCTCCGTTTGATTCGATAGTTTGTTTTAATGCATTATCGCGAAAAGAAGAAGCAATGGCCCCAATTCCAACCATCAAAGCCGTAGAAAGAATGATACCAACAATGGTGACAATCGTTCGTTTTTTATTCATCTTTAAATGCTTTATCGTTAATTTATTTAAAATATTCATGCTACTTCACCTTTTCATCACTGACGATTTTCCCATCGTCTAATGTAATAATACGAGTTGCGTTCAAAGCCAACGAATGATCGTGCGTAATCATAATAATCGTTTGATTGTACTTTTTATTAGACATCTTTAATAACTCGATGATTTCCTTACTTGACTTCGAATCCAAATTTCCAGTCGGTTCATCTGCAAGCAACAAACTAGGACGATTCATCAGCGCTCTACCAATGGAAACTCTCTGTTGTTGTCCACCCGATAATTCATTTGGTAAATGGCTAATTCGATTGCGTAATCCAAGCGTATCGATAATTTCATCCAAGTAATCTTGATCGACCGGTTTATTATCTAATAAAATAGGAAGCGTAATATTTTCTTTCACATCTAATATCGGAATTAAATTATAAAATTGATAGATCAAACCCACTTGACGTCTACGAAAAATAGCCAAGTTGTTCTCATCTAATTGATAAACATTTTGACCATCCACATATACTTTGCCACTGGTTGGTTTATCAACTCCTCCTAAAATATGAAGTAGTGTACTTTTGCCACTTCCAGAAGCACCAACGATTGCTAAAAATTCTCCCTTCTCTACCGAAAACGACACATGATCAAGTGCCTTGACCAACGTATTTCCCTTTCCATAGTTTTTACATAAGTTTTCTACCTTTAAAATTTCCATTTATATCCCCTCTTTCTCATTCGTTTGTAAATAAGTTTCTAAGGTTAAGTTTTGCTCTTTGATGATTTTAGCATGTTCCATTCCGACAAACCGATAATGCCACGGTTCCTCTTCACTATGACGAATAAAGCCATATAGATGGGCATGGTTTTCTAACCAATCCCACATTTTCTGATTAGAAGACGTTTGATCCCCTTTACTAAAGTCAATGGCTAGTCCTGTTTCATGTTCTAGTTGTGAAGAAGATGATTCTTCAAAAAACCAATTCGATACCTCTAAGGAATCCGGTTCTTCTAAAACTGACACATCTTCTAGGTATCCTGTTGCTAAAGTAAGACATACCAAGTCCGTACAACTTTGCTTCATCATGGCTTTTAAATGATCTTTCATTTTTTGAGAAATCATCTTTCCTTCCATACTAGTAAGTTGTGTATAATAGTTTTCAGGACAAGGATGTTCTTCACTAATTAAAATGAGTGCTTCTGCTTCTTCGTTCGGATAATAAGTATCCTCTTCCTTTTTCAAACACTGAACCAACAAAAACACAATCAAGAAAATCATGGCAAGTAACAAAAAAATGGAAGTAGCCATTTTTAAAAACAGTTGATGCTTAATCGACAAATGCATAACGTTCACCTCTAATTAGCATTATATCTTAATACTATGACTGTTTTATGACGATTTTCATTACAATTTAGTCACATTAAATTACACACGGTTTTTATAAAACTTAATCGTAAACTCTGTTCCCTGGCCAACAATACTTCGAACACTGATGTCACCTTGTTGTCGATCGATGATTTGTTTGGCCATATTAAGACCTATTCCAATAGAATCTTTGCTACTCGATTTTCCTTTGTAAAAACGCTCAAAAATATGTTTTAAATCATCAGGATCAATTCCTTCTCCTGTATCCGTAATGATAATTGCAACATAAAGAGGATTATCTTGCCAAACAAACTCCAACATCCCTTTTTCAGGCGTATGTTCATGAGCATTTTTAATAATGTTAACCAGTGCCTCCTTCGTCCAGTGAAAATCACAGCATACTTTGGTTTTTAAATTACCTTTAAAAATCGTTTTTTGCATCTTTACTTCGATTGGAATCTTCAACGGTTCCAACGCACTTTTGATCAAATCTTTTACATACACTTCTTCTTTCTTTAACTGAATCATACCACTTTCTAAACGCGATAACTTCAACAGTGACGTAACCAGCCATTCAATTCGCTCTAATTGTAACTCGTTCTTGTGTAAAAATTCCTTTTTGGTTTTGGCATCCAAATGATCTTCCTCTAACAAATTGTTGATCATGTACATACTCGTAAGCGGCGTCTTCAACTGATGTGAAATATCGGACAGCGTCTCCTCTAAATACTTTTTATCTTTGATCATATTTTCATTTTGTTCTTTTAATTTATTGGTAATTTTATAAACATCGTTTTGAAGTAAAGAAAAGGTTCCTTCTTCAAAGTCTTCAAGATGAAAGGTAATCTTATCGTTTAACACATCACGAATATATTGGTTCATTTGTTTTAGTTTTCGATAGAAAGATCGCAAGTTCCAAACATATACCAAAACTACTGCACAAAACAAAATTACAAACGACAAAACATAAAAGATAAGGACGTTTCGTTGTAAAGTTTTAGAAACTTCTAGCGTTTGAATGCTATCTTCATCAATACCATAGTGTTGTAAACGCTCTAATCCCTCATCGCTATTTCCCGTTCCATCTTTTAAAATCCCAATAATTTCTTCTTCTAATTCAGGATGTTTTTCGCAAATAGCGTCAATTAAAGTGGCTTGTTGTTTTAAAAAATGTTGTTGATAAAGAGAAATATTACCCAAAGCAAGTAAGATTGCCACCACGAAAACGACCAATCCTACTTGTAAAAATTGCTTGATAATCTTTTTAAATTCTTGACTATTTCTCATTCTATCACCGCTTTGTAACCAATTCCTCTTACTGTTTGAATAATTTTGGGTTGATCTTTGTCATCTTCGATTTTCTCACGTAAACGCTTGATGTAAACCGTAAGTGTATTATCGTTCACATAATCTTCATTCACGTCCCAAATATCCGCTAAAATCTGTTCTCTGGTAAACACTTGATTGGGATTGGTAACCAAGATTAAAAAAATTTTATACTCTAAAGCCGTAAGCATCAAATCTTTCCCATTTTTCGTTACTTTGGCTTGTTTCATGTCCACCGTAATCGAGCCAATGTGCAAAATATTAAAAGAAAGAGAAGAACGGTTTCTTAATACTCGTTTGATGCGCGACAAAAGTTCTCTTGCCTTAAACGGTTTGACCACATAATCTTCAGCTCCCATATCAAGACCCATGACAATGCTCACTTCATCGTCCACAGCTGTTAAAAATATCACAGGAAGAAAAATCTTTTTTCTAATTTCCTGAAACAAATCAAATCCATTGCCATCTGGAAGAGAAAGATCCAATAAAGCCAGTTGGTAATCTTCACTTTTTTCAAGCAATGCTTTTGTTTCTTCACAAGAACCGGCGACATCCACCGCAAATCCCTCCTGCGTCAAATAATAAGATAACCCCATCTGAATGGTCGGATCATCTTCGATGATTAAAATACGACTCATACGATCACCTCATTTCTAGTATACTATAAACTGTTATATCCTTCATGAATAATTTGTCACAAACAAAAAAATTGACAAGAAAAAAAACAGGGGTTCCTGTTATTGATATTTTTCCATCGATTTCATCATTTGATTGATTTGTTTTTGACTTGGTTTTCTTCCCATCTGCATCATTAAACTTTTGATCATCTCTTCGTTGATTGGAGGATTTTTCTTCAAATATTTCATCATGAAATGTCTTGCTAAGAAAAAGCCCACGACAAGTCCAATGAGTAATCCAATGGCTACTTGTACGATATCCATTAACATATTATCATCTCCTTAAACTTATTTTACTAAATATATATGTGTTAGACAAGCGTTTTTATTTCTTTCAACCAAAAATAATCTTGTTCTACAAAATCACACACAAAGTAATTTGTTCTGTCCGTATCTAAAATACGAAAAAAAGAAGAAAAATCATGGTTCGTTTCAATCTTCATATGCGTATTTTTAATTTCCAACGTACTTACTTCATCTCGATAAAGATTGTTAATATAATGAAAATTACCTCTTTTACTATAGTCCATCTCTTGATGTAATCTCAAAAACAATTGTTGATCTAATTTATTTTTTTCCATTCGTTCAATAATCTGTTGAAACAAATTAAAGCCATAGTGGACATCTTCCTTATGCATATAGTAAATTTGCCTTAAAATGTTGTATAGGGTTCTAGGACTATTCTGGTATAATTGTGCAAATTCTTCTTTCATGGGAAACACATAATAAACTCTCATTTTCATCACCATCACTAGGATAACGAAAACAAGAGTCATATTTTGTCGTTTTTTATTTTAATAAATTTTCTATGCGTTCTTCTACACTGTCTAGATCAAAACCAAATTTTTTGGAAACATCATCTGCCTTACCACTATAACCAAACGTATCGACGGTAATTAAGTATTTATCATTATAGACAAAGTCGTACCAAGAATAAGAAGAGGCGGCTTCGATTACTACTACTTTTACACCAATTGGCAACAATTCTTCTTGATATTCTTTTGGCATAGCACGAAAGCGTTCAATACATGGCATGCTGATCACGCGAATGTCAATTCCTTTTTGGGACAAACGTTCGCGCACTTTAAGTGCTAATTCTAACTCTTCTCCTGTTGCGATGATGATGCCACTTAAATTTTTATCGTATTCTTTGACAATATAACCACCTTTTGAAACGTCATTGATGCTGGTGACTTCTTGGACCATCACATCGTTTCGACCTAAGACGATTGCGGTTGGATTACTTCCGTTTTCTAAAGCCGCTTTGTAAGAACCAATCACTTCGTTCGCATCTGCTGGACGAAATACTTCTAAATTCGGAATGGCCCGCAAACTTACTAACTGCTCTACTGGCTGATGAGTAGGACCGTCCTCTCCAACACGAATAGAATCGTGTGTAAATATATAGAGAACTGGTAAATTCATCAAACAAGACATACGAAGCGCTGGTTTTAAATAATCAGAGAAAGATAAAAAACAAGATCCAAATGGACGAAGTCCAGATAATGCCAATCCATTTAAAATAGCACCCATCGCATGTTCACGAACTCCAAACCAAATATTGCGTCCCAAATAATTATCGCGACCAAAATCTCCTAAATCGTTTAAATATGTCTTAGTGGAACTACTAACATCGGCGCTTCCTCCTAAGAAATGAGGAAACTGTTTGGCTATTTCATTTAAAATCTTTCCTGAAGTAACGCGAGGTGCTTCCATTCCTTGCTTTGGAAATTCATAACTGAAATCTTTCCAAGAGTAAATAACGTTACTTTCTTGTAATTCTTGAAATTGTGATTTTACTTTTTTATCCAAAGAATCAAAGCGTTCTTGCCACTCTTGATAAGCCCCTTCCATTCGCTCTTCAATTAAACTTTGAAAATCATGCATCGCATCGTTAGATACGGTAAACGGAATATCGCGAATATCCAACTTTTGTTTCATAGCACTAATATCATCTGTAGTAAGTGGTTTCCCATGTACTTCACTGGTCCCTTGCCATTTGGAATACTTCCCAATCGTCGTCTTCACTTGAATTAACGTTGGTTTTTCTAAATTTTGTTTTGCTTTAGAAATTGCCTTGTCGATCGCGCCAATATCTTCCCCATTCGGAACTGTAATCACACTCCAACCCAATGCTTCAAAACGTTCGACAATATTCTCATTAAAAGTCATATCGGTCTTTCCATCTAAAGAAATGTTATTCGAATCGTATAACACAATCAATTTATGTAGTTTAAGTGTTCCTGCCAAACTAGCGGCCTCATAAGAAATTCCTTCCATAAGATCGCCATCTCCACAAAGAACATACGTATAATGATCCATTATATTTTCTTTGTGTTTGTTATAGGTATTAGCCAAATAGCGCTCAGCCATTGCCATCCCAACTGCACTTGCAAATCCCTGTCCCAGTGGCCCTGTTGTCATATCGACTCCTGGCGTTACCTTGTATTCGGGATGTCCCGGTGTAATCGAATCAATCTGTCTAAAATTTTTCAAATCATCGATCGATAAATCAAACCCTGCCATAAACAAAGTGGCATACAACAACGCTGATCCATGCCCTGCCGACAAAACAAAACGATCGCGGTTAATCCAATTCGGATCTTCTTTCCAAAACTTCAAGTGGTGGGCATATAACGTATAAAGAATCGGTGCTGCGCCTAACACAATACCAGGATGCCCACTGTTTGCTTCGTGAATCATGTCGACTCCTAACATTCTAATTTGATCTACTATTTTTTGTTCATTGATATTTCCCATTACTTTCTTCACGATATTCACTCCTTATTATCATTATAGCATGATCTTAACATCATCTCAAAGAAAATGACACATTTTGACATCTTCTCATTACTATTGTTCACACACAAAAAGAAACATCTGCATCAAAAAAAGAAACAGCAAGGTTTCTCTTTCATCAACACTAAATTTTTCGAATCAATTGCTTTCCCTCTTTAAACTTACAATCAGAAGAACATGTAAAATCAGGAAAGGTACATCTTGCTCCATGCGTATACTTCAAAATATCTTTAGCAAGTGGACTATTGTTTTTCTGTAATTCCTGCTTATATTGTAATAACGTTTCTTTCGTTTGTAACATAATTTCAAGTTGACTAGACGTACACAACCTTTCTTTACACTTCAAAATAAAATCTTCATATTTCCCCATTTCACTGATTTGTACCAATTCACCTTGTGGATACACATCTTTCACTAACTCTATATCAGCAAGCCATTCTTCTACCAAAGCCATATCATCTTGAATAATAGGAGGTACAAAGTATTCTTTTGAATCAAATCGTTCCATTTGATAATCCAGTGTACGATGCCTTTGTGCCTGGGCAAGTTGCGCAAAAGATCCCTTATATAAAGTAGAATAAACGTCACCAAAATGTTCTTCTTTTCGATTTAAATTATGACCAAACAAAGAAAAACTACGATACTTGTCATTACGCATCAGTCCATCTTCTAACACGTTCAGCCGAAAAAGTTCCATTTGCAATTGTTGCATGGAAGATGCTAAGGTTTGTTCAAATAAATCATTAGGATCACTTTGCTCAATATATTCTTGCATCCAAGATGCTAGATAATTCATTTGCCTTAAAGAAGTAGAATAAATCATTTGTGTCGGCATGAACACCGTAACCAAATATCTAGCGTTTTCTTGCGCCAACTTCTGTATTTTAGCATCATTATAAATAGAACCATACTGCATTTCAATTTTCTTTTTGAATAAATCGATCCATTTATGATAAAGAATCTCTTCCTGCTCCGTAATAATAGAATCTCCACTTCTTATTACTGGTGTATAACGAGCCGATTTTTCACTGGTCGTATACTGATGTTCGTTATTTAACACCATCGCTAAAATCTTAGGAATATTTTGTAAATTAAAATTGATTAAAATATGATCGTATACACTATGATGACCATTTTTAAGCGTCATATTAACACGGCGCATCGTTTTTTCAACCGGCTCATTTTCAAGATGAGCAAACCCCTCTTTATCATAACATACTCCAGCAATTTTCCCAGACAACCGAATGGCTTCCTCTTTATCAAAAGTACCATTCTGTTTTAAAAATTGATTGGGCAAAATACTAACTTTGATTGGATCCATATTGTTTTACCAACTTTCTCTATCAATTTCGTATTTGATAACACTACCATCTACCGCATTGATTTCATAATTATATTCTTGATTATTGTAATAAAACTCTACCTCATATACGGCTACTCTATTGTCAAAATCAAACTCTGTTCTCTCCCAAATGACATTCCCATCAATTTTCGCATGATTCAAGGCAATTTCCTTGGCCTTTGAACTACCAATATAACGATCAGATTCTTCACTAAGATTGTTATGGTTTAAGTTATCTTTTTCTATTCTTACAATTTCTTTGTTATAAGCATTAATATCCATTTCATAACTCATGTCAGAAGCATAAAATTCCAATTCATAAATAAGCGTTCCATGTTCAAAATCTAATTTACTTTTCGTAAAAGTAACTTCATTCTGATTAAGATTTAAATAATTGATGGCCACTTCTTTGGCTTCATCTAAAGTAATTTGATCGCTACTACTATTGTTTTCAATAATATTTCCATTTCTTACATCTTTTTCTATCTTTATGATTCGACCAGTCACCATATCTACCTCTATATCGTATTCGTAGTTTTGATCAAAAAATTCTATTTCGTATTTTCTATCATCATGATCACGATTAGTCGAAGTAATCGTCACTTCTTCCCTAGTTAGATTTGCCTCTTGAAGAGCAATACTTAACGCCTCTTCTTCTGGAATAATAGAACGATTATTTATGCGATCCAACAATAATAATAAAACGATAAATAATAAAACAATTGCAATAGTAGTTATAATAATAATATAAATATTTTTCTTTTTCATATAACACCTCATCTCAATGATACCATATCATCTTCTAAAATTTAATCTCTTAATAATAAAAATGTAAGTTTCTTATACATTATGACACTTTATCTTTCTTAATAAATGCAACACTTTTCTTTGCGATCATTTTTAAAGTTTTTCTAAAAACATATTTTGTATTATTACGAATATGCCAATTTAAAATTTTGCTCGTTTGATCGACAAAATTATCTGAATTAGCAATAACATCAAAATCCCTATTTAATTCCTCAAATAATAAGTTTGCCCGATAGTTGATAATTTGGTTATGAATATGATTAGCCAAATCTATTTTTTTATTTTTTAACGCTACTTGCATCGTTGATTCTGCAAATCGCATTTCTGGTTCATTTTTTAATACAATATGATCCATTTCATTTATGTCAAGTTTTTTAGGAAAAGTTTTAATTAGTCCTGTCTTTCCCAACGCTTCTATACTAGCCATCGTTCTAATACACTTTTCACACTCACAACAATTATATTCATCTCGACTGGTATAACATACTCTTAAGTTTTTTTGAACTTCTTTATTATCAGAAATAAAATCTACTTTTTCAATTCTTGAGGCCTCCGCACCATCATAAATAAATTTTACCCCATCACAATTCCATAAATGATCAATAAGAATATGCGATCCTCTAGGAACCAATACCGAATAATCATTACATGCCGGCATAAAACATGTATCATACTCTTCAGACATAAGTAACATTACACTGGCTATTGCTGGTCCATAACAAAAATCTCCCCAAGAAGCATACTTATTGGTAACCTCAAAACCTAAATTTGTTTTAACATAAACTATATTTTTTTTAAAACTCTTAGCAACAGAAGATAAATGTTTTTCCACTTTTTTAAAAAACTTTTCTTCACTCAATGGAACATCAAAACCCCATACATACAATAAATCATCAATATCAGAATTATTTTTGATCAAAGTATAAAATGCATCAACACCTCCCGTAAAGCAAGATATACTTCTCCTCTTTTTCGTATAAACAATATCTTCTGATATTTTATTTGCCTTTATTTCAACCTTGTGTAACTGAGGAAACCACTTTAATAAAATTTCCTGATAAGTTTTTGAATTTTCATAGCATGTTTTTGATAATTCCCCATCGATTTCTAATACACCACCAAATTGCATCGCTATCGGCAAAAAAATGACAAAGAATGCATTCGCAGGCCTTTTGGTTATTTTTTGATTTATTGGAAACTCATACCAAACAATATCAGAATTACCATTTACCATTACTTCAGCGCTTACTTTATTTTCACATATCTTAATATTCTGAACTTTTACACCCATACAAACATCTCCTTATTACCAATCATTTCTCACAATTTTTAAACATATTGATTATAACATATATCACTTAATTTTAACAACATTCCTAAGAATATAACTTTTTATACATCAAAAAGCAACTCGTTAAAAGAGTTGCCATACATGATAAGTAAAGTTAAACAAAGTTTAAC
>CAMMJA010000013.1 GCA_946497145.1 uncultured Mycoplasmatota bacterium | reverse complement strand
GAGGTAGTGGGACACCAAATGATCCATTTACTTTGACAACGTAAAAAGGAAGCAAAAATTTGCTTCCTTTTTAGTTATAAAAAAACTGCTTTAAGCAGCAATTTTTTCATCTTTTCTTAACGTTCTTTTTTCTCTTGCAGTCAATCTTACTTTTGTTCCATCCGCAAGACGTTCTACTTGAAGATTTAAATTTTGTTTTCTTTTTGTTGCATTTAAAGCATGACTTCTTCTGTTTCCAGATAATGGTTTTTTATTTGTAACCTTTACTGCCATGATATTTCCTCCTTTAACCTTTTGTTTTCCTCGCGTAATAACTTTACCATAGAATTTGTTTGAAGTCAAATATTAACTATATAATTTATTTGATTTATGGTAAAATATTATTAGAATGGGGGATGAATATGTATACACCATTATATGTCAAAACCAATTATTCATTACTATCGAGTTTGGTTACCATCGACGATTTGATTCAACAGTGTAAGGAAAAACATATTTCCTCTGTTGCGATTACCGATAACAATATGTATGGAACCATGGAGTTTTATCACAAATGTAAAAAAAATGGGATCAAACCTATCTTAGGACTAGAATTGATTTTAGAAGAAGGAACTATTTTGGTCTATGCCAAAAATTATACCGGCTATCAGACGCTCTGTAAACTCGCAACGATTCAAAGTGAGCGAACCATACAACTTGCTGATCTTGAAACAAACAATCAAGAAATCATTGCGGTTGTCGCAAATGGTGTCGAAACATTATTTAAGGAAGTTTCTACGATAATAAAAGATAGTTATCTTGGATATGTAAACTATGAACAAGAACAAAAATTATCTATTTATAAAGAAAAATTGATTTATTTACCAAAGTGTTTGTATTTATTGCCAGAAGAAAAAGAGTATTTGCCATATCTCGTTATGATTAAAGAAGGAAAGAGTGTAGCGGATGAAGTGATCATAGAAGAAGGAAATCATAGTTTTTATCAGAGTGTATCTTCTAATATTTCCAATATCGGTTTGTATCATACGAATAAGATTGCTTCTTCTTGTAACGTAGAGTTTCCTACTGCAAAACTGATGTTACCCAAATATCCTTGTGAAAAAGGACTAGATGAAGCAGCATATCTTCGTGAATTATCTAAGGCGGGTTTGATGAAACGTTTAAATGGAAAGGTAACAGAAGAGTATCAGAAACGGTTGTATTATGAATTAGAGATTATTCAAAAAATGGGATTTTCTAACTACTTTTTAGTTGTTTATGATTTTATTAAATATGCCAAGAAAAAAGATATTTTGGTAGGCCCAGGTAGGGGAAGTGCGGCTGGATCACTCGTATCTTATTCTTTAGGAATCACCGATATTGATCCCTTAAAATACAATTTGTTGTTTGAACGATTTTTAAATCCAGAACGTGTGACGATGCCGGATATTGATACCGATTTTCCTGACGCTTATCGTGACGAGATCATCGATTATGTTGTAAAGAAATACGGTAAGAAAAGAGTTGCTGGAATTATTACCTTTGGTACTTTAGGTGTAAAACAAGCCATTCGTGATGTTTCTAGAACACTAAATATTCCTCTTTATAAAGTAGATCAATTATGTAAGTTTATTCCTTCTATTACCAAACAAAAATTAACTGATTTTTATAGGCAAGTTCCTGCTTTTAAAGCGAAAATCGATAGTGATTCACAACTTACTAAAATGTATCGGATCGCTTGTAAAATAGAGGGCTTTCCTCGCCATACATCGATTCATGCCGCAGGAATTGTCATGTGTGAAGAACCATTAGATGATTTGATTCCCCTTGAAAAGAATGAATCGATGTATTTGACTGGTTATTCTATGGAATATCTAGAAGAGTTGGGCTTGTTAAAAATGGACTTTTTGGGTCTTAAGAACTTGACGACAATCATGAATATCATCGAAGATATCAACCAAAATACGCATGATAACATTTCTTTTCAAACAATTCCATTGGATGATCCGGACGCTTTACAAATATTTACGACGGCCAATACCAGTGGAATTTTCCAATTTGAATCAGCAGGTATGCGTAACTTCTTACGCAAGTTAAAGCCGACTTCTTTTGAAGATATTTTCGCAGCCATTGCCTTGTTTCGTCCGGGACCATCCATAAACATTGATTCTTACATTAGAAGAAAACAAGGCAAAGAAGAAATTACGTATCTCGATCCTGTTTTAAAACCCATTTTGGAAAATACCTATGGAATTTTGATCTATCAAGAACAAATCATGCAAGTAGCCAATGTATTAGCGGGTTATTCTCTAGGAGAAGCCGATATCTTACGAAGAGCCATGAGCAAAAAAAAGTTCGACTTGCTACAAAGTGAAGAAGAAAAGTTTATCGAGCGAAGCGTTGCAAGAGGACACGACAAAGAAACAGTAAGACAAATTTTTCAATTGATTTTAAATTTTGCAGGTTATGGTTTTAACCGTTCACATTCTGTTGCCTATTCGATTATTGCTTATAAAATGGCTTATTTGAAGGCCAAATATCCAACGTATTTTTTCAGTAATTTATTATCTAGTGTCATTGGAAGTGAAGAAAAAACAAAAGAGTATTTATTAGAAGCAAGAAGTAATTACATCGAAATATTAAAACCGGATATCAAAAGGAGTACCGATTCTTTCCAAGTGACAGAAAATGGTATTTTGTTTCCTCTTTCCAATATTCGAGGAATTGGCAGTGTAGCAAGTTCAGAAATTATCAAAGAAAGATGTAAACAACCATTCGAAGATCTTTACGATACTATAGGCCGTATCTATTCACGAAATGTGGGAAGAAAAGCGTTAGAAGCATTAATTTTATCAGATAGTATGAAAAGTTTTGGTTATAACAAAGCCACATTGTTTGCGAACTTGGATCATTTGATCAACTATGCCGAACTAGTAAAAGATTTGGATCCATCACTTGTGATGAAGCCAGAAATCGAAGTAGTAGAGGAGTATCCACAAGATGTATTGTTACAACAAGAAAAAGAACTATTTGGTTTTTATATCAGCAGTCATCCCGTTACTTCTTATCGAAGTATCAATGAAATGGCTGTACCAATCAATCAGTTAAGTGGCATGTTAAGTAAACGAGTTGATGTTTTGATATTAGTGGAAGCAGTAAAAACCATCGAAACTAAAAATAAGGAAACAATGGCTTTTATAAATGGAAGTGACGAAACAGGAACCTTTGATTTTGTCCTTTTTCCGAAAGTATATCAGCAATATACAGATATCGAAAAAGGTGATTTAATTAAGGTTACAGGAATGGTAGAAAAACGTTTGGATCGTTATCAATTGGTAGTACAAAAAATAGAAAAATTAGCCGAAAAGAAAGAAGGGAAAGAATGAAAAAAACGAAAATCATCTGTACCATTGGGCCATCTAGTAATCATATAGACATTTTAAGAAAAATGGTAGAAGCAGGAATGGATGTGGCTAGATTTAATTTGTCACACTCGAATCACTCCAGTTGCCATGATGCGATTGAAAAAATAAGAAAATTAGAACAAGAATATCAAAAAACGATTGGTATTTTGTTTGATACGAATGGACCAGAACTTCGTTTAGGAAGGATGGAAGAAGATGCTTGTTTTTTAAAAAAGGGATCTGAGGTAAAAGTGTATGGTATGCCTATTTTGGGAACATCCACAGAGTTTTCGATCAACTATGCCAATTTGTTAGAAGATGTCAGCATCAATACCAAACTGTTGTTGAGTGATGGTAAAGTTGTCTTACGAATCGTAAGTAAATTGGAAAATTGTCTTTTGTGTGTAGTAGAAGAAGAGGGATTCGTTTACAGCAATCGTACGGTTCATATTCCTAATATTCGTTTCAATATGGATTACTTGTCAGAAAAAGATAAAGAAGATATTCGTTTTGCTGTAGAAGAAAAGGTTGATTTTTTGGCTTTGTCATTCGTTCGAAGTCATTTTGATGTACTAGATGTAACAGATTACTTAATTGAATTAGGGGATGATCACATTCAACTGATCAGTAAAATCGAAAATAACGATGCGATTGAAGAGATTGATGATATATTAAAAGATAGCGATGGAATCATGGTGGCGCGTGGTGACCTTGGAGTAGAGATTCCTGTAGAAAAGTTACCTGGTATTCAAAAAATTATGATTGAAAAAGCCAAAGAAGCCAACAAAATTGGCATTGTAGCAACAGAACTATTGTCTACTATGGAAATTGACAGTAAGCCAACAAGAGCTGAAGTAAGTGATGTCTATAATGCAGTCATCGATGGAAGTGATGCCATCATGCTTTCAGGTGAGACAACCATTGGAAACTATCCGGTAGAGACTGTAGAAATGATGCGTAAAATCATCATCAGTGCTGAAGAAGATATGGACTATATTTCTTTATTAGAAAATGCTATGCGTAGTGAAAAGCAGGATGTTACGTCATCGATTGCCTATTCTGTTGTCGATAGTGCCAATCGTCTTTCTCTAAAAGCCATCGTGGCATCGACAAATTCTGGTTATACGGCAAAAAAGATTAGTCGCTTTCGACCAAAATGTCCGATCATCGCGACTAGTCCTAATGAAGATACCGTAAGATCTCTAGCTCTTTATTTTGGTATTTATCCTAAATTAGTAAACGAATATTTATCCACAGATGAAATCGTCGATAGTTGTAAAAGAGAAGCCATTCAAGCATTACAACTACATGCACATGATCAAATTATTATCACTGGAGGGTTCCCAGCCAGTTTAAACAATACTAATTTTATGAAAATCGAAGAAATATAAAAGAAAAACAGAGTAATCTGTTTTTCTTTGTATGAAAGTTAATAGATATGATATAATGTTGCTGGTGATTTTCGTGAAGAAGGATAAAATTTATCTTGTTAGTTTTATCGTATTATTATTAGATCAAATGATTAAGTTTATCATAACCAAAAACATGCAAGTACTAGAGAGTATTGCTGTTATCCCAAACTTTTTTCAAATTCATTACATTCAAAACGAAGGTGCAGCATGGGGAATCTTGAACAATCAAACGTTCATCTTGATTTTGATTGGTGCGCTTGCTTTGATTTTATTAAATCGTTATCTACAAAAAGAAGCGACGTTTACGAAAGTTTCAGTTTTGGGTTATGGTCTTTTAATGGGTGGTATGATGGGAAATTTGATCGATCGTATCTTACATAACCATGTCATTGATTATTTAGATTTTCACATTTTTGGCTATAATTTTCCTGTTTTTAATCTAGCAGATATCGGGATAGTTATCGGTATTTTCTTGTTGTTATATGAAATGATAAGGAGTGAGTTGCATGAACATCGAAGTAGAAAAAGAAAATCTTAGGTTAGATCAGTATCTTGCTGAAGTTCTTCCGGTTACGAGGAGTAAAATTCAAAAATTGATTAAAAACGGTCTTGTTTTCGTAAATGATAAAGTAGAACATGCTAGTTATCAAGTGAAAATTGGTGACGAAATTGTGATCCACGATGATTTGAAGTTTGAAATTAAAATAGAAAAAGAAAACATTCCTTTGGATATCGTCTATGAAGACGAGTATTTGTTAGTGGTCAATAAAAAAAGTGGTATGGTAGTGCATCCAGCACCTGGAAATTACAGTCATACGTTAGTCAATGCGTTGCTTTATCACTTTGATTTAAAATCTCGAAAAGATCCCATTCGTCCTGGTATTGTACATCGTTTGGACAAAGATACGAGCGGTTTGATGTTGGTTGCTAAAACCGATGAAGTGCATGATTTATTGGCTAAAATGATTCAAAACAAAGAAGTGGAGCGAAAGTACTGGGCTTTGGTTGATGGCGTGATCATGCATGAAAGTGGAACCATTCATGCACCGATTGGAAGAGATGTGAACAATCGACAAAAGATGATGGTAACCGATGAAAACAGCAAAGATGCGATTACACACTTTAGAGTTTTAGAACGATTTGCTAATGAAACATTGGTAGAATGTAAATTGGAAACAGGTAGAACACATCAAATTAGAGTTCATATGGCCTATATTGGACATCCGATCGTCAACGATCCTGTCTATGGAAAACACAAAAAAACAACTGATTTTCATCAGTTGCTTCATTCGAAAAGCATTCGCTTTCTTCACCCAATTACACACAAAGAAATGTATTTTACATCTGAGTTGCCTTGCGAGTTTCAAGAGTGGTTAGATCGTTTACGCAATGTTTAACACGTAAGTCGTGAAGGCAAGAACGGTAGCAAATAGTCCCCACAAGATGTACAAATTGAGAAAGTTGGTACTTTTTTCGTTTAATTTTGATGTTTCTTCATAAAGAAACAAACTGCTGATAAAGGTTCCAACTGTTGCGACCAACCCCCAAAATGGACTCTTGAGTCCAAAGAAGAGAAACGGAAACGATTGGTTCCACAAGTAGTTGATGAGTAGTTTGATTTTGTAACTTTTGGGAGTATCTTTGATTCCATACTTACTTACAATTTGATAACTGCTTATGGCAATGCCAAGATAGACAATAGCCCATACGATGCCAAAGAGAAAACTAGGCGGTGCAAAAAAAGGCAAGTTAAGTGTTTCGTAAAAACTATAGTCGAAAGGAAACAAAGATGAGAAAAACCATGGAAGTAGAAGGATCAAAAACAATAAAACTTTTTTCATTTCTAACACCTCTTTCCATATTCTATGTTTTAAGATATAATAATAGTATTGTTAAAGGAGAAAAAGCCGATGAACGAAGAAATTTTAGATAGAAAAAATTTGATCACCATGAAATTGTTGCATTACTTTATTACCGAGAAAAACTATAACCCGATTATTTTGCAAGGGGTAGAAAACGAAATTTGGTTAGAGAATTTGAATCAAGATTATAAAATTGTCCGTATTGTATCCAATTATATCCACAACAATGAACAGTTTGAATTTGATTTGTTCAAAACGAAGCGCATCATGCGTAAAATTAAAGCCAAAACATTATCGTTTCATTTGAACACCCTAAGTATTTTTACAGATTTAGGAGACTATGTCGATTTAGAATCTGTAAAAGATATCGATTGTGTAAAAGTATTTGAGGAAAAAGATTTACTGAAATATGAAAGCATTAATCATGTTTTTCCGGATATTGTAAAAAAATTAACTTACAATGGAGAAGGAATGCAACTATTTTTAAAAATTACTTCTGACATCAATGAACACAACAAAAGTGATTCTGAGAAAATGGAAGAGGTATTTAAACCGAAGAAACCGATTGTTACATATACTTTGATCTTTTTAAATGTAGCCATTTTCTTTCTTTCGTGGTTGTTTGGTAATTATGATGAGATATTAAATGCTTTTTGCGTTCATGGTCCGAGCATTCGAATAGGACAGTATTATCGATTGCTAACAGGAGCATTCTTACACGGTAGCATTTTCCATTTGTTGTTTAACTGTTATGCATTGTTTGTCATCGGCAGTCAACTAGAAAGTTTTTTAGGGAAAGCGCGTTTTACCGCCATTTATTTCTTTAGTGCCATTACAGCCAGTTTGCTATCTATTGTATTTAATGGTAATGGTGCATCCATTGGAGCAAGTGGTGCTATCTTTGGTTTGATGGGTGGTCTTTTGTATTTTGGCTACCACTATCGTGTTTATTTAGGGAATGTCGTAAAAAGCCAAATTATCCCTTTGATTGTTTTAAATTTATTGCTTGGTTTTATCATGACAGGAATCGACAATGCTGCTCACATTGGTGGCTTAATTGGTGGTATTTTGATGACTATCACGTTAGGAGTTAAGTACAAAAGTAGCAAGTTTGAACAAATTAACGGTCTCATCGTCACGATTTTGTTTACTGCCTTTTTACTATATATGGGACTTGTCTATGTAAAATAGAAAACAAACGTAAAAAGACGTTTGTTTTTTTGCGACATAACTTGCGTAAGATAATAAACAATGTTAAAATAAGTTTAGAAATATTATAGTGAGGTGATACTATGGGACAAAATACCACGCATCTTTTTAGCATTGATGAGTTCAATACGGAATTTGTTCGTGATACCTTAAAAGAAGTATGGGATGCCCTTGAAGAGCGAGGTTATAATCCTACCAATCAGTTGGTTGGGTACTTGATCAGTGGAGATCCCGGTTATATTTCGAGTCACAAAGAAGCCCGTAACAAAATGACGCGTTTGGATCGTTCCAAAGTCATCGAAGTTTTATTGAAAGAGTTTCAAAAACAACAATAATGCGTTATTTAGGACTAGATTTGGGCTCCAAAACGTTAGGTGTTGCGATGAGTGATCCAACGGGTTTGATTGCGAGCAACTATACGGTAATTCGGCACAACGAAGATTATGCATCTTTGATTTTACAAGTAGAAAAGTTGGTACGAGAACACGCAATCGACGAAATTGTTTTAGGATTTCCGAAGCACATGAACAACGATGTAGGAGAAAAAGGAAAACTGAGCATTTGGTTTCAAAAACAACTGGAAAGCAAATTGCAAATTCCTGTACATCTAGAAGATGAACGCTTGACGACTAGGCAAGCAGAAAATCTTTTGCTCTTGAATGATACTTCTAGAAAAAAACGCAAAAAAGTCATAGATTCGATGGCTGCTACTATAATATTACAAAGTTATTTAGATAGAAAAAGGAGAATATAAAATGGAAAAAAATACGTTCACAGTATTAGGAGAAGATGGAAAAGAGATCGTTTGTCATGTACTATTTACATTTGAAAGCGATGAAACGGGAAAAAATTACATTGTTTATACGGATAATTCTAAAGATGATAAAGGAAACATTCAAGTATTTGCATCAATTTACGATCCCAACGATCAGGAGACCAAACTAGAACCAATTGAAACAGAAAAAGAATGGAAGATCATCGAAACCATTCTCAACACCTTACAAGAAGAGATGAACAATCAAAAAAATGATAACGACGAGCAATAATACGCTCGTTCTTTGTTCTAGAGGAGTGTAGTATGAGATTAAAGAAAAAAGTAAAAAGGGCGTTGATCATATCACTTGCCGTTTTAGGTGGTGGTTTGGTTACTGTTGGTGGTGTGTACCAATATCAAATCAGTCCCATGAGTAAAACAAGCGAAAAAGTAACAGTTGAAATTCCTAGTGGAACAGGAACGATAGAAATTGGCAAAATTTTAAAAGAAAACGATTTGATCCATTCTAAAAATTTTTTTGTTCTTTATTTAAAGTTGACAGGGAAGTCCAATTTAAAGGCCTCGGTTTATGAACTAGATAAAAATATGAATTTAAAAGAAATTGTAGGTATTTTGACAGAAGGCAACAACTATAATCCAGATAATGTGACCATTACGTTTCAAGAGGGGATGAACGTTCGGCAAATTGCCACATTAATTTCTGAAAAAACGAGTCATAGTTACGAAGAAGTCATGGACAAAATGCAAGATGATATCTTTATTGATTCTTTGATAGAAAAATATTGGTTTTTAACGGATGAAATTAAAAATGAAGAGATTTACTATCCTTTGGAAGGATACTTGTTTCCCAATACGTATCAGTTTGCTAGCAAAGATGTCAGTATAGAAGAGATCATTACGACGATGCTAGATGAGATGGGAAAGGTGTTAAAGGAAGAAGAACAAGAGATCAAGAAGAGTTCTTTTACGATTCATCAGTTGTTGACTTTGGCTTCCATCGTAGAATTAGAAGGCGTAAATGATGACGATCGAGATATGATTGCCCAAGTGTTTTACAATCGACTCGATGCGGGTTGGTCTTTGGGAAGTGACGTAACAGCGTGTTATGCATTTCAAATAGATATCGAAAATTGTAACGATAATGTTGACTATGCCAAGTATAATCCTTATAATACTAGAAGTATAGAAATGGCAGGAAAACTTCCAGTAGGACCTATTTGCAATCCATCGAAAAACAGCATACTAGGAAGTGTGATGCCGAAGGAGCACGATTATTATTACTTTGTTGCTGACAAGTACAAGAATGTGTACTTCACCAAAACAGAACAAGAACATTTAGCAGTGATCGATGAGATCAAAAGCAAAGGAGATTGGCCATGGTAGGAAATATTTACAGTGAAATAAGAGAAATTAAAGCATATGCGTTAGATCATCGTGTTCCCATTATGGTGGATGAAGGAATTGATTTTTTGACGACTTTCGTCATCAAACACCAGATTACCAATGTTTTGGAAATTGGAACAGCCATTGGTTATTCGGCTATCATGATGGCATTAGCCAATCCGAATTTAAAAATTACTTCGATTGAACGAGATGAAGAACGTTATTTAGAGGCCCTAAAAAACATTAAAAAACTGAATTTGGAACATCGCATTACTTTGATTTTTAAAGATGCCTTAGATGTGAATTTAAACGATAAATTCGATTTGATCTTCATCGATGCAGCCAAAGGACAGAACATTCGTTTCTTTGAAAAGTTTGAAAAAAATTTAATGGACAAGGGATACATTATTACCGATAACATCGATTTTCATGGCTATGTTGCTAAAGATGAAAGTGAAATCAAAAGCCATAACTTACGTTCTTTGGTGCGAAAAATTAAACAATACATTACTTTTCTAAAAGAAAACAAAGAATTTAAAACCACCTTCTATAAAATAGGAGATGGTATCACGGTAAGTGAGAAACAATAGAAAGAAGAAATTCTTTCTTTTCTTTTTTGGACAAATACGTTATACTATTGGGGAAAAGAGGTGTATTCTTGTGAAACTCATTGTGCAACCTAATACCAAACAGTATGATGCGTACCAAAAAGCAGGAGCCAAGGGTCTGTTGTTAGGACTACGTGACTTTTGTAATGATTTTGCTTTGACTCATACGATTGACGAGATTGAAACTGTTAAAAAGAACTTTCCAGATTTAGAAATATTTGTATCGCTTGATAAGATGATCTACGATAGCGATCTTTCTCTTTTGAAGAAACATTTGTTGGCATTAGATGCCATGAACATTACGGGAATTCTCTTTTATGATTTTGCTCTTTTAAAATTAAAACAAGAATTACAATTAAAAGTGGATTTAGTATGGAATCAGACCCATATGGTAACCAACTATAAAACGTGTGAGTACTACTACCACAAAGGTGTCAAATATGCTTATTTGTCTTCTGAAATTACGTTAGATGAAATGCTGGAAATCAAAGAAAAAAGTCAGATAACCTGCATGGCTTTGCTCTATGGATATCCGGTAGTTGCCCATTCTAAACGAAAATTACTTCATAACTATGGTACGTTTTTAAAGCAGACGATACCAAATGAACTAACGGTAACAGAGCCGGTTAGTAAACAACGTTATAAAATCAAAGAAAACGAATTAGGAACGACGTTTTTTAGTGAAATACTCTTAAATGGAAGCAAGCCCTATTTGGAAATGTTAAAGCATGATTTTCCTTATGGAATTTTAAAAGAAGAAGGAACAGATTCATCTTTGTTTTTGGAAATGGTCTCTTCTTTTGTGACGATGAATGAAACATGGAAAACCAAGTCCGATGAAGAAAAACAGGATTGGGTGGTGCGGATGAGTCAAAAAATGGGAAGTGATCATACGGGTTTCTTTTATCAAAAAACAATTTATAAGGTGAAAAAAAATGAAAAAAGTTGAGTTGTTGTCTCCGGCTGGAGATTTAGAACGTTTAAAAATTACTTTGCTTTATGGGGCAGATGCTGTATATATTGGCGGACAGGAGTACAGTTTAAGAGCCAATGCCAACAATTTTAGCATCGAAGAAATCAAAGAAGGATGTCAGTTTGCTCATGTGTGCAACAAAAAAGTGTATCTTACTTTGAACATTGTCTTTCATAACGAAGATATCGATCAAGTAGAGTCGTATATCGAACAAGTAGTAGAAGCAGGAATCGATGCATTCATCGTCAGTGATCCATTTATCATCTCTTATATCAAAGAACATTTTCCGCAAGTAGAAGTACACATGAGTACGCAAAACTCTACCACCAACAGCAAAGCAATCGAGTTTTTAAAACAAGAAGGCATCGATCGAGTTGTTTTAGCAAGAGAACTATCCAAAGAACAGATTAAAGAAATCATTCAAAAGACCCAAGTGGATATCGAATGTTTCATTCATGGAGCGATGTGCACTTGTTACAGTGGGCGTTGTGCGTTATCGAACTATGTGACCAATCGTGACTCCAATCGTGGTGGCTGTAGTCAAGTTTGTCGATTTGCATTTGATGTAGAAGGACAAAAAGAAAAGTTTACGATGGCGACCAAAGATTTGAATATGGCACATTACATTAAAGACATGATCGAAATCGGCGTGACTTCTTTAAAAGTAGAAGGAAGAATGCGTTCTTTATACTATTTAGCAACGGTAATTGGTAGTTACCGAAAGATTATCGACGCTTATTACAACAATACTTTAACCGATGAACTATTAAAAGAACAAGATGAAATTTTAAGTCGCGTAGCTAATCGAGAAACCAGCAGTCACTATTTTACCAAAGAAGCAACGTGGCAAGATCAATATTATACGGGAAGACAAGAGTTATCTAATCAAGATTTCTTAGCCCTTGTCTTATCGTACGAAGAAAAAACAAAATGTTTGACGATGCGTCAAAGAAATTATTTTCAAGTAGGAGATCAAGTGGAAATATTTATGCCAAGTGGCAAAGTTGTTCCTTTGGTGATCCAAGAACTTTACAATGAAGAAATGCAACCAATCGAAGTGGCAAGACATCCAGAAGAAGTTTTACATATCTACTGTGATGAAGAAATTGAACCAAATTCGATGATGCGTTGGAAGGGAAGTGAAAAAAGTGAAGTTTTATAATGTACCAGTTATGGTCCAATTTGAAGAAGAAAATAGAGGGATGCGTTTAGAAAACGTCATCGTAAGTTATGGTATGGGAAAGTGTAGCGAAATTATGAGTGAGACGCCCATTCGTTTGTTAGGAAACAGCAAAGGGGATAAAAAGACCATCGAGGAAGACATGAATGAATTTGGTTTTTGTCTTTACACGGATGAAAAACTTTTTTTACCAAAACGTTTTGCTAGAAAAGAAGACGTTGAAAATTATATGCAAACATTTTCAAATTCACAATTTCAACAATTTTTGAACAATTATTCTTACGTGTTTGGAACGGATCATAAAGAAATTAAACAATTGATCAAACAACACAAACATACTAAATAAAGACAAGAAAGAGGATGAATTATGATAGATGTGCAGAAAAACTTTTTAATAAGGGAAGAACATTTGGCTCCTTATGCGACTAAGAGTCAAGAGGCCATTCGGTTTCAAGAGGAACCAGAAGATATCAGACCTGCCTTTTTTCATGATACCGATCGTATTATTTATGCTTTGTCGTATACGCGTTATGCGGATAAAACACAAGTGTACTCTTATCAAGAAAACGATCACATCAGTAAAAGAATCGTCCATGTTCAATTTGTGAGTAAAATTGCAAGAACCATTGGAAGAGCACTTGGTTTAAACGAAGATTTGATCGAAGCCATTGCCTTAGGACACGACATTGGTCATACGCCGATCGGTCATCGTGGCGAAAGTATTTTAAACGACATTTGTAAGCGTGAACTGAATGAGACGTTTGCCCACAATATTCAAAGTGTAAGAAACTATATGGAAATAGAAAATCATGGACTAGGACTTAACTTAACGGTGCAAGTGCTAGATGGTATCATGTGTCACAACGGGGAGATGCTGCATCCAATCTATCAACCGAAAGAAAAAACGAAGGATGAATTTTTGGAAGAATATCGAAACAGTTATCACGATGAGACGATTTCTAAAAAAATGCAACCCATGACATTAGAAGGATGTGTGGTACGTATTTCTGATATCATCGCTTACATTGGGCGCGATATTGAAGATGCCATCACCTTGGGCTTGTTCGAGCGAAAGGAAATTCCGATTGAAATTGTCAATGTCTTAGGAAACAACAATCGTGATATCATAAACCACATCATTTTAGATATCATTAAAGAAAGTTATGGAAAACCGTACATCAAACTAAGTGACGAAGTATTCTATACATTAAATAAGTTAAAGAATTTTAATTATCAGCATATTTATCACAATGCCTTAAGTAAGAAGGAAGAAGATCGTTATCGTGAGGGTATGGAGAAACTGTTTCTTCGTTATTATGACGATATAAAAAAACAGAATAAAAAAAGTATTATCTATACGTTGTTTTTGGATACGATGGATGCTCGTTATTTGAATAACACGAATCCAAAACGTCAAGTGATCGATTTTTTAAGTGGCATGACCGACGACTTTTTCCTTAAGCAGATAAATAAAAAGTAATCTTTTTTTCTATTGGGCATATGATAACAACAGATTGTGAAATTAGAAAGAAAAAGATTGACTTTTTTTTCTTTTTGTAGTATCCTTTTAGAGATATTATGAAATTAGAGGTGAAGAAAATGGGTGACAGAAAACCAGTTTATTTAACACAGGAAGGACTAGATGAATTAAAAAAAGAACTAGATGTGTTAATTAACGTAAAACGTCCTGAAAACATCCAAGCCATCAAAGAGGCAAGATCGTTGGGTGATTTGTCTGAAAATGCTGATTACGATGCGGCAAAAAACGAACAAGCGCAACTAGAAGGACGCATTAAAACAATTGAAAAAATGCTTGAAAATGCTGTAATCATCAAAGAAATATCGAAAGATGTCGTTGGACTTGGTAGTACTGTTGCAATCAAATATATAGATGATCCAGATGATGAAGACGAATATCGTATCGTGGGAAGCCAAGAGGCAAATCCGTTTGAAAGCAAGATTTCAAATGAAAGTCCTATCGCGAAAGCCCTATTAAATCATAAGGTAGGCGACATCGTCACAGTCGATAGTCCTAATGGAACCTATGAAATTGAAATTACGGAAATAAAATAGTACTTACGTACTGTTTTTTCTTAGGAAAATGCTTGTTGTTTATTAAGAAATATATTATAATAAGACATATTGGAGGGAAATATATGGCAAAAAATAAAAATGTATTAGAAATTACGGTAAAAATTGATGGAGATGCGTGGAAAAAAGCGTTAGATAAATCCTTTGATAAAAAAGTTAAAGAAGTAAAAGTCGACGGCTTTCGTAAAGGAAAAGTACCAAGAGATTTGTACGAGAAGAAATTTGGTAAAGAATCTTTGTTTTTAGAAGGTGCTGATTACGTATTGCAAGATGCTTATCAGAAGGCGTTGGAAGACAACAAAGTAATTCCAGTGGTACAACCAAACGTAGATTTGAAAAGTATCGATGAAAACGGAGTAGAATTTGTATTTAAGATTGTTACCAAACCAGAAGTAAAAGTTAAAAAATACAAAGGACTTGGAATTAAGAAAGAAGAAGTAGAGGTAACGAAGGAAGAAGTAGAACATGAACTTCATCATTTGTTAGAAAGATATCAAGAAGTAGTGACCAAAGAAGAAGGAACCGTAGAGGAAGGAAATATTGCTGTCATCGATTTTGAAGGATTCAAAGACGGGGTAGCATTTGATGGTGGAAAAGGAGAAAACTATTCTTTAGAAATTGGTAGTCACACGTTTATTCCAGGTTTTGAAGAACAGTTGATCGGTATGAAGACAGGGGAAGAAAAGGAAATCAAAGTAACGTTCCCAGAAGATTATGTCAGTGAAGAATTAAAAGGAAAAGAAGTAACATTTAAAGTAAAAGTAAATGAAATCAAAGAAAAAGTCGCACGCGAATTAGATGCTGATTTCTTTGCTGACTTGGGCTTAGAAGGAATTGATACCAAAGAAAAATTGATGGATGAGATCGAAGCCAACATCAAAGCCCAAAAAGATATGGATCAAGAAAATCAATATATCGATCACTTGTTAGAAGAAATTGGTAAAAATACAGAAGTTGATATTCCAGAGGAAATGGTAGAAGAAGAAATCGATCGTTTGATGGGACGTTTTGAAGAACAAATGAAAATGCAAGGAATTTCTTTGGATGTCTACTATCAATTTACGAAAATAACAGAAAAAGATCTACGTGCTCAAATGGAAAAAGAGGCATTCTCTCATGTCCTTTATCGTTTAATGTTAGAAGAGATTATGAACTTGGAAAAAATCGAAGTAACGATGGAAGAAGCAGAAAAAGAAGCCGAAGAATTAGCCAACAAATATCAAATGCCAAAAGACGAATTCTTAAAGAACTTCGGTGGTTTGGATATGATTCAGTACGACTTAGAAATGCGTAAAGTAATCGAACAATTAAAACAGTGGAATCAAGAATAAAATGCATCTGTTGCATTTTTTTCTTGTAATTTTTTTTAAGATGCGATATAATATAATCTACAAAGGACGTGGTATAGTGTTAGAGATGATGATGCAAGTATTAAAGACAAAACAGAATTTAATATATCAAGTAAAATTTGAAGATGTACCAAAATCGGATGAGGATCAAGCACAATGGTTAACCGATATAGCTATTTTGCTACAAAAAGAGCCACTTTTTCTTCTTATGAACAATCGTATCTTTTTTTGTGTGAAAGACAATCTTGACTATATTAAAACCGATGGCAAAGCGGAAAATCGATACATGGCTCAGTACATTCATAGAGATTTAGAGAAAATAATCAATCAGTGGTACGGAAACTATCGACTCCGCGATGATTACTATCAATGGATTACTCTGGTAAGGACGAAGCCAAACTGTCTAGAATTATCAGTGGCAGAACAGTTACGTCAAGCAAGATTAGATTATACCAACATGCAAGCGTTGTTAAATAATCAAACAAAGAATTTAATTGGTAATTTGGATGTCTTATCGACGATCAATTATACGCTTACGCTCTTTCCGGAAGTATATAAAGAAGAGCCGTTGTTACTTGAGGAAAGTAAAGATATGATCCTATATGGACTAGAACAAGATGTAGATCGTAAATATCGCAAGACGGCCAAACGAACGTTAAAGTACATAGAACAACGAGAAAGATCTTATCAGAAAGACCAAGAAAAAAGAAAAGTAAAGCAATAATACTTGGGAAAAATTTCTTCTCAAGTTTTTTTTGTTTCGTTTCTTAAACTACTTGTTTTTTTACAAAAAAATCATTATAATAAAAAGCAATCTTAAATTTGTGGAGGTGACCATATTGAAAACGAAATTGCCAGTACTAATCGTTAGAAATATGGTTCTTTTTCCATCTGGAGAAGCACGGATTGAAGTAGAACAATTAGAAGAAAAACAATTGTTTTCTCTTTCTTCTGCTTATTATGACAATCATATTTTAGTAGTGACACCAAACGATACGTTAGAAGTGAATCCCGATGTCACGGATTTACCACAAATTGGAGTCATTGCACGCATGAAAATGAAAATGGACATGCCAAATGGGAAAACACGTGTGGTATTAGAGGGGATTTTACGTGCTCGTGTATCTTCTTATCACTTGGAAGATCAATTGTATGAAGCAACAGTAGAAGCCGTATATCCAGAAAAATTAGAAGCAAAGAAAGAACTCGCCTACATTCGTAGTTTGATGAAGCAGTTAGAACTTTATGTTAATAATGTACCGTACATGAGCAATGCCGTGATTTCTCAAATAACAGGACTACAAGATTTAAACAAAGTTACTGATATTGTAGTAAGTTTTTTTCCAACTACATTAGAGAGAAAATTACTTTATATCAATGAAATTGATCCTACTAAAAGAGTCCAAATGTTGATTGATGATATGAATCAAGATATACAGGTCATGGAATTAGAAAAGAAAATTGAAGAGAAGGTTGTAAAAGAGTTAGATGAAAGTCAAAAGCAGTTTGTTCTTCGAGAAAAAATTAAAGTGATCAAAGAAGAATTAGGAGAAGGAAGCAGCAAAGAAGACGAAATAGAAGTACTACGTAAAAAGATTAGTACCTTAAAATGCAACCCTAAAGTAAAAGATCGTCTCAAGTTAGAATTGCATCGTTATGAAATGGCCAATCCGAATTCTCCAGAAGTAGGTATCATTCGTGACTACATCGAATGGTTGTTGCATCTTCCTTGGTGTTATCATACCAAAGATAATACCGATTTAACAAAAGTAAAACATATTTTAGATTCTACTCATTATGGACTAGAAAAAGTAAAAAATCGTATTTTAGAATACTTGGCTGTACAACAAAATACGAAACAGTCAAGAAGTCCGATCATTTGCTTGATGGGTCCTCCTGGAGTAGGAAAAACCTCTCTTGCAATGAGCATTGCCAAAAGTTTAGGAAGAAAGTTTACCAAAATATCCGTAGGAGGAATCAATGACGAAGCCGAAATCATCGGACATAGACGTACTTATATCGGAGCAAGTCCTGGTAGAATCATTCAGGGTATGCGAAAAGCCGGCAGCAGCAATCCTGTGTTTATCATCGACGAAATCGACAAGATGACCAAAGATATCAAAGGCGACCCAGCAAGTTGTCTTTTGGAAGTATTGGATCCAGAACAAAACAGTCACTTTTCTGATCACTATATTGAAGAGGACTTTGATTTATCAAAAGTTATGTTTATCGCGACAGCCAACTATCAAGAACAAATTCCAGAAGAATTGAAAGATCGTTTGGAAATGATCGAAATTTCTTCTTATACCGAATATGAAAAATTAGATATTGCGACGAATTATATCATTCCCAAACAATTAGAAGAGCACGGTTTAACAGAGTTACAAGTACAATTTCAAAAAGAAGCCATACTCATGTTAATTCGCCATTATACCAAAGAAGCAGGGGTACGTGATTTAGAACGAGTCATTGCATCTATTCTGCGTAAAATTGTCAAAAATCTACTGTTGAATAAAGAAATTGCTTTTTACGAAGTAGATGTGGTTTTGGTAGAAAAATTGTTAGGTAAGAAAAAATATCATTACATGGAAAAAGAAAACGATCAAAATATTGGACTAGTAAATGGGATGGCTTATACCGTTTTTGGTGGTGACATTTTACCGATTGAAGCGACGTATTATAAAGGAACTGGTAATTTGATTTTGACCGGCTCTTTGGGTGAAGTGATGAAAGAATCGGCCCACATTGCTTTTAGTTATGTAAAATCTAGAGCCGAAGAATTTGATATCGATTCACATATATTAAATGAAAATGACATTCATATTCATGTTCCAGAAGGCGCTGTGAATAAGGAAGGACCAAGTGCAGGAATTACACTTACCACGACGCTCATTAGTTTATTTAAGCAAGCACCTGTTGATTCGACCATTGCCATGACGGGGGAAATTACATTAAGGGGAAAAATACTTCCTATCGGTGGGTTAAAAGAAAAGTTGATTGGTGCACATCGTAGTGGGATCAAAGAAGTATATCTACCTTTGGAAAACGAACCTGATTTGGATGATGTTCCAAAAGAAATCATAAACGACTTAACCATTCACTTAGTAACGGACTATGAAGAAATTTATGAACAACTATTCAACAAGAAAGAGGTTAGAGTATGACCAATGATAAGAAACAAGAAATTTTAATTTCTTTGAAATTTCAACTATTAAATTTTACCAAAAAAGATTTTATGGAAGCATACCAATCAGCAGACGATTTTAAAGATCTACTATATGGCATTTTGTATGTGATTAAGGAAGAATCATCTTTCTTTGCTCTAGACGATGATATGTTAGATAAGATCGATGAGGTAAATAATGAACTCCGATTTATATATCCTGATGCAGAAAGTAGAAATTTAGGTAATATGATTTTACGAAATTTAGCAGCTATTCGCAATTTAACTCAAGAAGAAAAAGACGAACTTTTGATTCCATATATTACAGATCAATTGATGCTTCGTCGTTACCATATGGCTGGTAAGAACTTTACGATTTCTCTTTCTCAGTTTTTAAATTTGTTAAGTTTTGACTATGTTGTCTATGATGGTTTGGTCAATCAACAATATGAATACTTTTTTCAAGAATGTGGCTTTTTATCTTCTACCAATTCTTTTCTTACCTCATGGCCAGAGTTATATCGACAAAATCCAGAATTTTTGAATGTAACAAAAGAAATTATTCAACAATCATTACACACTAAAAACGAAAATTCTGATCATAAACAATATAAAAAGTTGGCACACGATACATTGCATCAGATCCAACAATATGAAAGATCGTAAGATCTTTTTTTGTACTAGATTATCTTTTTTTTCATATAATTGAAATGAAAGAAAGGAGAATTAGTATGAAACAAGTTATTCCTTTTCATAAGGAGATCGTCTTTCGGACAATGATTGGCGAAATTACCAGTATTTCTTTGGAGCACACGTTAAAGTTTGAAACAGAATCGACCATTCGTGGTGATTTGATCGTAAGTGGTACTTACAAAATGACCGAGGCCAGTCAAATAGAAGAAGATTTTGAATATCGTCTACCTGTCGATATTGAGGTGGCAGATCATTATGATGTCAAAAATAGTAAAATTGAAATTGATGATTTTTATTATGAAATCATCAACGATGATGTCTTAAAAGTAAATATCGATGTATTGTTAGATGGAGTAGAAGAAGAAAGAAAAGAAATATTGCCAGCGAAGGAGGAAATTTCTTTAGAGGAAGAAGTGATCAAAAGTCATCTAGAAAAAGAAGATTTGAGAGAAGAAGTGAAGGAACAAGAGATGTTAGATAATGAAGTGCCTATTTTACAAGATGAAGCACCTACTGTGACAGTCGATGACATCAAGAATGAATCAAAACAAGAGAAAGTAGTGGAAGTAACACCAAAAAAAGATTCTAGTGATATCAACTCTATTTTTTCAGCATTCAAAGATACCGATGAAACGTTTGCAACCTATTCTGTATATATTGTAAGAGAAAACGATACATTAGATCAGATTCTAGATCGCTACCACTGTTCAAAAGAACAATTAGCCAAATATAACAATTTAGACGATTTAGCCCTAGGAACTAAACTCATCGTTCCATCGACAATGTCTTCTGATGCATAAAACGACAGAATTATTAGATAAATATGGACTTTGTCCTAAAAAGTACACTATCATAAAAAGTGTGAAACTGATAGATACCGATCATGGAACATTTGTAATGAAACCAAAAAAAAGAATGGACAAAAGTAACGTTTATCAATATTTATTATCGCGAAATTTCGATTGCTTTCCACGTCCTATCAACGATATAAATCACGATAGTTACGAGATTTTTCCATATGTGATAGAGTTTACGATGCCCAAAGAACAAAAAGCCGTCGATCTTATGTATCTTATGAGTTTATTACACAATAAAACAACCTTTTATAAAGAGGTTGATTTAGATGACGTAAAAAATTTTTATGAAGAAACTAGTTCAAAACTGCAATATTTAGAACAATATTATTTTGATTTACAAAATACAATTGAAAATAATGTTTACATGTCGCCTAGCGAATATTTGCTAATGCGCAATATCAGTAGAATTTATAGTGCTATTTACTTTTGTAAAAACGCTTTAGAGCATTGGTACCAATTGATTACGAGTAAAAAAAATCAGCGATATGTGATGACACACAACGCACTAGAATTAAATCACTTTATCAAGTCAGAACATGCTTATTTAATCAGTTGGGATCATGCGAAAATCGATCTTCCTATCTATGATTTTTATCATTTTTATAAAAGACATTACTATGATTTAGATTTTGTTTCCTTACTTCAAATCTATGAAAGTAAATATCCATTGTTGGAAGAAGAAAAAACATTGTTGTTTTTACTGCTTTCGATTCCGGAAAAAATTGTCTTAGATCAAGAAGAATTTAAAAAGTGTCAAGAAATTTCTGAATTTTTCATTTATATGGATAAAACCAACGCATTGATTTCAAAACAAAATACGAATCAAGCCCACGAACAGACAGCATAGTTCAATAAAAAGTAAGACAGCATTTAACTTAGTAGTGATAAAAATAGTTAAAATAGCTTGATAAAAAATAATGATAACCAAAGCGATCAAAGAAGCAAGGTAGAGCATACTTTGTCTTCTTTTTAATTTGCAAATTTCACACCGACAGAAAAAACCATGACCTTTTCTTTTTCCGAACACAACAATCACCTATGATAGTTTATGCGAAAATAATTTTTTTCGTGTTATTTTTTTTATTCCGTGATATAATAACAGTAGAAAGTAGGATAGGTATGAAGTTGAGGAAAAAAAGGGTTGTAGGGTTACTATTGATATTGATAGTGTTGGTTGTAGGAATTTCTTTTGGTGTAAAACAATTAACTGGAAAAGAGAAAGTGGTCAGGATGCAGGATCTGGTTCACACTACTGCTTCTGAAGGAAAAGAATATGCCAAGGAAGAAAACCTGAAGTTAAAAATCGTCTACGAATATAGTAGTGAGATTCCAAAAGATGAAATTATGGAACAAAGCATCAAAAAAGATAGTGTGATTCATCCGAATGATGATTTGGTTTTGACGGTATCCAAAGGGAAAGTGCCGATAGAAGAGTATCAGGAAAACAACATCGACGAACTGGGGAAAGTTCCTATCATGATGTACCACGGAATTGAAAACATGAAAGATAGTGAAACAGAATATACCGGTGGTAATGTAGACAAAGATGGTTATAATCGTACGACGGAATCGTTTCGAGACGATTTAGAGTTTTATTATCAAAGTGGCTATCGTATGATTCGTCTTAGTGATTATGTAGATGGAAAAATTGATGTTCCGTTTGGGAAAAGTCCAATTATTTTAACGTTTGATGATGGGAAGGAAAACAACTTTAAGGTTTTAGGAAAAAAAGATGGAAAATTAGAAATTGATCCTGATTGTGCGGTAGGAATTTTAGAAGAATTTAAAGAGAAATATCCTGATTTTAATGTTACGGCAACTTTTTTCGTCAATGAAACGTTGTTTCAGCAACCAGAGTACGACGAAGATATTTTAAAATGGTTGGTAGAACACGGTTATGATATCGGCAATCATACGTTGACGCATCCAGATTTTATGCAAATCGATCAACAAGAATCGAATGAAGAAGTTGCGGGTATTTATGCTTTGCTTGATACGATCATTCCAAACAAATATGTAAATATTGTTGCTCTTCCTTTTGGTTCACCATATAAAATGAGTCATGAAAACTACAATGTCATTTTAAATAGTAAATATGAAGATAAAACATATACGACGAAAGCAGCATTAAGAGTGGGCTGGGAAGCAGAATGGTCACCTTTTGATGTTGATTTTACTCCCCAATTTTTAAAGCGTGTACGTGCCTATGATCACGATGGTACAGAGTTTGATATCGAAATGACATTTAAACTATTAGAAAAAAATCGTTATATTTCTGATGGGGATGACAAGACAGTCGTAATACCCAAAGATAAGCAACAAGATCTTCGTGAAACAGATTTAGAAGTCATTGCTTACTAGCATAGAAATATGCTTTTTTTTTCGTTTAAAAAATGATATAATCGAGGTAATAAGAATAGGTGAAAAAGAATGAAACAAAGTAAGTTGGGTTTTACATTGGTAGAAATGTTGGTCGTACTTGCCATCATGGGGGTTATTTTGGTGATTGTGTTTCCTTCGGTTACACAATTGTTGCGAAGAAATGAAGACAAAGAATATACATATTATGAGCAAACATTACTAGAAGCAGCCAAACTTTACTACGATCAAAAAGAAGTAGATTTAGCGGGTGTTAATTGGTCTGGTTGTTTAGAAATTACAGCACAGGAATTGATTGATGCAGATTTACTTAAGCCATTTGATGATGAAAAAATCGATTGTATCAACAAAAATAGTAAAGTACGCATTACCAAAAAAAATCAAGATAGCAACGAAGATATGAATGCCTACATACAGTGTCAGGAAAAAAGTTCTAAAAAAACAGTTTATGAAACCAAAGATATTCCGACAAATTCTTGTACCTATGAAGTTCCGTCGACATCCAAGGAACTTGCCGACGTCGTATTCGATGAAAATAGAATTGGAGCAAATTGTCAAAAACAGTCGTATGGTCTAATCAATTATTTAAAAGGTGGCTGTGAAAATAACTATGTGTGGTACAGTGGTAAATTATGGCGTGTCATTAGTATTGATACCAAAGATAATTCGATTCGTATGGTAACACAGTGGAATATGACGACGATGCCGTATACTTCTGGAAGTACAGATTACAATAACGGTTATGTCAAAAATTGGTTGAATGATGCAAGAATAGATGGTTTTAGGGGAACATTGCGCGAACGTTCTAAATTTTTACAAGTAGATAACATAACGTTGCTTTCCAAATCAGAAGTGGAACGAGCCCAAAATGGTGGACAAAATTATTTGTTCAACGGCTTGACGAGTGGTTTGTATGATGCATATGATTCGCAAAAGATTAATAGTATTCACCATAGTTCTGTATTGGATCGATTTAACCCTTTAGAAAATTCTATGGGTGTACGTCCTGTTATCACTGTAAAAGGGAATGTGAAGATTCAAACTGGTTCAGGGACCAAAGACAATCCTTATCGTTTCGTAGGTGATACGGATAAGCCAAGTTCTGGTACGCTTTTAAATACGCGTTATAGTGGCGAATATGTCAAGTTTGATGATGAACTTTATCGTATTGTTTACTCTGATGATGATGGAAGAATCAAATTGACCAAAGTTGATTTTTTACCAGATAGAAGACGATTTGATACGAAAGTATCTACAGAGTTTTCGCCAACTTCGACTACAAATATTGGTTACTATTTGAACTCAGAATGGATCAAAACCATAGATAGCAAATATCGAAATTTATTGACAGAAGGACCGTGGTACATAGGCGAGATGGATTTTTCGTCCGATTATATCGCAATCTTTTGTAGCGATTGTGTAGTAGATGCTAAAATTGGTCTTCCAGCAGTAGGTGAAATGCTTTCTGGTCAATTTGTATCAGCAGATGTAGGAAAAGGATATTGGACACTAACTCCTTATTACAAAGATCAATCTATGAATATCATTTATTCCCATGGAATTGGAAGCGACTCTACGCCGCTTACTCTTAGTTATTACGTTCGACCATCTTTGTATTTAAAAAGTGATACGAAGATTTCTTCAGGTCAAGGAACACTCAAAGATCCATTCATTTTATTAGTATAAAAAGTATTGTCAAAATGAAAAATTTACTATATAATACGAATAGAAAACGAAGAAGTTGAGGAGTATACTATTATTCTTTACTAGAGAGTTCGTGGTTGGTGAAAACGAATAAGAAGATAGTAGAAGGTAGCAATGGAGTTGCATTCTTAAGTAAATAGAGAATGACGTATCTCGCGTTAAGAGATTTGAGCGTATATCGAGAGATATAAACTAAGGTGGTACCGCGAAATAAATTCGTCCTTATGAGAAGGACGTTTTTTTATACTTCAAAAGGAGTGAGATTATGTTAGATAAAAAATATGATTTTAAAACAGTAGAAGAAGGAAAATACGAGTTTTGGTTAGAACATCATTTGTTTGAATCAGGAAAAGATAAGACGAAAAAACCGTATTGTATTGTGATTCCCCCTCCTAATGTTACGGGTAAACTACACCTAGGACATGCTTGGAACACGACGTTACAAGATATTATGATCCGTTACAAAAGAATGGATGGATATGATGCTTTGTGGTTGCCAGGAATGGACCATGCTGGTATTGCAACCCAAGCCAAAGTAGACAAAAAGTTGAAAGATATGGGAATCAAGCCACGAGAGATGGATCGAGAAGAATGGTTGAAACATGCTTGGGAATGGAAAGAAGAGTATGCCAAAAATATTCATGAACAGTGGGCTAAAATGGGACTTAGTTTGGACTATTCCAAAGAACGTTTTACATTGGATCAAGGTCTTTCGAAAGCGGTTAACAAAGTGTTTGTCGACTTATATAATAAGGGATTGATCTATCAAGGAGAAAGAATTATCAATTGGGATCCAGAAGCCATGACGGCTTTATCCAATGAAGAGGTAATTTATAAAGACGTAGAAGGCGCTTTTTATCATATCAAGTATTTCATTGAAAATAGTAGTGACTATTTGGAAGTAGCGACGACAAGACCAGAAACGTTGTTTGGAGATACAGCAGTTGCTGTCAATCCTGATGATGAACGATATCAACATTTGATTGGAAAAAAAGTTGTTTTGCCAATTGTGAATAAGTTAATACCTATCGTTGCAGATGATCACGCTGATCCTGAATTTGGAACGGGAGTTGTTAAGATTACCCCAGCACATGATCCAAACGATTTTGAAGTGGGAAACCGTCATAATTTAGAGCGAATCATCGTTATGAATCCAGACGGAACGATGAATGAAAATGCTGGTATTTATCAAGGAATGGATCGTTTTGCGTGTAGAGAAAAATTGGTAGAAGATTTAAAAGATCAAGATCTATTGATCAAGATTGAACCAATGATACATTCGGTTGGTCATTCAGAGAGAACCAATGTCATGGTAGAACCGTATCTATCCAAGCAATGGTTTGTCAAAATGAGACCTCTTGCTGATCAAGTACTTGAAAATCAAAAACAAAAAGAAACCAAAGTACATTTTGTTCCAAATCGTTTTGAAAAAATCATGAATCACTGGATGGAAATTACTTACGATTGGTGTATTTCGAGACAATTGTGGTGGGGACACCGTATTCCAGCATGGTACAAAGATGATCAAGTATACGTAGGAGAAAAGGCACCAGAAGAAGAGGGATGGGTACAAGATCCCGATGTGCTAGATACTTGGTTCAGTAGTGCCTTGTGGCCATTTAGTACCCTTGGCTGGCCGGAAGAAACAGAAGATTTCAAACGATATTATCCCAATAGTTTGCTAGTGACTGGTTATGATATCATTCCATTCTGGGTCAATCGTATGACATTCCAAGGACTAGAGTTTACGCACCAAAGACCATTTAAAGATTGTTTGATTCACGGATTGATTCGCGATAAACAAGGAAGAAAGATGAGTAAGTCATTAGGAAATGGAATCGATCCAATGGAAGTGATCGATACGTATGGGGCAGATGCATTAAGATTTTTCTTAACGACTAACTCGGCTCCTGGAATGGATTTGCGATACGATGAAGATAAAGTAAAATCAAGTTGGAACTTCATTAACAAACTATGGAATGCTTCTCGTTTTGTACTGATGAACTTAGAAAATTTTGCATATGAAGATTACGGAATGAAAGAGTTGTCACTTTCGGATAAGTGGATGTTGACCAAACGAAATCAAGTCATCAAAGAAGTAAGAAAGAACATGGAAAAGTACGAATTTCACAATGTAGGAAATACGCTTTATCGCTTTATTTGGGAAGATTTTTGTGATTGGTACATCGAACTTACGAAACATAGTTTAACCAATACGACCAAAAGTGTACTGCTCGATACGTTGACGATGATTTTAAAAATGTTACATCCATTCATGCCTTATGTGACAGAAGAAATTTATCAAATGTTACCATGGAAAGAGGCAGAATCGATCATGATTGCGTCTTATCCTTCCTTTGTTGAGACAGAATTTTATTTAGAAGACGCTGCCAAGTTAGATAAGATTTTAGAAGACGTGGTTTCTATTCGTAATTTAAAAGTAACAAGTGGAGTAACCAAAGAATCGAAAGTATGGATTCAAACATCGGATGAATTACTTCCAATTTACTGTTCACAACTTAAAATCAAAGAAGAACAAATCGTAACCACAAAACAAGAAAATCAAGCGGAAAGTAAGTATCAATCTCCTTATATTACCATTGTTTATTATATCGAGAACAAGCAAGAAAACAAGGAACAAATACAACAGGAAATCAAGCAGTTAGAACAATCGATTCAAAGACGAAGTGTACTGTTACAAAATGAAAATTATGTAAACAAAGCACCAAGTCATGTCGTAGAATTAGATCGAAAGAAACTAAAAGAAGAACAAGAAAAACTTGCTATGTTAAAAAGTAAGAACCAATAGTAAAAAAAGATAGAACAAATTAATAAAGAAAATGAAATTTTATAATAAATTTGATTTTCTTTTTTTATGCATATTTTATGAAAGTGTCATGATGTATTATATATCTGTTATTTGATAATAAATGATATCAGGTCTTTCTTTTTTTTGCAAATTATGGTACAATAAAACTAGAATAGACAAAGGCAGGTGGAGCGATATGGCGAATACCAAAGTGACGATAAAACGTGATGAAGAGAAAATTGCTAAAAACCGAAAGAAAGCAAAACGACAACTCTTGATGATGATAGGTGTGATTGCGTTAGGAATTTTAGTGTTTATAGGAACAAGTTATGCCGTATTTACAACGGTAGTAAAAGGGGATAAAGAACATACTGTAGTAGCGGGAATATTTGATATTACGTTTACCGAAGGAAGTAACATTGTATTAGATAATACGTATCCTTTGAGTGATGAAAAGGGGTTAGAAACAAGTCCCTATACTTTTACGATCAAGAATACCGGGACAGTAGATGCGATGTATCGAATAAAATTAGAAGAAGATACTAGCATTCCAAGTGAAATGTTGAGAAGAGATCAAGTAAAAATTAGTTATAAAAAAGGAACCGGATCTTATTCTACACCACAATTAGTAAGTA